>NZ_FQZM01000085.1 GCF_900142025.1 Desulfofundulus thermosubterraneus DSM 16057 | reverse complement strand
AACGGTAAACCGGTGGCCCTGGACATGCCGGGGAAGATATTAGACGGCCGCACCCTGGTGCCCCTGCGCTTTATCGGCGAGTCGCTGGGCGCCAAGGTGGACTGGGACGAGACGCAGCGCACGGTGGTGATCCGTACCGGTAGAGACAAAGTGATGGAGGCTTCGGAGCCTGCAGCGGCTGTACGGCAGAAGAGGATAACGGTTACGGAGCATTTCGTTACTCCCCAAGGAGAGATTGAAAAGCGTACAGTCCGCGTGCCCTCTCCGCCCCAGAGGGTGGTTGTTACGGGAAGCTACCAGGCGGAGATTCTTAAGGCACTGGGGCAAGAAAAAAAAGTCGTGGGTGTTTACGACTATACGAAGAAAAACCAGAAGTGGCTTGGCTACGTTGAGAAAGTGCCCAGTGTTGGTAGCGCAGTTACACCTAACGTAGAGCTGATCATTTCCCTGAAGCCCGACCTGGTGCTGGAGTGGGCTATGAAACCGGAAATCAGGAAACAGCTCGAGCGGGCGGGGATTCCCGTAATGAGAGTTTACGGATACAACCAGAATTTTTTGGGCAACGAGATCCGGACCCTGGGGCTGATTTTCCAGTGCTCGAAGCGTGCGAACGCATATGCGGATTATATTGAAAAGCACTGGCGGATGATTTCGGAAAGAACGCAAAAGCTGCGACCAAATCAGAAACCGAGGGTATACTCGGAAAGCTCGACGAAAGAGTGGGGAAGTTCCGGTGTTGGTACCGGCACCCATGAGCTGATTGAGCGGGCCGGCGGCCTCAATATAGTAACACCGCTTCGCTTAGCTTACCCCACGGTTACACCGGAGTGGGTGGCGGCAAAGAACCCACAGGTGGTGGTCAAGCACGTTTCTGCTGATTATGGGGGTGTTACAACAAGAGGCATCGGTTTCGAGGCCAAAACGGTAACTGAGCTGGCTTCATTACAGCAAAAGATCATGGCGCGGCCAGCCCTCAAAACTACTGCGGCGGTGGAAGGGAAACACGTCTACCTGATTTCATCTTCTATAGCCGTTGGGCCGCGGAGTGTGGTTGGCCTCTGTTATCTAGCCAAATGGCTGCACCCGGAGCTCTTTAAAGACATAGACCCGGAGGCGGTGCACCGGGAGATGCTCAAGAAGTTCTACGGGGAGGAGCTTAAAGGCGTATGGGTTTATCCGTCGAAGTAGGTGGCCCTGGTCCGGGGGCAGATATAAGTGCTATTAAAACGGCATATTCCCGCCACATTGGTCGGAAAATCCTCCTGGTCGGTGTTTTGCTCGGCTTAACCGGTGCTACTGCCCTGGTGGCTACCGCGGTGGGAGCCGCCGGGATAAGTGTGGCGGACGTCTGGCGGGTAATTCTTTCCCATCTGGGTGTGCCGGTAACCCTGGAAAGTGATCTGGCCGAGACGGTGGTCTGGGAGATCCGCCTCCCCCGCATTCTGCTGGCCACCATCACCGGGATGAGCCTGGCCGGGGCCGGGGCGGTGATGCAGGGGGTGCTGCGCAATCCCCTGGTCTCGCCCTACACGATGGGGCTTTCCAGCGGCGCGGCCTTTGGGGCGGCCCTGGCCATCGTGCTGGGGACGGGCTTGGTGGGCGGGAACTACCTCGACGTATCGCGCTGGCTCATCGTTACCAACGCCTTCATCTTCGGGGGGTTGACCACACTCCTGGCTTTCTCCCTGGCCCGGTTTAAGGGTATGGCACCCGAAACGCTGGTTCTGGGCGGGGTGGCCGTGGGCTATCTCTTCCAGGCAGGGGTATCGCTTTTAAAATACATTTCCAATAACGATGCCTTAAAGGAACTCGTCGTCTGGCTGATGGGCGGCTTCTGGGGAGCGGACTGGCAGACGGTGATGCTGCTTACTCCGGTGGTGCTGTTCTGTATGGCCGGACTGCTCCTGTACGCCTGGGATCTCAACGTCCTGGGGGCCGGGGAGGAAGTGGCGGCCAGTCTGGGGATCAAAGTGGGGCGCCTGAGGGTTTATACCCTAACTCTGGCTACCCTTGCTGCTGCAGCTACGGTGGCCTTCACCGGCATCATCGGGTTTGTCTGCCTGGTGGGGCCGCACATCTGCCGGATGCTTGTGGGCAGCGACAACCGGTTTTTGATCCCCTGCTCCTGCCTGATGGGAGCGGTGCTCCTGCTTCTGGCCGATACCCTGGCGCGGACCATCATTGCGCCGGCGGAAATTCCGGTAGGGATTATCACCGCCCTGATGGGCTCTCCCTTTTTCATCTACCTCCTACTCAAGAAAAAGCGGCAGTGGTGGGGGTAGGTTCAGTAAAGAGGAACCGGGAAAGGAGGTGGTGGAGGCAACCGGTTTATATAAGCGGCTTTCGACGTCAAGGTTAAGGGAGGGGGCGTGTAATTTTGTCAGCATGCAGAAAAAGAATCATATGACGGAGGGTCTTTAATGCCAGGGATTAAAAAAGCTGTACTTCTTTTCTTATGTCTGGTGTTTCTTTTTGCCCTGTCCGGGGGAAATGTTCTTCC
>NZ_FQZM01000031.1 GCF_900142025.1 Desulfofundulus thermosubterraneus DSM 16057 | reverse complement strand
GGCGTCTACTACTCATCGTAGATACGTCAGGCTGCTTTTTGCGGCGCCAGCACTTGCGGCCGCAGGTATTCCACTTTCCCGGGCAGCCTGCGGCCCCTGGTGAAACTCCCGTCCAAAGCTTTGTCAAGGATGCCGCTGGCTCCCAGCACGTCCCGGTGAATCCCGGTGAACCCGCAGGAAGCATTGCCGCACCGGTATACGCGCCCGGTCTGTCTGGTGTACTCCCCGCATACCGGGCAGGTGCCGGAGGTGCCACGCTCATCCACCGGAATCAGCTCTATGCCGTGACGCTTGAGCTTGTATGCCAGCAAATCGCGCAGCTTGCCGAAGGCCCACTGGCCCATGCGCTGGTTGTGGTGTCTGCCGCAGTCCCTTTCGCGCACACCTTCCGGGTTGCCGATGTAAACCGTTTTAACGCTCCTTTTCAGGCACCAGCGAACGGCCCGGGCGGAAATGGTGTGCAGAATATGTTCTATCCGCCGTTCGATCCAGTTGAGGAAACGGTACTTTTTAGCCAGGAGTTTCCTGCGCTTCCTGGAACCTTCCTTCGTTTTGGAGATGGCCCGTTGCAACTGCCGCAGCACCTTGTTTCTCAAGCGGTTGAGCGAACGGAGCAGCCTGCCGCTGATCACCAAAGCATCATCGCCGTCGGTGATGGTCAGGGCATGCACTTCGCCCGGGTCGATGGCCGCTTCGATGTATTTGCGGATAGTTTCAGCGCTTACATTAACGGCGGTGCCGATATAGTAGCTTCTACTCCAAAACCCGCTCTTAAGGCCGGAGAAAGCAGAGAATATTTTGTTGGCGGTGATGCTTTCGAGTTTCCGGACAATATCGGTAGGAGCCACCGTGGGCGGAGCCGATAGGAAAATGTGCAGGTGATCCGGCATGGTTTCCATCTGGATGAGTGTGTATCCGTAAGCGTTGCAGATTTCTTGGATTGTCAGTTTTACAACGTCTTCTACCCTGCCGGTAATTACCTTATGCCGGTATTTTGGGAAAACACGATATGGTAATTGATGTTATAACGCAGTGGTTCGTTTTTCCATTCATAGCATGATTATAGCACTAGAACGGGTGTTTGTGAATACATTTGTCGCCCTAACGGGCGATGCCCCGCTCGATCCACCCCACAAGAGGGTGGGTTTTCAAGGGCGAGTCTCTATAAAAATTATAACATTTCCAGCCAGGGGAGGCAATTTAGCCCTGCCTGGGCTTTGGAATCGCGGCCCGCCGCTGCCGGAATCGGCCATCGAGGGGCAATCTCCATTTCCAGGCGCCGGTTAAAACGGGGAAATTTCGGCCTTATTCAAACGGGATCTTACTACCTTCATAAGAGAAAATGCGAAAACTGTTATTTGATAATAACCTTGACTGATTAAAGTGTAAATCACTTTGCGGAGGCGGAACAAGTGAAAAGTGGGACCACTTGTCCGTTCCGTGCCGGGCGTGTTATTATTTGGATATGACTAGATGTTGCCGGAAATCGAGGTGAATTTACAAACTGACCAACCAGGGACGGATCGCCCGGGCCACGGCGCTGGTCATGGGCGCCACCATTTTAAGCAAAATCATGGGGTTTGGCCGGGAGGCGGTCTTAGCGGCGGCCTTCGGGGCCAGCGCTGCCACCGATGCCTACCTGGTGGCCATGATCATTCCGGCACTGTTATTTGGCCTGGTGGGTACTACCATTACCACCGTGGGTATTCCCTTTTTCAGCGAGTACATCCACCGGCCGGATAAAAGGTCCGAGCTGCCGGTATTGATCTGGACCAGTTTTCACGCCGTCACCGGCGCCCTTTTAGTCATTGCCCTGCTGGGGCTGCCGGCGGCTCCCTGGCTGGTGCGCATCCTGGCCCCGGGATTCACCCCGGAGCAGGCGGCGCTTACCACCCAGCTGGTGCGGGTGCTGCTGCCCATGGTGGTGATCATGGGCATGGTGGGCTGGGCTCAGGGGGTGCTCAATGCCCACCAGCACTTCGCCGCCCCGGCTTTTATGGGCATTCCCTATAACATCATCATGATCGGGGGCATTTTGCTGGCCGGGGCTTACGGGGGCATTGCCGGGGTGGCCTGGGCCACGGTGCCGGCCACGGTTAGCCAGTTTCTCATCCAGGTGCCGGCCTTTTACCGGCGGCGCATCAGCTACCGCCCGGTCTTTAACTGGCGCCACCCGGCCTTAAAGAAAATGCTCTGGCTGGCCGGGCCGGTGTTGATTGGCGTGGGGGCCAACCAGTTAAACGTGATTGTAGACCGCATGCTGGCCTCAAGCCTGGCCGAAGGCAGCATTTCCGCCCTTAATTACGCCCAGCGGATTTTAAACCTGCCCCAGGGCCTTTTTGCCATTCCCCTGATTACCGTGCTTTACCCCACCCTGACGGAACGGACGGCCCTGGAGGATTCCACCGGCTTTTTGGCGGGTTTAAGCAGGGGTTTACGGGTGCTGGCTTTTGTTTTGATTCCCCTGACAGTGGGATTGATGGTTCTCCGGAAGGACCTGGTGCAGTTTATCTTTCAGCGGGGCGCCTTTGACGCCCGGGATGCCGGCATGACTGCCGTAGCACTCCTCTTTTACACTCCGGGCCTGCTTTTCCTGATGTGGCGGGAGTTCCTCAACCGGGCCTTTTATGCCCTGCAGGATACCTGGACTCCCATGGTTACGGGCCTGGTGGCCGTGGCCGTAAACGTCGTTTTAAACCTGATCCTGGTCCGGTACACCGGCCTGGCGGGGCTGGCCCTGGCTACCTCCACGGCCGCGGGGGTTGGCTGCATGCTCTTGTTCTGGCTGCTGCGCCGCCGGCTGGGGCATATTGGCGGGACGGCCCTGCTACGGGAAACGGGGCGCATTCTCGCGGCCTCCCTGTTAATGGGGTTTTTAGTATGGTGGCTTGATGTACGGGGGCTGGCGTTAATGGGCTGGCCCTTCCTGGAGGGCCTGGCGGGGAATTCCCCGGGCGGCGGGAGCCTGGCCGGTTTTGTGCTGCAGGGGCTGCGCCTGGGAGTGCTGATCACCGCCGGCGGGTGCTTTTATTTCTTAAGCTGCTGGCTATTGCGGGTGGGAGAGATGAGCTATGCCCTGAACCTGGCCCGGAACATCCTCCACCGCCTCCGCCCGGCGGCCCGGTAAAGAATGCACTAAAACACAAGCGTTTTTGTAGGTAGCTTGCACAGCAAGGGAAGGAAGAACCATGAAACGGTACAATCTACCAGTTGAATCAAAGAAACAGATTCTCGACAAGATCAAAGCTCTACTATACAAGCACCGGGAAATTAGCTTTGCTTACGGTTGAAGCTCAAAGGAAACATATTACTGAAAGGAGCAATTACATGGCCAGGTTTTCTTTTTACAAGCCCGATCGCAACGAGCCTTGCCTTTGCGGCAGCAACCGCAAGTACAAAAAATGCTGCCTGAGAAGCGTTCAAGAGGAAACGGAGGCCATCCGCAAAACGGCCGGAGAAGCGGCAAAGCGCTTCCCTCACCTTGTCGAAGCGCTGGGGCTGGCGGCCGGCATCCGGAGCAGGGAAGTCGACTCGCCCGGCGGGGAAACAATTGGGCGCACGCTGGCCGCTTTTTTAAATAAAATTGCCGAACAGGATGAAGAAGCCTTTCAAACCTACCTGGATACATTGGAAGGACAATTTACCGAACTTTTGCGCCGCCACGGGCACCTTCGCCACCTGCGCTTTCCCGTATCCGAACTGCAAAAGCTGGCTTCCGCTGGAAAAGAAGCCTCTGAAGACGAAGACTTTTACCAGGATGTGACCCGTGAACTCTTTACGCGGGAATTTGGCGAACATATTATTGCCACCCTGCAGGACATCCTGGGTGCGGGCGAGCACACGGAGCAGGACATTGAACTGATTATCGCCATGCTTTGTCTTCTCCTGGAGGCCGGCGACGCGGAAACTGTAGGCATGGCCGTGCTGCGGGCCACGCTGCAGGACATGAATGAATACAGGGAAAAGTTAGCGGAAATCGAGGCCGGTCCGGAAGAGGAAAAAGCACGCGCGGTAGCGGAGCTCATGGAAAGATTCCCCTTTATTGAAAAGGATATATCCAAAAACCTCTACGAAAAGGCCAGACCAGTGCTGCTCAAGCTGGCGGAAGGAGAGATCCCGCTTACCTTACCCTTGCATACCATACTGGAAAGCCTAATATCATTAAATAGGTTCATTAAGGAAATAAAAGTCCCACCGGCACACCTGAAATATGCCCCCGAGAATTATGGTACCCATATTGATTTACTTAAAGTGGTAAATGAGGACGTACTGTCGAAAGATTATCCCTTTTTCATGGAAGAATTAGCCAGAATCCTTGCCTCAAAGATAGAGGAAGATAATTTAGAACCTTCCCTCCGGGAAGGCGTGGAAAACCTTCTCGGTGTCATTATTTGCCCGGGTCTAACTGTAAATGAACTGATCTACAGGGTGCTGTACCTGCGTGTGTTTACCCGTTTTATAACCGAAGGAACTTTCCGTTTTCAGGATCTTGAAGGAAAAGAAAAGGTGATCAACCTTTTAGAGCTGACACCGGAGGACCTGAACGCCTACGCCATGTATCTCGAACGGGAAGGAAATGGGGAGGCAGCGGCCCGTGTCCGGGAGGCTGCTGCGGCCCTGGCAGCGGCGGAACCGGGTGCCCTGGCGTGACATCCCATCCTGATTTAACCTGATTTTATCCCATGGGCGCTCCCTGACAACAACGGGCGGCGGACGTTCCTCCGGTCCACGGGGGACGGCCGCCGCCCAATCAGTTTAACAATGAGTTAACATCAAAAAAGCGGATTGATAACCAGACCCGTTATCAGCTTGGGGTAAAAGAAAGTGGATTTCTGGGGCATTTTCTCGCCGTTGGCGGCCACCGCCGTGACCTCCTCCACCAGGGTGGGGTTCAGGAAGAAGGCCAGCTGGTATTCGCCTTCGTCCACGGCTTTCAGTGCTCCCGCCTCTTCCCGGGTGTAGGTGAGGTGGCTCTCCCTGGCCCGCTCCGCACCGCCGATGCCCAGAAGGCGGTCCAGGATCAGGTGGTGCAGCACCGAAACATCCAGCCCCTGCCAGGCGGCGGAATGGCCGGCGGGCATCAGGCGGGGCAACGCCCCTTCATCCCGCAGGGTCAAGAGATACAGGCGCCCACTGCCGCAGTACAGGCCGAAGGAGTGACGGTGGGAAAGGGGGCCCGCGCCGGGCCGGGCATCTCCCGTGAAGCCCCCCCGGGTAGCCAGTTCTTTGATGAAATCGTAAAAGTTGCCGTAGCCGGGGGCAAGAGGGAAGACCTCTATCTCAAAATGCTCCTGTATCTTACCCAAGAGTTCCTCCACATCCAGGCCCTCAACGTTGCGCACCAGGCGGTGGGTCGGCAACACCACCAGACCGGGATCGTACAGGTTGACCAGGGTCATCATTACGTAATCATAAGGCCCCGGTCCAGCGGGGTTGCCCTCCTCCTGCCGCCTTTCCCGGCTGTAAGCCAGGGCCGTTTCGTAGCGGTGGTGGCCGTCGGCAATGAAAATGCGACTGCCGGCCATGGCCTGCCGCACCTGCTCGATAACGGCGGGGTCCGTGATCACCCACAGGCGGTGGGCATGGCCGTTTTCATCGGTAAAGTCCAGGTCCGGCGACCGGCCGGCTCGTGGCCGCAAAAGGTTGTCCACGGTCATTTCCTCATCGGCATAAAGACCGAAAATGGGGCTGAAATTGGCCCGGCAGGCCCGCATCAACGCCAGGCGATCTTCCTTGTGCTTGGGCAGGGTCTCCTCGTGGGGCAGAACCACGCCCTTCTCGTAGGGTTCCAACTTAACCGCGCAGATCATTCCGCTGCGTACCAGACGTTTTCCACCGGCGCTAAATTCCTGCTCGTAAAGATATAATGCCGGTGATTCTTCCGGCACCAGCACACCTTTTTCCCGCCAGGCGGTAAAATCGGCTGCCGCCCGGGTGTAACGGTTATTGCTTTCATCATCCCCGGGATAGACCTTGCCGTACTCCAGGCGGATGATATTGTAGGGGTGGCGCCGGTAGTAGTCGTCCTGGGCTTTTGCATCAATGACATCGTAAGGCGGGGTCACCAGGTCGGCCAGGGGCCCCACACCGGAAGCGTAGCGCAGTCCTCTGAAGGGTTTGATTTCAGCCAATCTCTTCACACTCCTTGCTATCGCTCTTTTTCTTCGTCCAGCGGTCGCTGTCCCGCTGCCGGTATTTTTGCATCATGCGGCAGAAGGCCTCTTCCAGGTCAATGCCCAGGGAGTTGGCATAACAGACGATTATAAAAAGCACGTCGGCCAGTTCCAGGGCCAGATCTCCCGGTGGTTCCCCGGGTTTTTTCGGTTTCTGACCGTAGAGATGGTTGACCTCCCGGGCCAGCTCACCCACCTCTTCGGTCAGGCGGGCCAGCATGGCCAGCGGGTGCCAGTAACCCTCTTCAAATTGGCTGATCCAGCGGTCCACTTCCTGCTGCATTTCCCTGATTTCCACGCCAAACCTCTCCCGTTGTTAAAATGCTTCCCAAGCGCCTGCGAGGATCACCGGAGAACGCGTGCAAAAGGCAGGCAGGCAATTGAGGGCCTTACCTTTGCCATTATACCCTGCTAAATACAAGGTGAAAAGATCTATTTCCGGATTCCCCTTGGAGATGGCCACATCTTTCCACTTAATGGTCATATTTTCCCCCGCCGGAACATATTGTTTTCACAGCAGGAAGGAGGGAAGAGCCATGGAACCAATGCGCGGGCCGCACTGGTTGATTTTGCGCAAGAAATACCTGCTGGCCATTCTGGGTCTGCTCCTTTTCCTCCTGGCCCTTTGGGGATTATCAGGGGGACTGGTTCCCGAACCGGAGATAGCTCCCGAACAGCTGCTGGCGGAAGCCCTGGAAAAAACGGCCACCAGCAAAAGCTTTCGTTACCGGGTGGAAGCCAGGCTGGGCCAGGACGGCGTACTCAGCCGGGTGGAAGGGGAACGGCAGGCTCCCGACCGCATACACATTAAGGGCACCATGTACAACAACCCCGTGGAGTTCATCCAGGTGGGGGATACCACCTATATGCGGGATCTGTGGACCAAAAAGTGGCTTACTATGGAAGGAAACCGGCTGGCCCAGTCGGAACTCTTTGTGGCCGAATTTAACCCCCTGGGGTTTTTAAAATTTAAGGATGCTCTTGGTGTCCGTTACCTGGGCAAAGAAAAGCTAAAGGAAGGGCAGATGCTGGTGCTGGAATGCCAGCCCCTTTTGGACAATTCCTACCTGGAGTTGAAGTACACAGACTACGACTGCAAGTTGTGGATTGATCCGCAGAACCACCGCATTTGCCAGGCCGTTCTGGAGGCCAAAGGACCGGGAAATATAACGGGCCTTTCGGTGGGTCTGAAGCTGTGGGATTTTAATCGGGAAATGAACATCAACCCGCCGGTATGACTTTCGACAAATAATTGACGTTACCCGTTTTTTCTTTTATTATAAATTAAGGACTTTAAAGAACGCGGCGTTGCTGCTGCATTTTTTGTTTTCAGGAGTGGTGTTTCTTTGCACGAGGATATGGAAAGAGTTTTAATTACTGAAGAGGAGATTGCCCGGCGGGTGCGCGAACTGGGGGCGGAGATTTCTCAGGACTATGCCGGGAAGGAACTGCTGGTGGTCGGCATATTAAAAGGCGCGGTCATCTTTATGGCCGACCTAGTACGCTGCCTGAACATCCCGGTACGCCTGGACTTTATGGCCGTCTCCAGTTACGGTGCCTCCAGCGAGTCCTCAGGGGTAGTGCGCATTTTAAAGGACCTGGAGCAAAACATCGAGGGCCTGGACGTTTTAATCGTCGAGGATATTGTCGATACCGGCCTGACGTTGAACTACCTGCGGGAAAACCTGCTCACCCGGGGTCCGGCCAGTTTAAAAATTTGCACCCTCCTGGACAAGCCCAGCCGGCGCAAAGTAAACGTGCAGGTGGACTACAACGGTTTCGTCATCCCCGATGAATTCGTGGTCGGCTACGGCCTGGATTATGACGGCCGCTACCGCCACCTGCGGGATATTCTGATCCTGAAACGGGAAGTCTATAGCGGCAAGGAGCAGAGGGAAAATTGAACTTGTAAATGTTTCAGATGAGTAAGCGGGACAACGCCGTGCCTTAAGCGGGTTGACTGGACATTTTTTAAGGCAGAAAAACCGGGAGGTTATCCGCACCATGTCCGTTCAAGACCAACAGGAGATGGTCATTGTCCTGGACTTCGGGGGCCAGTACAGCCATCTCATCGCCCGCCGTATCCGGGAGTTAAAAGTTTTCTGTGAAATGCTGCCCTACACCACGCCCCTTGATGAAATCAAAAGACATCATCCCCGGGGCATCGTTTTTTCCGGCGGGCCGGCCAGCGTCTACCAGCCCGGAGCACCCACCGTGGACCCGGCCATTTATGATCTGGGCATCCCCATCCTGGGCATTTGCTACGGCATGCAGCTAATGACCAGGCAACTGGGAGGAGTGGTTACCCGGGCGGAACACCACGAGTACGGCAAAACGGCCCTGGAAATACTTGACACCCACGACCTCTTCTGTGGCTTTGAGCCTATTGAACAATGCTGGATGAGCCACGGCGACCGGGTTGAGGCCCCGCCTCCGGGGTTTACGGTCATCGCCCGCACGAAACTGGCTCCCGTGGCCGCCATGGCCAACCGGGAGCGCAGGCTTTACGCCGTGCAGTTCCACCCGGAAGTTATACATACTCCGAAGGGCCAGGACATCCTGCGCCATTTCCTTTACGATGTTTGCGGCTGCCAGGGCCGCTGGACCATGGGTTCCTTTATTGAAGAATCCATCAAGGAAATCCGCGCCCGGGTGGGGAATAGGCGCGCCCTCTGTGCCATAAGCGGCGGCGTGGATTCCTCGGTGGCCGCCGTACTGGTCCACCGGGCTATCGGTGACCAGTTGACCTGCATTTTTGTGGACCACGGCCTGTTGCGCCAGGGCGAGGCCGGGCAAGTGGTCAGGATCATCCGCGAGCAGTTTCACATCCCGCTGATCCACGTGGACGCCAGCCGGCGCTTCCTGAACCGCCTGGCGGGAGTAACCGACCCGGAACAAAAGCGCAAAATCATCGGAGAGGAATTCATCCGGGTCTTTGAAGAGGAAGCCGCCAGACTGGGACAGGTGGACTTCCTGGTGCAGGGAACCCTTTACCCCGACGTGGTGGAAAGCGGTACGGCCACGGCGGCAGTAATCAAGTCCCACCACAACGTGGGGGGCCTGCCCGAGGACATGCAACTGGAACTGATTGAACCCTTGCGCTGGCTTTTTAAGGACGAGGTGCGGGAACTGGGCAAAGAGCTGGGCCTGCCGGAAGAAGTGCTCTGGCGCCAGCCCTTCCCTGGACCGGGACTGGCTGTGCGCATCCTGGGGGAAGTAACCCCGGAAAAACTGGAAATCGTGCGCCATGCCGATGCCATTGTCACGGAGGAAATCCGCCGGGCCGGCCTGCACCGGCAAATCTGGCAGTATTTTGCCGTGCTGCCCAACCTGCGCAGCGTGGGAGTGATGGGCGACGGGCGCACCTATGCCTATACCGTGGCCGTACGGGCGGTGCACAGCCACGACGGCATGACGGCGGACTGGGTACGCCTGCCCTACGAAGTGCTGGAACGCATATCCAGCCGCATTGTCAACGAAGTGGCGGGCGTGAATCGGGTGGTTTACGACATCACCTCCAAACCACCGGCCACCATCGAATGGGAGTGAAATGGTTATTGACAAGCCTACTCCCGCCTTGCTAAGATACACTTGTAAGGATGGCTATTTTTCCCGATTTCAAGATAAAATTTTCGAGAAAGTGTACCTAGGGTTCCACACCCGGTTTTCAGGGTGGCTCGGTCCGAGCGGTACAGGCCCGGAATAGCAGTTTTCTGGGTTACACCGGCAGGGAGAAAAGCCCAGGCGGTAGGTTTCTCACATGTAATGGAAACCTGCCCGCCTGGGCTAATTGTTTAACCTTTATGACAAGGATGCGGCGCTGTCGTCGCGAAGCACTGGAGTGAGCGAGGACAGCACCGCATCCAACAAGGAGGAGGGTAAAAATTGCTGGAAAAACTTTTTCAACTGCGCCAGTACCACACCAATGCGCGCACAGAGGTTATTGCCGGACTGACCACCTTTATGACCATGGCCTACATCCTGTTCCTCAATCCCAACATCCTGGCCGCTACCGGTATGGACAAAAACGCCGTCTTTTTTGCCACTGCCGTTAGCGCGGGCCTGGTTACCATCGCTATGGGTCTCCTGGTGAACTATCCCATCGCCCTGGCGCCGGGCATGGGTCTCAACGCCTACTTTGCCACCGTGGCCGCCCAGCACGTGGGTATGCCCTGGCAGGTAGCCCTGGGTGCGGTATTCATCTCCGGTATCTTATTTATTCTCCTTACCGTCACCCGGATCCGCCAACTGCTGGTGGTGGCCGTGCCCAACTCCATCAAGCGGGCCATTATTGTCGGCATTGGGCTGTTCATCACCATGTTGGGCCTGAAAATGGCCGAATTCATGGTCATCAAAGCCGGTCCGGTAATCCCGCCCACCATGGAGGCGCTCTCCCAACCCGGCGGCATTGCCACCTTGCGTTTCTTTGAATGGAACATTTTCCTGGGCAGCTTTGCCAACCCGACCACCCTGCTAGCCCTGACCGGCCTGGTCATTTCAGCCCTGTTGATGGCCAAAAGGATCAAGGGAGCCCTGCTGCTGGGCATTATCCTCACCACCCTCATTGGCATCCCCCTGGGCGTCACCCAAATTCCTGCCAACTTCCAGCCCTTTGCCCTGCCTGATTTTTCCCGGCTGGCGGTGGGCAAGCTAGATCTGGCCGGGGCGTTGAACATGGGCATCTGGACGGTAGTCTTCACCTTTACCTTTGTGGAACTCTTTGATACGTTCGGCACTCTGGTGGGTACTGCCGGCAAGGCGGGGCTTCTTGACGAAAACGGCCAGTCTCCTCGCCTGGGCCGGGCCATGCTGGTAGATGCCTGCGGGGTGGCTTTCGGCGCCTTAATGGGCACCAGTACCGTTACCGCCTACATTGAAAGTGCCGCCGGTATTTCTGAAGGTGGCCGTACCGGCCTTACAGCCGTAACCACGGGGGTTTTGTTCCTCCTGGCCTTGATTCTGGCACCCATTGCCGGCTTGATTCCGGGAGCAGCCACCGCCCCGGCGCTGATCATCGTCGGCCTGCTCATGGCCCAGGCCATCAAGGGCATTGACTTCGAGGACTTCACCGAAGGGATGCCGGCCTTCCTGACCATAGTTTTGATGCCTTTCACCGGCAGCATCGCCAACGGCATTGCCGCCGGGATCATCTTTTACACCCTGCTCAAATTAATCAGCGGCCGGACCCGGGAAGTGCACTGGCTGATGTGGATCCTGACCGTCCTGGTACTTGCCCGCTACCTGTTCCTGGCGGAACACTAAACGCAAAAAACGGGGTGAAATCATGACCAAACCGCTGGTTGGCATTGTTATGGGCAGCGACTCGGATCTGCCCGTAATGAAAGAGGCCGTAGATATGCTGGAGAAATTCGGCCTGTCCTACGAAGTGAGCATTTCCTCCGCCCACCGGGCGCCGGAGCTCACCGCCGAATACGCCCGGTCGGCGGTGGAACGGGGGTTGGCGGTGATCATCGCCGCCGCCGGCGTGGCCGCCCACCTGCCGGGGGTCATCGCCGCCCAGACACCCCTACCCGTGATTGGCGTACCCATCAAAAGCGGTCCCTTAAGCGGAGTGGACGCCCTGTACTCCATGGTGCAGATGCCCCCGGGCATTCCCGTGGCCACCGTGGCCATTAACGGTGCCCGTAATGCGGCCATCCTGGCGGCCCAGATCATCGGCGCTACCAACCCGGAGGTGCGGGAGAAGGTCCTGCGCTACAAGGAAGAACTGGCCCGGGCGGTGGAAGAAAAGGCCCGGCGGCTGCAGGAACTGGGTGTGGCGGGTTATCTTGAGCAAATGGGAGGAGCTAAAGGATGATCGAACGTTACACCCTGCCGGAAATGAAAGCCATCTGGTCCCAGGAAAACAAGTTCCGCAAATGGCTCGAGGTGGAGATTTACGCCTGCGAGGCCATGGCCGAAATGGGGCTGATACCCGAAGAGGCCTTCAGGCAGATCCGGGAGCGGGCCGATTTCAACGTGCAGCGGATTGAAGAAATTGAGGCCGTAGTCAACCACGACGTCATTGCCTTTCTTACATGTGTGGGGGAATATGTGGGCGACGCGGCCAAATACATCCACATGGGCCTCACCTCCTCCGATGTGCTGGATACGGCCCTGGCCGTGCTGATGAAGGAGGCCGGTCAGCAGATTTTGAGACGCCTGGAGGAACTGCGGGAGGTGCTTTTGGAGCGGGCCAGGGAGCACCGCTACACCTTGATGATTGGCCGCACCCACGGGGTGCATGCGGAACCCATCACCTTCGGCTTGAAAATGCTCCTCTGGGTGGCCGAGACGGAACGGAATATAAACCGTATGAAGCGGGCCATCGATGTGATCAGCGTGGGTAAAATTTCCGGGGCGGTGGGTACCTACGCCAACATCGATCCCCGGGTGGAAGCCCATGTCTGCCGCCGCCTGGACCTGCACCCGGCCCGGATTTCCACCCAGGTGCTCCAGCGGGACCGCCACGCCGAATTTATGGCCACCCTGGCCGTCATCGGCAGCTCCCTGGACAAGTTTGCTACGGAGATCCGCAACCTGCAGCGCACGGATATTCTCGAAGTAGAGGAATACTTCGCTCAGGGGCAGAAGGGCTCCTCGGCCATGCCCCACAAGCGCAACCCCATCACCGCTGAGCGCATCAGCGGTCTGGCCCGGATCCTGCGGGGCAACGCCCTGGCCGCCCTGGAAAACGTGGCCCTGTGGCACGAGCGGGATATCTCCCATTCCTCGGTGGAACGGGTGATCATTCCCGACAGCACCATTATCCTCGATTACATGCTCTACAAGATGACGGCCATCATGAAAAATCTCCTGGTTTACCCGGAAAACATGCGTAAAAACCTGGAACGTACCCACGGCTTGCTGTTCTCCCAGCGGGTGCTCCTGGCCCTGGTGGAAAAGGGTCTGTCCCGGGAACGGGCCTACGAACTGGTACAGCGCAATGCCATGCGCTCCTGGCGGGAGGGTACCAGCTTTGAGACGCTATTAAAGGAAGATGCGGACATTACCTCCGTTCTCTCCCCTCAAGAAATTAAATCCCTCTTTAACTACGACTATCACCTGCGCCATGTTGACGACATATACCAGCGTTTCGGTCTCTAAATTTTGCCAGAAGGGAAGGATTAACTTGCAAAAGGGAGAAATGCTTTACGAAGGTAAGGCCAAGAAGATTTACCGCACCGGCGAACCCGGTGTGTACCTGGTAGAATACAAGGACGACGCCACCGCCTTTAACGGGTTAAAAAAAGGCACCATTTCCGGCAAAGGTGAATTAAACAACAAGATCTCGGCCCACTTCTTCCGCCTTCTGGAACACAGAGGCATTGCCACCCACTTTTTGGAACAGGTGGGCGACCGGGAGATGCTGGTCCGGGCGCTGGAAATAATCCCGGTGGAAGTGGTGGTGCGCAACATTGCCGCCGGCAGCCTGGCCAAACGTTTGGGCCTGGCCGAGGGCACGGCCCTCCCCCGCCCGGTGGTGGAATATTACTATAAAAGCGATGAACTGGGAGATCCCCTGATTAACGACGACCACATCGCCGTTCTTGAGCTGGCCAGTGCGGAGGAGATGAACGTCATAAGAAAGATGGCCCTCGTGGTCAACGAGATCCTGCGGGAATACCTGAGCGAACGCAATCTGGAACTGGTAGATTTCAAGCTGGAATTCGGCCGCAGTGACGGGGAGATCCTCCTGGGAGATGAGATTTCTCCCGACACCTGCCGTTTCTGGGATGCCCAAACAAAGGAAAAACTGGATAAGGACCGCTTCCGCCGGGATTTGGGCGGCGTGGAGGAGGCCTACCAGGAGGTCTGGCGCCGGCTGGTTGGTTAATCAAAATGAGGGGGGAGAACGGTGGGAGCCGCCAACGACTGGTTGACGGATAAGCCAAAGGAAGAGTGCGGGGTTTTTGGGGTCTACGCCCCCGGGAAAGATGTGGCCCGGCTCACCTATTACGGTTTGTACGCCCTGCAGCACCGGGGACAGGAAAGCGCCGGCATTGCCGTGGGTGATGGCAGGCATGTGCAGCTGCATAAGGCCATGGGGCTGGTGCCGGAGGTTTTTCAGCAGAGGGACCTGGATGAACTGAAGGGCCACGTAGCCATCGGCCACGTGCGTTATTCCACGACGGGAGCCAGTTCCCCCATTAATGCCCAACCCCTGGTCTTCCGTTATACCGGCGGCATGCTGGGTCTGGCCCATAACGGCAACCTGACCAACGTCAACGAATTAAGGGCCAGGTTGGCCTCCACGGGTTCTGTCTTCCAGTCCTCCACCGACAGCGAGGTAATTGTCAACCTGATCGCCCGCTACGGACAGGCGAGCCTGGTCGATGCCATCATGAAGTGCATGATCGACCTGAAGGGCGCCTATTCCCTGGTCATCCTCACCGAAAAAAAACTGCTGGCGGTGCGGGATCCCCATGCCTTTCGCCCCCTTTGCCTGGGCACTCTCCCGGGCGGGGGCTATGTGGTAGCCTCGGAATCCTGCGCCCTGGACACCGTGGGTGCCCACTGGGTCCGGGATGTGGCTCCGGGGGAAATAATCATCATCAACGAAAACGGGTTGACCAGCCTGCAGGGAATGCTCCCCCGCCGGCGGGCCCACTGCATCTTTGAATACATCTACTTTGCCCGGGCCGACAGCCTGATGGACGGCTTCAACGTCAACCGGGTGCGCCGGGAAATGGGACGCCAGCTGGCCCGGGAATACGCGGTGGAAGCCGACCTGGTCATTCCCGTCCCCGACTCGGGCACGGCTGCCGCCCGCGGTTACGCCGAAGCCTCGGGGGTCCCATTTGAAGAAGGGTTAATGAAAAACCGCTATATCGGACGAACCTTCATCCAGCCCAGCCAGGACCTGCGAGACCTGGGAGTACGGCTGAAGCTCAACCCCATCCGGGAGGTGCTGGCCGGTAAGCGGGTGATTATGGTGGACGACTCCCTGGTCAGGGGTACCACCAGCAGCAAACTGATCGCCATGTTGCGGGACTGCGGGGTAAAAGAGGTGCACCTGTGCCTCTCTTCCCCGCCGGTGGTGCACTCCTGCTTTTACGGCATTGATACCTCCAACGAGGAGGAGCTGATTGCTGCCCGGATGCCCCTGGAAGAAATTCGCCGCATGATCGACGCCGACGGCTTGTATTATTTGAGCATCGAAGGCCTGCTTTCCGTCTTCGGCGAACGCCGCAATGATTTCTGCACCGCCTGTTTTACGGGAGACTACCCGGTAACCATACCACAACCAGAAAAAGCGGGAAAATTCAGTCTGGAGTAGGGGGAAGGGAACTGTGACCCTGGAAAAAAAGAAAGGGCTCACCTATGCCGATGCGGGAGTGGATATCGCCGCGGGCAACCGGGCGGTGGAACTGATCAGAGACAGCGTGCGCAGCACCTTCCGCCCGGAAGTGCTTACGGAAATCGGGGGATTCGGGGGGCTCTTCGCCCTGGATGCTGCCCGCTACCGCCAGCCTGTGCTAGTATCCGGCACCGACGGTGTGGGCACCAAGTTGAAAATAGCCATGCTCATGGACCGCCATGACACCATCGGCATAGATGCCGTGGCCATGTGCGTGAACGACATCCTGGTTCAGGGAGCGGAACCTCTCTTTTTCCTGGATTATCTGGCCGTAGGCAAACTGGTGCCGGAAAAGGTAGCGGCCATTGTGTCCGGGGTGGCCGAGGGTTGCCGGCAGGCCGGCTGCGCCCTGATTGGCGGAGAAACGGCAGAAATGCCCGGCTTTTACGGCCCCGGAGAATATGACCTGGCGGGGTTTGCAGTGGGCGTGGTGGAAAGGGAGCGGATCATCGACGGCTCGTCCATTCGCCCCGGCGACCGGCTGGTCGGCCTCCCTTCCTCCGGCCTGCACAGCAACGGTTATTCCCTGGCCCGGCGGGTGCTGCTGGAGGTAGCCGGATACGGGGTAGACACCTACCAGGAAGACCTGGGACGCACCGTGGGCGAGGAAATGCTGGAACCCACCCGCATTTACGTTCGCACGGTACTGCCGCTGCTGGAACAATTCGACATCCGGGGCATGGCCCATATTACCGGCGGTGGTCTTACCGAAAACATACCCCGCATTTTGCCCCGGGGTACGACCGCGGTTGTGGAACACCGGTCCTGGCCCGTACCCCCGGTCTTCTCCCTCATCCAGTCCATCGGCCAGGTGGCGGAGGAGGAAATGTTGCGCACCTTTAATATGGGCCTGGGTCTGGTAATGGTGGTTCCGGCAGAACAAACCGATGCCCTCTTAACACACCTGTCCCAACTGGGCGAAAAAGCCTACCTTGTGGGCGAAATAGCCGGAGGCGAGCGGGAAGTAAAATACGTTTGAGTCGGGGGGGAGGATATATGAAAAAATTGCGTTTGGGCGTCCTGGCCTCGGGACGGGGCTCCAACCTGCAGGCCATCCTGGATGCCATCGACGAGGGGCGCCTTGCGGCTGAGGTAGTGGTGGTGATCAGTGACAACGGGGAGGCAAAAGCTCTGGAACGGGCCCGCCTCCGCGGTATACCGGCCATTCATATTAACCCGGCCCAATTTCCCGACAAACATACGTATGAGGAAGCCATTGTGGAAACCCTAAAACAACACCAGGTTGAACTTGTGTGCCTGGCCGGATACATGCGCCTGGTAGGCAGAGTTATGCTGGAATCTTTCCCCAACCGCATCATGAACATCCACCCGGCCCTTTTGCCGGCCTTTCCCGGGCTGCACGCCCAGCAGCGCGCTCTGGAATACGGTGTCCGCTACAGTGGCTGCACGGTGCACTTTGTGGATGAGGGAATGGACACCGGCCCCATCATTTTACAGGCCGTGGTTCCGGTTTTGCCCGACGACACCCCCGAAACCCTGGCCGACCGCATTTTAGAACAGGAGCACCGCATTTATCCCGAAGCCATTGCCCTCTTTGCCGCCGGCCGGCTGGAATTGCGGGGCAAACGGGTATCTATTAAGGAAGCATAAAGGAGGTTTTATATGCGCGCCCTGATCAGCGTTTCGGATAAAACGGGACTGGTGGACTTCGCCCGGGGCCTGGTGGAACTGGGGGTAGAGATCGTCTCCACCGGGGGGACCGCCCGTACCCTGAAAGAAGCTGGCCTACCCGTTACATACATCTCAGAGGTCACCGGCTTCCCCGAAATTTTAGACGGCCGGGTGAAAACGCTGCACCCCGCCGTCCACGGGGGTATTCTGGCCCTGCGCACCCCGGATCACTTGAAGCAGCTGCAAGCGCACCACATCACCCCCATCGATATAGTGGCCGTTAACCTGTACCCGTTCCGGGAAACCATTGCCCGTCCCGGCGTAACCCTGGAAGAAGCCATTGAAAACATTGATATCGGCGGCCCGGCCATGGTGCGGGCGGCGGCGAAAAACCACCGTCATGTGCTGGTAGTGGTGAACCCGGCCCGCTACCCCCAGGTGCTCAAAGCCCTCGCGGAAGGAAAAGTCAGCGATGATTTGCGCCTGGAACTGGCCCGGGAGGCCTTTGCCCATACCGCCGCCTATGACACCGCCATTGCCGCCTACCTGCAGAAACAGATCCAGGGGGATGAACCTTTCCCGCCGGCCTGGCACATTTCCGTTGAGCTGGCCCAGCCCCTGCGTTACGGGGAGAACCCCCACCAGCGGGCCGCCTTTTACCGGGACCCCACCGTTACCGGCCCCTGTATGGGCAATGCCGTGCAGCTGGCCGGCAAAGAGCTTTCCTTTAATAATATCCTTGACTTAAATGCCGCCCTGGAACTGGTGCGAGAATTCATCGATCCTTCGGTGGTAATTATCAAGCACAACAACCCCTGCGGAGCAGCCAGTGCCGGCGACCTGGCCACAGCCTACCGCCTGGCCTACGAAGGCGACCCCGTATCGGCCTTTGGCGGCATAGTGGCCTGCAACCGCACCGTGGATAAGGAAACGGCAGAGCAAATGGCCGCCATATTCCTGGAAGCCGTAATTGCTCCCGACTTTACCCCCGAGGCCCTGGAAATACTGACCCAAAAGGCCAACCTGCGCCTTTTAAAAACCGGTCCCCTGACCGGCCCGTCCACCGACCGGCTGGACATCCGTAAAGTTAACGGCGGGTTGCTCATTCAGGAGGCCGACCTGGAACTAACCTGCCCCGATGAGGTGAGGGTGGTCACCGAAAAGCAACCCTCTGAAGAACAGCTGGCCGAGATGGCCTTTGCCATGGCCGTGGTCAAGCACGTGAAGTCCAACGCCATTGTGGTCACCAGGAACCGCCAGCTGATCGGTGTGGGGGCGGGGCAGATGAACCGGGTGGGAGCGGCCCGGATTGCCCTGGAGCAGGCCGGCGAAAAGGCCAGGGGCGCGGTGCTGGCTTCCGACGCCTTTTTCCCCTTCCGGGACACGGTGGACGAAGCGGCTAAAGCCGGTATTGCGGCCATTATTCAACCCGGAGGCTCTTTACGGGATGAAGAATCCATCGCTGCCTGCAATGAGTACGGTATTGCCATGGTCTTCACCGGCATGCGCCATTTCAAACACTAGTGTAATGGGAGGACTGATCACATGAAAGTGCTGGTGGTGGGCGGCGGCGGCCGGGAACACGCCCTGGTGTGGAAACTAAAGCAAAGCCCCCGGGTGAAGGAAATCTTTTGCGCCCCGGGCAACGCCGGCATTGCTTCCCTGGCCCGCTGTGTGCCCATCGGGGCGGAGGACATCTCCGGCCTGGTGGCCTTCGCCCGGCAGGAAAAAATTGACCTGACCGTGGTGGGACCGGAAGGCCCCCTAACCATGGGCATTGTGGATTCCTTCAACGAAGCGGGGCTGGCCATTTTCGGGCCTAATGCCCGCGCCGCCGCCATTGAGGGCAGCAAGGTACTGGCCAAGGAGCTCATGGCCAAATACGGCATTCCCACGGCACGGTTTGCCACCTTTAGCGATGCCGGGGAAGCAGTTGCTTATATACGGCAATTAAACGCTCCCTGCGTGGTGAAGGCCGACGGCCTGGCCGCCGGCAAAGGAGTGGTTGTCTGCCGGACGGTGGAAGAGGCCCTGGAGGCAGTGGGAGACATCATGGTGAAGGGCGTGTTTGGTGCCGCCGGCAGCCGGGTGGTGGTGGAGGAATACCTCACCGGCCAGGAAGTGAGCATTCTGGCTTTTACTGATGGAAAGACGGTTATTCCCATGCTACCCGCCCAGGACCACAAACAGGTTTATGACGGCGACCAGGGCCCCAACACCGGCGGGATGGGGGCCTATGCGCCCGCTCCCGTCTGCACACCGGAGGTTTACCAGACCGCCCTGGAGAAGATCCTTATCCCCACCGTGCGGGCCATGGCTGCCGAAGGGCGGCCTTACCGGGGAGTTCTCTACGCCGGATTAATGGTCACCGATGAAGGCGCCAAGGTCCTGGAATTCAACGCCCGCTTCGGCGATCCGGAGGCCCAGCCGGTGCTCATGCTCCTGGAAACCGACCTGGTGGAGATCATCGAAGCGGTATTGTCCGGTCGTCTGGCGGAAAAGGAAATCCGCTGGCGGCCGGGAGCAGCTGTGTGTGTGGTGCTGGCCTCGGCCGGCTACCCCGGCCCTTACCGCAAGGGTTACCCCATTTCCGGCCTGGACCGGGTACCTCCTGATGTGATGGTCTTTCATGCCGGCACGGCCCTGGAAGACGGCCGGGTGGTTACCGCCGGCGGCCGGGTCCTGGGCGTAACCGCTGCGGCCGGAACCATTGCCGCGGCCATAGAAAAGGCCTATGCCGCCGTGGAACAAATCCACTTTGAAGGCATGCACTACCGCCGGGACATCGGCCGCAAGGCTTTGAGTGCAAGCAAAATTAGGTAACACACCCATGACACTTTAAGCGCCACCAGCAGAGGATGAAAATGGCCGCCGTTTTGCACGCTATTTTCAGGGCATCCAAGAGGTGAGGTGCCCCTTTACTTTTGTAAAGAAGAAAAGGATTTTTTCCCCGCGTGTCGAAGTCCATTGGAAAGAACCCTGTTCCCTTTGGGAATAATTAGGATAAGACCAGGGGGAGTGGCCAATGGCATACACGGGCAAACTGAAGGATCCCTTATTGGACGAATTATTTGAAGCGGTGCTCACACTGCGGGATATAGACGAATGCTACCAGTTCTTCGAAGACATCTGTACCGTGGCCGAACTCAAAGCCATGGCCCAGCGCCTGGCCGTAGCCAAAATGCTGCAGGAAAACCGCACCTACACGGAAATTGCCGCCCAAACGGGGGCCAGTACGGCTACCATCAGCCGGGTTAAGCGTTGCCTTAATTACGGTGCCGACGGTTATAAACTGGTCCTGGCCCGGCTGGCCGGGAAAGCAAAATCCGCCCAGTAAAGGTACGGTGTTGACATTACTCCCACCGTAGTTTATTATGATATCATTATAGCAATTTAACTAGTTAAAGAAGTAGCCGGTCCGGTGATCCTTCCGGGCCATGATATATAAGGAGGGCACCCGTTTGATTAGAATTATTTGTGCGGGCGACCTGGCCCTGGAGCAACTCCTGGCCCGCCACCCGGCCGGCCGGGAGGAGGCTGCCGCCAGGGTAAGGGAGATCCTTGCCGGCGTGCGGGACGGAGGGGACCAGGCCCTCTGCCGGTATACGGCCCGCTTCGATGGAATTAACCTGACCCCGGAAGAACTGAAGGTAAAGCCGGAAGAAATCTCCGAAGCAAAGAAGCAGGTTAAAGAAGACTTTTTAGCCGCCCTGGCGCTAGCGGCCGAGAACATCACCGCCTATCACCGGCACCAGTTGACCAACTCCTGGATTGAACCCGGCGCCCGGGGCCTTTTGGTGGGACAGCTGGTGCGTCCCCTGGCCCGGGTTGGTGTTTACGTGCCGGGAGGCACGGCAGCCTATCCCTCCTCGGTGTTGATGAACGCCCTTCCCGCCCGGGTGGCCGGGGTAAAGGAAATCGCTATGGTCACCCCTCCCGACCGCGAGGGAAAAATTAATCCCCACACGCTGGTAGCTGCCGACCTGGCGGGAGTAACGGAAATTTACAAGGTGGGCGGGGCACAGGCCATTGCCGCCCTGGCCTATGGAACGCAAACCATCCGGCCGGTAGACAAAATCGTCGGGCCGGGCAATCTTTACGTTACCCTGGCCAAGCAGCAGGTCTTCGGCCTGGTGGATATCGACATGCTGGCGGGACCCAGCGAAGTGCTGGTAATCGCCGATGATTCGGCCGATCCCCGGCATGTGGCTGCCGACATGCTTTCCCAGGCCGAACACGATCCCCTGGCCCGGGCCCTGCTTCTCACTCCGGACAGCCGGCTGGCACAGGCCGTCAAGGAGGAACTGGAGCGCCAGCTGAACGATTTGCCGCGGCGGGAAATTGCCGCCGGTTCTCTAGCCAGCTACGGAGCCATTATCCTGACCCGGGACATTGCCCAGGCCGTGGACCTGGCCAACCGCTTCGCCCCGGAACATCTGGAACTGGTGGTGCGTGATCCTTTCTCCTGGCTGGGGCGCATTACTGCGGCGGGAGCCGTTTTCCTGGGGCCCCATGCCCCGGAACCCCTCGGGGATTACCTGGCCGGCCCGAGCCATGTTCTGCCCACCGGGGGCACCGCTCGTTTTTATTCCCCCCTGGGCGTGGATACCTTTTTAAAAAGAATCAGCGTTATCTCCTGCTCCCGGGAAGCGTTCCTGGAAATGGCTCCCCACATTATCCGGCTGGCCCGGGTGGAAGGCCTGGACGCCCATGCCAGGGCCGTAGAGATAAGGCTGGACAAGTCATGCCGGGAGAGTGAAAAATCATGAATGCTGCCTTTGATCCCGCAGCGCTGGTGCGTCCGGACCTGGACGGGCTGGTACCCTACCAGGTCCATATCCATCACAACGTAATTAAATTGGACGCCAACGAAAATCCTTACGATTTTCCACCGTCAATCCGGGAGGAAATTTGGCGGGAACTGGGGAATCATACCTTCACCCGCTATCCCGACCCCGTGGCCGGTGATCTGGTCGACCGGCTTTCTGATTACACCGGCGTGCCGGCCGGCGGCATCCTGGCAGGCAACGGCTCCGACGAGCTGATCCTTACCCTGCTATTAACCTTTGGCACCGGAGGGCGGGTGGTCATCACCCCTCCCACCTTTTCCATGTACGAGGTACATGCCCGCATAGCGGGGGCCCGGCCGGTAAACGTACCCCGCAGGCAAAACTTTATCCTGGACACACCGGGCGTGATCGCGGCGGCCCGGCATCCCGAAACTCGGGTGATCTTCCTGTGTTCACCCAACAACCCCACGGGGAACGCCACCCCGCCGGAGGAAGTGGCCGAAATACTAAAGAACAGCCGCGCCCTGGTAGTGGTGGACGAGGCCTACCAGGAATTTGGCGGGGAAAGCTGTGTACCCCTGTTGGAGGAATACTCCAACCTGGTGGTCCTGCGCACCTTTTCCAAAGCTTTCGGGTTAGCCGGCCTGCGGGTGGGCTATTTGCTGGCCGATCCGGCAGTGGTTCAACAACTGCTGCGTATCAAACAGCCCTTTAATTTGAATGCCTTTTCCCAGCTCGCCGCCCGCACGGTAATGGCCCGCCGGGAAGAATTCGGCCAGTTGATCAACCAGATCCTGCAGGACCGGGAGGAACTATACCGGGAACTGGCCGCCCTGCCGGGGGTCGAGGTTTTCCCTACCGTGGCCAATTTTATTCTTTTCCGTACCCCGTTGCCGGCAGAGCAGGTATACCGGGAATTGCTGGCGAACGGTATTTTAATCCGCAACATGCACAGCCCCGGGCTGGAACAGTGCCTGCGGGTAACGGTGGGGAAAAAGGATGAAAACCGGCTTTTCCTGGAAAAGCTAAAAATGATTTTGGGGCTGTAGGGGGTGGGGAAAATAAGTTCAAAGAGGGTGGCCGGTATAAAGCGCCGCACCGGTGAAACGGAAATCCGGGTGCACCTGAACCTGGATGGGGCGGGCAATTACCAGATCAAAACGGGCATCGGCTTTCTGGATCACATGCTTTGCCTATTCACCCGGCACGCCTGTTTTGACCTGGAGCTGAACGCCCGGGGCGACCTGGAAGTGGATGATCACCATACGGTGGAAGATACGGCCATTTGCCTGGGGCGGGCCTTGAAGGAGGCCCTGGGCAATAAAGAAGGTATCAACCGTTACGGCCACGCTCTTTTGCCCATGGATGATGCTTTAGTGCTCGTAGCGGTGGACCTGAGCGGCCGGGGCTTTCTAGCCTACGAAGTTTCCCTGCCGTCACCCCGGGTGGGGAATTTCGATACCGAGCTGGTGGAAGAGTTCCTGCGGGCGCTGGCCTTAAACGGGGAGTTTACCCTGCACGTACGCCTTTTGGCCGGGCGGAACACCCACCATATCATTGAAGCCATTTTCAAGGGTCTGGGCCGGGCGCTGAAATCTGCCATGGCCCCAGATCCCCGGACGTCGGGGGTGCCCTCCACTAAAGGGTTGTTGTAGTGTTTTGGCGGGGGAGGGGGCGAAAGTTTTGATTGCCATCATTGATTACGGGATGGGGAACCTACGCAGTGTACAGAAAGCTTTTGAAAGGGTGGGTTTCAGGGCCGAGGTGGTGCGGGACCCGGCCCGCATGGGACAGGCCCGGGGGGTGGTCCTGCCGGGAGTGGGAGCCTTCCGGGATGCCATGGACAATCTTATAGCTGCCGGCCTGGACCGGGCAGTTAAAGAGGCCATTGCCACAGGCAAACCCTTCTTGGGCATCTGCCTGGGACTGCAGCTCCTGTTTGAAGTGAGTGAGGAGTTTGGTTCCACACCGGGGCTGGGTATTTTCCCCGGACGGGTGCGCCGCATTCACTGGGAGGTTAAAATCCCCCACATGGGGTGGAACCAGGTATTTTTCCAGAAGGAGATTTCCCTGACCCGGGGAATTCCTGACGGAGCAACTTTTTATTTCGTTCATTCATATTATGTAGACCCGGGGGACCAGGACCTGGTGGCGGGGGTAACCACCTACGGTCAGCCCTTTACCTCCATGGTCAATCGGGGTAACGTTTTTGGCATCCAGTTTCACCCGGAAAAGAGCAGCACCCTGGGGCTAAAAATTCTGCAAAACTTTGGGGAGTTGGTGGCCAAATGTTAATTATCCCGGCAATTGACCTGCGGGCAGGCAAATGTGTGCGCCTGGTAGAGGGCCGGCTGGATAGGGAAACGGTTTATTCCGATGATCCCGTCGCCGTAGCCCGCCTCTGGGAAGACCAGGGCGCCCGCTGGCTGCACGTGGTGGATCTGGATGGAGCCTTTACCGGCGAACCCAAGAACTGGGACATGATCCGGGGCATTCTTTCCGCCGTCCGCATACCCGTGCAGGTGGGAGGGGGCATCCGGGACATGGCGGTAATTGAACAACTCTTGGAACTGGGGGCTGCCCGGGTGATCCTGGGCACGGTGGCCATTATCAATCCCGGCATGGTGGCCGAGGCCTGCGCCCGTTACGGCGAGTCCATCGTGGTTGGCATCGACGCCCGCAACGGTAAAGTGGCTATTGAAGGCTGGGGAGTGACGGCTGAAAAGAATGCCCTGGAACTGGCCGCCGAGATGAAAGGCCTGGGTGTCAAACGGGTGGTGTTTACCGACATTTGGCGGGACGGTACACTGAAAGGCCCGAACCTGGCTGTGGTGGAGGAAGTGGCCCGGTCCACGCAGTTAAAGATCATTGCTTCCGGGGGGGTTTCCAGTCTGGCCGACCTGCGAGCACTGAAGGCCATGGAACCCCTGGGGGTGGAAGCGGTGATTATCGGCAAGGCCCTTTATGCGGGCACCATAAATCTGCGGGATGCCCTGGAAATCGCCCGGGAGGAATTGGAGGAACAAGTGTGCTGACCAAACGCATCATCCCCTGTTTAGACGTTACCGATGGCCGGGTGGTGAAGGGAACCAATTTTTTAAACCTGCGGGACGCCGGGGATCCCGTGGAGCTGGCCGCCCTTTATGACCGGGAAGGAGCCGACGAACTGGTCTTCTTGGACATCACCGCCTCGGCCCGGGGCCGCAAAACGGTCCTGGACATGGTTTACCGCACGGCGGGAGAAGTATTCATCCCTTTTACCGTGGGGGGTGGGATTGGCTCCCTGGAGGACATCCGGGCCATTCTGTCTGCAGGGGCGGACAAGGTGTCCATCAACACTGCGGCGGTAAAAAACCCCCGGCTGGTGGCGGAGGCGGCCCAGCGATTCGGCAGTCAGTGCATTGTGGTGGCCATTGATGCCCGCCGGGCAGGGGAAGGAAAATGGGAAGTGTACATACACGGCGGACGCACCCCCACCGGCATCGACGCTGTGGAGTGGGCCAGGCAGGTGGAAGAACTGGGGGCAGGGGAGATCCTGCTTACCAGTATGGACAGGGACGGCACCAAAGACGGCTACGACCTGGAGCTAACCCGTACTGTGGCCCGGGCGGTAAACATACCGGTAATTGCTTCCGGTGGAGTGGGCACTTTAGAACATATTGCCCAGGGGCTGACCACCGGCGAGGCCGATGCGGCTCTGGCGGCTTCCATCTTTCATTTTGGTGAATACTCCATCCGCCAGGTAAAGGAATACCTCAAGGAACGGGGTGTCCCCGTACGGCTGCCCTGTTAAGTAAAGGCATACGGCACTTACGCGGCATACAATATTAAAAAAACAGGAGGATAATTCCATGACTTTTGAACCTGGCTGTTTAAAATACGACAGTGCCGGTCTAATCCCGGCCATCATCCAGGACGCCGATACCAATATCGTACTGATGATGGCCTACATGAACAAGGAAGCGCTGGAAAAAACCCTGGCCACCGGGGAAACCTGGTTCTGGAGCCGCAGCCGGCAAAAATTGTGGCACAAAGGGGAAACCTCCGGCAACGTACAAAAGGTGCAGGAGATAACCTATGATTGCGACCGGGACACCCTGCTGGTCAAGGTAAAGCAAACAGGGGCCGCCTGCCACGAGGGTTATTACACCTGCTTCCACTACCGCATCAACCCGGAAACGGGGCAAACGGAAGTGATTGGGGAGCGGCAGTTTAACCCGGAAGAGGTCTACGGCCCCAAATGCCAACCGGAGGATAAACCGCCAGCAGCAGACGTTTCCGGCAACGCACCGGCCCCTGGTGCCGCCCCCGCAGTCAATGCCCTGATATTGGAGGAGCTCTACCAGGTAATCAAGGAACGGCAGGAAAAGCGCCCCCCCGGTTCCTATACCGCCAAACTTTTCAACAAGGGCCTGGACAAAATGCTCGAAAAACTGGGAGAAGAGACCACCGAGCTGATCATCGAGGCCAAGAACCGGGACCGGGAAGAGGTTATCGAAGAAAGCGCCGATGTTCTTTACCACCTGCTGGTAATCCTGACCGAACAGGGGATTACACCAGCAGAGGTGTTTGCTGAACTGGCCGAACGGAGAAAGGATGATTAGCATAAAATTATAAAATTCACCCGGTCTTGTTGTTAAATATGCCGGGTTTTTCTTTTGCAATGGTACCGAAAGGCCAGGGCCTGTGGTATAATGCACCCTGGATGGGAAGTGATCGGCAAATGGACCTGTTGAAAAACCTCAATGAAGCCCAAAAAGAAGCAGTGCAGCACAAAGACGGGCCCCTTTTAGTGCTGGCGGGCGCGGGTAGCGGCAAAACCCGGGTACTGACCACCCGTATTGCCTATCTTCTGCAGCAGGGGGTGGACCCGTACCATATCCTGGCCATCACCTTTACCAACAAGGCGGCCCGGGAAATGAAGGAGCGGGTCCAGACCATGGTTCCCCATGTAGCGCGGGACCTGTGGGTTTCCACCTTCCATTCGGCCTGCCTGCGCATCCTGCGCAAGCAAGCCCGTTTTCTGGGCTACTCCGAGAATTTTGTGATTTACGATGAGCACGACCAGCAAACTGTTCTGAAAGATTGCCTGAAAGAATTAAACCTGGATGAGAAAAAGTTTCCGCCCCGGGCCGTGGCCGCGGTCATTTCCGGAGCGAAAAATAAACTGTTAGGACCCAATGCTTACCAGGACGAGGCCTTTGATTTCTATTCCCGGCATGTGGCCCGTATTTATGCCCTGTACCAGGACAAGCTATTCCGCAACAACGCCCTGGATTTTGACGACCTGATCATGCTCACAGTGCGCCTGTTCCGGGAAAACCCCGCGGTCTTACGCTATTACCAGAACCGTTTTTATTATATCCTGGTGGACGAATACCAGGACACCAACTACGCCCAGTACGTGCTGGTGAACCTCTTGGCCCGGGAACACCGCAACCTCTGCGTGGTGGGCGACCCGGACCAGGGTATTTACAGCTGGCGTGGGGCGAATATCCAGAACATCCTCGACTTTGAAAAAGATTACCCCGATGCAAAGGTGGTCAAACTGGAGCAAAACTACCGCTCCACCCAGACCATTCTGGATGCCGCCAATCACGTCATCCGGCGTAACCGGGGGCGCAGGGAAAAAAGGCTCTGGACGGCCGCCGGTGCGGGGAACCCGGTGGTGGTTTACCTGGCCCACGACGAGCGGGCCGAGGCCAATTTCGTGGCCGACCGCATTACCCGGCTCCACCGCCTGGGAGTACCCTACCGGGATATGGCGGTGCTTTACCGCACCCACGCCATGTCCCGGGTGCTGGAAGAAATCCTGCTGCACCGGGGTATTCCCTACACCATTGTGGGCGGCCTGCGCTTCTACGACCGTAAGGAAATCAAGGACCTGCTGGCCTACCTCCGGCTGGTGGTTAATCCGTCAGATACGGTAAGTTTAAGGCGTATTATTAACGTACCACGGCGGGGCATCGGGGAGGCTTCCTTTAATAGACTGCTTGCCTTCAGTACGGCCAGAGAAATTCCGGTACTGGAAGCCCTGGCCCGGGTGGAAGAAATACCCGGCCTGACCAAAAGCGTACGGGCGGCCTGCATGGAACTGGCCCGCCTCTTTGGCTGGCTTTATGAACACCAGGGCGAGTTAACCGTAACCGGTCTGGCCTGGGAAGTGCTCCAGCGATCGGGATACTGGCAGGAGCTCCTGGCCGAAAATACGGTGGAATCCCGCACCCGGCAGGAGAACCTGAAGGAATTTCTCTCGGTGACCCAGGACTTCGACCGCCAGGCCGGGGAACGAACCTTGAGCGCCTTTCTGGCCGAGCTTTCCCTGGTGAGTGACATAGACCGCTACGACGAGGAAGCCGACCAGGTGGTGCTGATGACCTTGCACAGCGCCAAGGGGCTGGAGTTCCCGGTGGTCTTTCTGGTGGGGATGGAGGAGGGGGTTTTCCCGCACTCCCGTTCCCTGGTGGAACCGGCGGAACTGGAGGAGGAAAGGCGCCTCTGCTACGTAGGCATTACCCGGGCCAGGGAACGGCTTTATTTAACCCACTGCTGGCAGCGCACCCTGTACGGGGCCACCCGGCACAACGACCCGTCCCGTTTTCTGGAAGAGATACCGCCCCACCTGGTTACAGTCGATGACCCCCTCGATAGCGGGAATGGGGAAAGGCGGCCAAGACCCGCCTCCGGCGGTACCGGACTGCTCCGGGGAGCGGCCAAAGAAACGGAACCCGGCACGCTCCCGCCCATCCGGGAGCAGGTACCAGTGTACGCCTTCAGCCCCGGTGATCGGGTCAGGCATCGTAAATGGGGCCAGGGTACGGTGATCAACGTAAGGGGACAGGGGGAAAACGCCGAATTACAGGTGGAGTTCCCCAACCTGGGCACCAAAATCCTTCTGGCCCGCTACGCTCCCCTGGAACGGGTCTAAGCCTGATCCATAATTTTCCTGGCAATAATAGAGACAAGGGAAACCAGCCCGGTTAGATTTGCGTCGTGTCCTGCGGAGGCTCATATGACCCGTCTGTTGATTGTGGCCCTGTTGACGGCCATCATTCACATGATCAATACCCTGATTTATTCCGTGCGCCTGGCCGGGGTACGCACCCAGCGCCTGGCCACGGCCCTGTCCCTTTTCCAGGTGATCTTTCTCATTGCCAGCACGGCCAACCTGATTCAGGCCCCCCTGATGTCCTCCATTGTGGAACACGCCATTAACGCCGGCTTAAGGCACGCCGGCGGCGGGGACATCCTGGCCGATCCCTACTACCAGGCCCAGCTTGCCAGGTTAAACATGGAAATCCGCCTGGTCATCCTGGCCGCCACCGGGGGAACCATCCTGGGGGGTCTTTTAATCCCTACCTTTGTCCGGGTTTTCACCCGGGGGATAATGCTCCTGGAGGATTTGGGTTCGGTACCCCGGATGATCTTAAAAATGATCCTCTCCCCCCGGCAGCTTTTAGCCATGGCCAAAAAGGTTAAACTACCGGGAGTGGGCCGTTTCCGGGACGCCCTGCGGGGGCCGCTTAACATACCCCGGCACTTCCTGGTGGCCAATATTTTAATCACCGGCATCTGGACCACTGGTGTGCTCTCGGCCCTGTATGCGGGGGCGTTGATACCCCAGTTCCGGTCCACGGCCACCCTTACTTCGGGAATTGTCAACGGCGTTGCCGCCGTTCTGGCGGCCACCGTGGTGGATCCCACGGCAGCTATGATCACCGACCAGGCCATGCGTGGGGTGCGCCCGGAGGAAGATGTGAAGCAAATGGCCGTCTTCCTTGCCCTGACCAGACTTGCGGGTACCCTTTTGGCCCAGGCCCTCTTTGTTCCCGGGGCACTGGTGATCCGCTTTGTGGCCGAACTGATTACCTGATCCAGTTCTTGGGGGTGTACCTTTTGGACAACGCTTTGGAAAGAGCCCGCCAGCGGATTGAGGAGCTGCGCCGGGAAATTGAATACCACAATTACCGTTACTATGTGCTGGACGACCCGGTAATTTCCGACGAGCGCTACGACGCTTTGATGCGGGAACTGATCAAACTGGAAAGCAAATACCCGTCCCTGGTCACTCCGAATTCACCCAGCCAGCGGGTGGGGGGACAACCCCGGGAAGGTTTTGCCACCGTGCGCCACCGCATCCCCATGCTCAGCCTGGCCAACGCTTTCGACGAGGGAGAGTTGCGGGATTTTGACCGCCGGGTGCGTTCCGCCCTGCCCGGGGAGCCGGTGGAGTATGTGGTGGAGCTGAAAATAGACGGGTTGGCCGTTTCCCTGCGCTATGAAAACGGCCTGCTGGTTACCGGGGCCACCCGGGGAGATGGGGAGACCGGCGAGGACATTACCGCCAACTTGAAAACCATCCGGGCCGTCCCTTTGCGCCTGCTCCGCCCCGTTCCCCTGCTGGAAGTGCGGGGGGAGGTCTACATGTCCAAGGAGGCCTTTATGCGTCTAAATGAAACCCGGGAAGAAGCGGGCGAGCCCCTCTTTGCCAACCCGCGCAACGCCGCTGCGGGCAGCCTGCGCCAGCTGGACCCGGCCGTAACAGCCTCCCGACAGCTGAGCATCTTTGTCTACGGGACCGGGGAGATCGAGGGGGTTAGTGTAAATACCCACGCCGAAACCCTGGCCCTGCTCAAAGAGCTGGGTTTTCCCGTTAATCCCCATCACCGCCTTTTGCCCGATATCCAGGCGGTGATTGATTACTGTAACCGGTGGCAGGAAGAGCGCTTTAACCTCCCCTATGTCATTGACGGCCTGGTCATTAAAGTCAACTCCCTGGATCAGCAGGCCCGGCTCGGTGCCACCATGAAGAGCCCCCGCTGGGCCATTGCCTTCAAGTTTCCGGCCGAACAGGCCAAAACCAAAGTGCGGGACATTATCCTGCGGGTGGGGCGTACCGGAGTCCTGACCCCCACCGCCATTTTAGAACCGGTCCGCCTGGCCGGCACCACTGTCAGCCGGGCCACGCTACACAACGAGGACATAATCAAGGAGAAGGACATCCGGATCGGGGACACGGTAATTGTACAAAAGGCCGGCGATGTTATTCCGGAAGTGGTCGCGGTAATCCCGGAAGAGCGCACCGGAGACGAAAAACCCTTTGTCATGCCCCGCCGCTGTCCCGAATGCGGCGCGGAGGCCGTCCGTCCCCCGGGAGAAGCGGGAACCCGCTGCACCAACATCGCCTGCCCGGCCCGGCTGCGGGAGGGATTGATCCACTTTGCTTCCCGCAATGCCATGGATATTGCCGGCCTGGGGCCGGCGGTAATCGGCCAACTGCTGGCAGCGGGGCTGGTGCAGGACCCGGCGGATCTTTACACCTTGCGCCTGGAGGACCTGGTGCCCCTGGAGCGCCTGGGCAAAAAATCGGCCCAGAACCTCCTGGAGGCCATTGAAAGAAGCAAGTCCAACCCCCTGTACCGCCTGATTTTTGCCCTGGGCATCCGGCACGTGGGGGAAAGGGCCGCGCGCATTTTAGCCCAGCGCTTCGGTTCCCTGGACCGGCTCTCCCGGGCCACATATGAAGAACTGGTGACCATTCCGGAAATCGGCCCCAAGATTGCCGAAAGCGTGATAACCTTTTTTGCCCAGGAACAAAACCGCCGGGTGCTGGAAAAACTGGCCGCCGCCGGAGTAAATACCCGCCAAGAGCCAGAAGAAGAACCCGGCGACAAACCCCTGGCGGGCAAAGTTTTCGTCCTCACCGGTACCTTGGAGCATTTCACCCGGCAGGAGGCCCAGGAACTGATCGAGCGCCTGGGCGGGCGCGTGAGCTCCAGTGTGAGCAGGAAAACCGATTATGTGGTGGTAGGGGAGAATCCCGGCAGCAAATACGACAAGGCCCTGGCCCTGGGCATCCCCACCCTGCGGGAAGAAGACTTTCGCCGCCTGGTGGAACAGTGAAAGTTGCAACCTCCCCCATGGAGCGCTATAATGTTGTCATTTAAAGTCTTGAAGTAAGGAAGGTGCTGGTATGATAACCATCAAGGACGTGGAGCATGTGGCCCTTCTGGCCCGCCTGGAATTGAGCGACGAAGAAAAGCAAATGTACGCGAAACAGTTGAACGCCATCCTGGAATACGCCCAGATGCTCAACGAACTGAACACCGACGACATTCCGCCCACCGCCCACGTGCTGCCCCTGAAAAACGTCTGGCGGGAAGATGAAGTGGGCGAACACCTGCCGCCCGAAGAGGTACTGGCCAACGCCCCGGAAACGGAAGGCCAATTCTTCAAAGTGCCGCGGATAGTTTAAGGAGGGAATTTTGTTGGAACTGTACTACCTCACCGCCCACGAACTGCACGATTTGCTCGTCAAAAAGGAAATCAGCGCCGAGGAAATTTGCCGCGCCGTCTTTGATCGCATTGATGCCGTAGAGGACAAAATCAAAGCCTATGTCACCCTGACCAGGGACAAGGCCTTTGCCCGGGCACGGGAGATCGACCGTAAAATTGCCGCCGGGGAAGAAGTCCCGCCCCTGGCCGGCATCCCGGTGGCCATTAAGGACAACATGTGCACCTGCGGAGTACGCACCACCTGCTCCTCGAAAATTCTCTACAACTTTGTGCCCCCCTACAACGCCACGGTGGTGGAAAAGCTGGAGGCCGCCGGCACGGTAATGATGGGCAAGACAAACATGGACGAGTTTGCCATGGGTTCTTCCACGGAAAACTCGGGCTTTTTTGTAACCGCCAACCCCTGGGATCCGGATAGGGTACCCGGCGGGTCAAGCGGCGGCTCCGCCGCGGCGGTAGCGGCAGGGGAAGCCATTACCGCCCTGGGTTCCGATACGGGTGGCTCCATCCGCCAACCCGCGGCGTTTTGCGGGGTGGTGGGATTAAAACCCACCTACGGGGCCGTCTCCCGCTACGGTCTGGTGGCCTTTGCCTCCTCCCTGGATCAGATCGGGCCCTTTACCCGGGATGTCACCGACTGTGCCCTCATGTTAAACGCCATCTGCGGGCACGATCCCCTGGATTCCACCTCGGCACCCCGGGATATCCCCGACTTCACATCCTACTTGAGGAATGACGTGAAGGGCCTGAAAATCGGCGTACCCCGGGAATACATGGGGGAGGGCATTGACCCCGCCGTAAAGGAGATCATTGGACAGGCCATAAAGTTATTGGCCTCCCTGGGGGCGGAAATCGACGAAACTACTCTGCCCCACAGCCGTTACGCCCTGCCCACTTATTATTTAATTGCCCCGGCAGAAGCCAGCTCCAACCTGGCCCGCTATGACGGCGTCCGTTACGGCTACCGGGCGGAGGATGCCCGGGATGTGGTGGACATGTTCATGAAGACACGCAGCCAGGGCTTCGGCCCGGAAGTAAAACGGCGCATTATGTTGGGTACGTACGCCCTGTCCGCGGGCTACTACGACGCCTATTATTTAAAGGCCTTGAAAGTGCGCACCTTAATCAAGCAGGATTTTGACCGGGCCTTCGAAAAATTTGATGTGCTCCTGGCTCCCACCGCCCCGTCCCCGGCTTTCAAGCGGGGAGAGAAGACCGGCGACCCCCTTCAGATGTACATGTCCGACATCTGCACCCTGGCGGTAAACCTGGCCGGCATACCCGGAATATCCATCCCGGCGGGATTTGTGGACGGCTTACCCGTAGGCATGCAGTTAATCGGTAAGCCCTTTGGCGAGGGCACCCTCTTGCGGGTAGCCTACACCTTTGAGCAACACACGGATTATCACCGGCGCCGGCCGTCTTTATAGGGAGGGAAGCAAGCTTTGACTGAATACGAAACCATCATCGGCCTGGAAGTACACGTGGAATTAAAAACCAAAAGCAAGATTTTTTGCCCGTCCACCACGGAATTCGGGGGAGATCCCAATACCCACGTTTGCCCCGTTTGCCTGGGGTTGCCGGGAGTGCTGCCGGTTTTAAATAAAAAGGTGCTGGAATACGCCATCCGGGCTGCTCTGGCCCTGAACTGCGAAATTGCTGAATACTCCAAGTTCGACCGCAAAAACTACTATTACCCAGATCTGCCTAAGAATTACCAGATATCCCAGTATGACCTGCCGCTGGCCAGAAACGGGTTCCTGAACATTGAAGTGAACGGGCAAACCAAACGCATCGGGATCACCCGCATACACATGGAGGAGGATGCGGGCAAGCTGATCCACCAGGGCACCATTGCCACCTCCCCCTATTCCCTGGTAGACTACAACCGCACCGGGGTACCGCTCATTGAAATTGTCTCCGAGCCGGATATGCGTTCCCCCGAGGAGGCCCGGGCTTACCTGGAAAAATTGAAGGCCATCATCCAGTACACCGGAGTTTCCGACTGCAAAATGGAGGAAGGATCTCTACGCTGCGATGCCAACGTTTCCGTACGCCCCAGGGGGAGCCGGGAATTCGGTACGAAAACGGAAATTAAAAACATGAACTCCTTTAAAGCGCTGCAGCGGGCCCTGGCCTACGAAGTAGAGCGGCAAATTGCCGTGCTCCAGGAAGGCGGCCGCATCGTCCAGGAGACCCGCACCTGGGATGAAAACAAAGGGGTAACCCTGCCCATGCGCAGCAAGGAGGAAGCCCACGATTACCGCTACTTCCCCGAGCCGGACCTGGTACCCCTGGTGATTGATCGGCGGTGGGTGGAGGAAATCCGGGCCACACTCCCCGAGCTTCCTGACGAACGGCGCAACCGCTACATCAAACGCTACGATCTCCCGGCCTACGACGCCACCGTGCTTACGGCCACCAAGGAAATGGCCGATTACTTTGAGGAGTGTGTAGCCCTTTATCCCAACGCCAAGGCGGTCAGCAACTGGATGATGGGGGATCTCTCGCGCTTGTTAAATGCCCATAACATGGACATTACCCAGTGCAAGGTATCGCCCCGGCAGCTGACCGACATGCTCAAGCTGATGGACAAGGGCACCATCAGCGGAAAGATTGCCAAAACGGTCTTCGAAGAGATGTTTGCCACCGGCAAGGATCCGGAACAGATTGTGCAGGAAAAGGGGCTCGTGCAGATTACCGATGAGGGGGCCATTGCCGCTGTAGTGGAGGAAGTGCTGGCCGGCAACGCCAAAGTGGTGGAGGACTATCTGAAAGGAAAGGACAGGGCCTTCGGCTTCTTAGTGGGCCAGGTAATGAAGGCCACCCGGGGCAAAGCCAACCCGGAGCTGGTCAACCGCCTGCTCAAAGAAAAACTTCATTCCAGCTAATAAAATCGGGCAATCGGGCAGGAGGGGGCGGCCAGCTCCCTCCTTTTAAACCTCCGCCATCTACACAGATAGCCTTTGCTGGAGTAAAATCCGACGATTTCAGGATCCCGGCAGACAAGTTATTCCGGGTCAAAATTAAAAATGTAACCTGTACCACGTACAGTTTTAATTAGACGGGGCTTACCCGATTCATCTGCCAGTCGTGCTCTCAACCTGCTGACGTAGATATCCACCGTTTTGCGCCCACCGAAAAAATTTTGACCACATAAGTGATCCAGTATTTCATCCCGGCTAAATACCCGATTGGGGTTTTGAGCAAATAAAAGTAACAACTCATATTCGCGCGGCGACAATTTAATAGACCGGCCATTCTTTTTTACCTGCCGTGCGGCAGGGAAAATTTCAATATTATTAAATGTGATAACATTTTGTTGATCGGCAGGCACTGTGCGGCGCAGTGTCGCTCTTACCCGAGCCATAAGCTCCCTTAAGTCGAAAGTCTTAACAACATAGTCGTCAGCACCTGTATCCAGTCCCTTGATGACATTCAGAGTATGCCTGCCGGTCTTTCTGCCGGTCCGTGTTGTTGCCCAATAATTGAACGGTTAGTTATTAGCCCGCGTCATTGTTTTCCCGGTAAAGACCTGTTTGTAAGTATTTTTTGCAGAAACTTCACCGCCGTGTCCTGAGCGGCTTCTCTGGAAACAGTACCCTTTTGGCCGCGCCCGGACGTCCTGGTAATTGTAGCTAATCACCTGTCCGGTGCCGGTGATGGTGGTCAGGTGCACAAAGCGCATCTGGCGGTAATCGTAGCCCGGTTTGCCCTCAGTTACCTTTGGCGGTATAGTGCTCCAGGTATAACTTTTCTGTTTGATCCCCCGATCTGGGAAAGACTGCAAATCGCTGGCGCCTTGAAACTGCATTCCCGTCATATCAATGCCAAACACTTCGGCTAGCAACTTGCCGGCTTCTTTCGGTGTCCTGGCCATCAGTTGCTGGCCCTCCCCCTTCAGGGTGAGGGGCTGGGGCTGGGGAAAGGAGGGCATGAATTCTGCCAGGGGCTTTCCCGTCAAGGCAGCGATGGTGGCCATGGATGTGGGCACATACACCAGTGCCGGCCGGGTTTCGCCCTTTTCCGGCTTAAGCAAACTATATAAGGGTTTGTATGGACTGTCTGCCGGCCGCCCCTTCTGGGCAATTTTCCAAACCACGATCCAGCGTGCGGTTTTTGGTGATGGCGGACGTGTTGAAGGGTGGAGTAACCTTATTGAAACCCTGCCGGACCTGATGTAAACTATAGCCAGAAAAGATAAAGGAGCCGGCGCCATGAACGAAAATCAGATCGACCACGACCGCCTGTTTAAAGAATTGCTGGAGACGTTTTTTGCCGAATTCATGGAGCTTTTCTTTCCGGAAGCCAGCCGGGCCATTGACCTGACACAGCTCAAATTCTTGCAGCAAGAAGTATTTACCGACGTAACGGCCGGGGAAAAGCGCAAAGTGGACATTTTGGTGGAGACCCGGCTCAAAGGGGCACCCGGTTTGATCCTGGTCCATGTAGAGCCGCAAGCATATGTACAAAGGAATTTCAACGAGCGTATGTTTATCTATTTCAGCCGGCTGTATGAAAAATTCCGGCGCAAAATACTACCCGTGGCCGTATTCAGTTATGACTGGGTACGGGATGAACCGGATAGTTTTGAACTAACGTTTCCTTTTCTGGATGTTCTAAATTTTCGGTTTTATAAGCTGGAATTGAAGAAACTGAACTGGCGGGAATACATACAAAGTGACAATCCCGTAGCCGCCGCCCTTTTAAGCAAAATGGGCTTTAAGCCGGAAGAAAAAGTAAAGGTGAAGCTGGAATTCATGCGCATGGTGGCCCGGATGAAATTGGACCCGGCCCGGATGGAACTGTTGGCCGGTTTTTTCGAGACCTACCTTAAACTGAATCGGGAGGAAGAAGAACAATATAACCGGGAACTGGGAAAACTGGATAGTAAGGAGGTTGGCGCGATTATGCAGATAACCACCAGCTGGCATGAGAAAGGCCGCGCGGAAGGCCGCGCGGAAGGCCGGGTGGAAAGAACCCGGGAAATCATTTGCAAATATCTGGCTCGTAAGTTTGGTAAGAAATCGGCCGATTTGCAACAAAAGGTCCAGGAGATGACCAGCCTGGAGGAGCTGGATTATGTCCTGGAGGAGCTTTTTGCCGCCACTACGTTAGAAGAGGCCCGAACTATCATCAACGACGGTGCTGGAAAATTCCTTTCTGAAAGGTAACTGTTCACTTCCGAATCATGTCAAGAGGAGAGAACCGGTATTGTCCGGTCGTAGCCGCAGGGCGGCAAGAACTTCGTGGATGCCGTGCCGTGAGTGGAATGGGAAAAGGGCGTGGCCCGGGTGGTAAATGAACAGCGGGGTTGTCCCGCCTATACTGGTAAGCGAACCGGTTAATTTTGGTCAAATTTAAAAGCCGCAGATGATTCTGCGGCTTTTCTGTCAGAGCGGGAGAGGTGGGTGAAGAATGCCAGCAAGCGTAAGGATCAGCCCGAACTCATGGAAAGCTTTAAAAGAAATAGCTGACTGCGCGGGTGAAACGATGCAGGCCGTCCTTGACCGGGCTATCGGGGCGTACCGCAGGCAGTGGCTGCTGAAAAGGGCCAACAAAGCCTACGCCGGCTTAAGGAACGACCGGGACAAGTGGCAGGAAGAAATTGCCGAGCGTAAGGAGTGGGACGTGGTTTTGGGCGATGGTCTGGGTAGTGATGAATGATGGTTAAACCGAAGCGTGGGGAGATATGGCTTGTCGACCTAAACCCTGTCCGCGGGCACGAACAGGCGGGCAAGCGCCCCGCCCTGGTGATTTCGATCGACCTGTTCAAGGCTCACCCCGATGGCAAGGGGCGGGTGGAAAACCCGCCCCAATCTAGACTTTTACTGCCTGCCCGTCCGATACCGGCTTCGTGGGTGGCTTGGTGACAAAGCTTAGGATGGCGGCCACCACCAGCAGGGCGGCGGAGATCAGGTAGCTGGCATTATAGCCGCCGGTAAGGTCCGCCGCCCGCCCTGCAATGATTGGCCCGATAAGGGCACCGGCACCCCAGGCAGTAAAGACCAGGCCGTAGTTGATACCGGCATTTTTCAACCCGAAGTAGTCGTAAGTAGCCGACGGGAAGAGGGAAAGGTTGGCCCCGTAAGCTATCCCGGTGAGAACCGAACCAATAAACAGGGTTGCCGCACTCTTGTAGGAGGCAAACAGGAGCATGTTGGCCGCTTGAATGGCAAACACCAAAAGCATGGTATTGGTCCTGCCCAGCCGGTCGCTTAACCATCCGGCCAGTACGCGCCCGCCGGCATTGGCTACGGCCAGCACCGCCACAAACACGAAGCCCCAGTTGATCCCCCCTTGAATCTGGGCTATCTTGGCCAGGTGACCGATGACCAATAGCCCTGCCGAAGCGGCGAAACAGAACATCAACCAGAGCAGGTAAAACTGGGGTGTGGCCAGCATCTCGCGGGGGCTGAAGTCATGCTTGGAGCTGGCCGCGGTAGCCGCCCTGGTGGCGGGAGGCGGACCTCCGTAAGGCACATAACCCGGAGGCGGGAAGGCAAGCACCTGGGCCAGGATAACGATAACGGCTAAGAAAATAATTCCCTCATAGATAAAGGTTTTGGAAATACCGTAATTAGCCAGGAAGTACTTGGTCATGGGAGCGGTATAAACCGAAGCCAGACCGAATCCGGCCACCACCAGACCGGCAATTAGTCCCTTTTTATGGGGCTGGAACCATTTCACCGCCGCCGGCGTGGGGGCGCCATATCCAAACCCCAGGGCCGCACCAACGATAAGCCCAAAACCAATGGTTATACCTGCCAGGGATTGGGTAACTCCCGAAATGATCATACCCGCACCGGCCAGGATACCGCCAATGGTAGCCACCAACCGGGGACCAAATTTATCCACCATACGCCCCGCCGGAACCATGAACAGGGCAAACATCACACAGGCCAGGGTATAGGGAAACTGGGACTGGGTTTTGGTCCAATGCAACTGATCTATAAGGGCTGCGGCAAAAACACTCCAGGTGTAGAGCACACCCAGGGCCAGATTTATACCCATGCCGGCAAGGGGAACCGACCATGCCCGGGCCAAACTGGGCTGGTTGGGCTGATTCATGGGATACACCTCCGGTCATATTTGGTTAAATGCCTGGCTTGTTGCTGCACTCTCTTTTAAAGACCATGGGGCTTTCTGCTGATCATAGCATCCCTCCCCGGGGCACCCCTCCGCCTTTTTCTTTTATTGTATTTTGTTTGACCAGACGAGAATATAAATTTTCCGGCAATAGACAAAACCACCAACTAAATGGTTTCGCTTTACTCAAAGAAAGCAAAAGCCCCCCCAACTGCCCGCGGATTTTCTACCCACGGCCGGATTTTGACCGCTGGGTGCCACAGAATAGCCACCGGAGGAAGCACCCGGGTTATAGCGTGGACCGTCCCAAATAATACTTTTCAGTTAATCAATTTCATGGTATTATTAAAGCTGTATAATTTTGTGTCGCATTTTGCTACGAAGCTATTCGGAAACAGGGTATAACAAGGGGTGAAAAAATGAGTGAAAAGCTAACCGAAATTACGACCGGAAAAACGGAGCAAAGGAACATTATTATTGTGGATACCACCCTGCGGGATGGCGAGCAGACGGCAGGAGTGGTCTTTGCCAACCGGGAAAAGGTGCGTATAGCCAAGTTTTTAGATGAAATTGGCGTGCACCAAATCGAAGCAGGCATCCCCGTAATGGGCGGCGATGAGATGGAAGCCATTAAGGAAATTTGCAGGGCGGGCCTTAAAGCCAGCATTATGGGGTGGAACCGCCCGGTAATCAAAGATATCGAAGCCTCCCTGGCCTGTGGTGTAGATGCCGTGGCCATTTCTATCTCTACCTCGGATATCCACATTAAATACAAGCTGCAAACCAGCCGGGAATGGGTGCTGGAGCAAATGGTCAAGGCCGTGGAGTTCGCCAAGAAGGAAGGCATGTACATTTCGGTTAACGCCGAAGACGCCTCCCGCACCGACATGGATTTCTTGATCCAGTTTGCCAGGGCAGCCAAGGAGGCTGGCGCCGACCGGTTGCGCTACTGCGACACCGTGGGAATTCTAGATCCCTTTACCACCTACGAACGTATCCAGACCATACTTAAAAACGTGGATATAGATATTGAGATGCATACCCATAACGACTTCGGCATGGCCACAGCCAACGCCCTCGCCGGTGTCAAGGCCGGTGCTACTCACGTGGGGGTGACCGTGATTGGGCTGGGTGAGCGGGCAGGAAACGCCGCCCTGGAGGAAGTGGTCATGGCCTTGAAACATTTGATGGGCATTGATCTAGGATTCAAAACTGAGATGTTCCGCGAAATTGCCGAGTACGTGTCCCGGGCTTCCGGCCGGGAGCTGCCGGCCTGGAAGGCCATTGTGGGCTCCAATATGTTTGCCCATGAATCGGGCATCCACGCCGACGGCGCCCTAAAAAACCCGAAGACTTACGAGGCCTTCCATCCGGAAGAGGTGGGCCTGGAGCGCCAGATCGTGATCGGCAAGCACTCCGGTACCGCCGCCCTAAAGGCCAAGTTTGCCGAGTACGGGATCCATTTGAGCGAATTCCGCGCCCAGGAATTGCTGGCCAAGGTTCGTTCTTATTGTGTGGCCTTAAAGCGACCGCTCTTCGACAAAGAGCTCATGTACATTTACGAAGATTACTTTGGAAAGAAGTGATTTTGCCTTGGGCCAGACCATCATTGAAAAAATTCTTTCCAGCCACAGCGGTCAGGAGGCCTATGCCAACGATATTGTGGTAGCCCGGGTTGACTTCGTCATGGGTCAGGATGGTACCTCCCCCTTAGCCATCCGGGCCTTTCAGGAAATGGAGGGCACACGGGTTTTTGATCCCGAACGGGTGGCCTTTGTAATCGATCATAGCGCTCCCAGCCCCAATGAAGGGGTATCGGCTTTGCACCAGCTGATGCGCCAGTTCGCTCGGGAAAAGGGCATTCATCTTTACGACATCGGAGAAGGTGTCTGCCACCAGGTAGTGCCGGAGAGCGGGCGGGTAGGTCCCGGAACCCTGGTTATTGGCGCCGATTCCCATACCTGCACCTACGGGGCGCTCAATGCCTTTTCCACGGGCGTGGGTTCCACCGATCTGGCCGGTGCCCTGATCTCGGGGCAGATGTGGTTTAAAGTGCCCGAAACCTTCAAGTTTGTCTGTCACGGCACCCTGCCCCGGGGTGTCTACGCCAAAGATCTTATTCTGTATCTCATCGGTGATGTAACGGCCGACGGCGCCACTTACATGGCGGCGGAATACACCGGTGAAGCCATTGCCAACCTGTCCATGGACGGGCGTTTTACCATGGCCAACATGGCCATTGAAATGGGTGCCAAGGCGGGCATAATGGAAGCTGACGAAAAGACTTTTGCCTGGCTGGCCCAGTTCACCCGCCGGCAGTTCATCTCCGTAAGTTCGGATCCCGACGCCCGTTATGCGCAGATCAAGGAATATGACGTATCAAACCTGGAACCCCAGGTGGCCCGGCCCCACCGGGTGGATAACGTCTGCCCGGTAGCGGAGGTGGCCGGAACTCCCATCCAGCAGGCGGTGATCGGCACCTGCACCAACGGGCGGCTGGAGGACCTGCGCATTGCCGCCCAAATTCTGGCCGGAAGGCGCATCCACCGGGACGTGCGCCTGATTGTCGCGCCTGCCTCCAAGCGCATTTACTTGCAGGCCATGCAGGAAGGGGTTATCCAAACCCTGGTGGAAAGCGGTGCCGCTATAGTCACCCCTGGCTGCGGGCCCTGCGTGGGCACCCATAACGGCGTACCTTCCGACGGAGAAAATGTAATTTCCACCGCCAACCGCAACTTTAAAGGCCGCATGGGCAACAGCAAAGCCTTTATTTACCTGGCTTCCCCGGCCACGGTGGCGGCCTCGGCCCTCACCGGACGGATCACCGACCCCCGGGAGTTTTTGTGTTAACTTGAGCATAAAGTAGGTGACGGGATGCTTTTACAGGGAAAAGCCCATAAATTTGGCGATGACGTAAATACCGACTACATTATTTCGGGTAAATATAAATTTAAAACCCTGGACATGCGGGAGCTGGCCAAACATGTCATGGAGGACCTGGACCCCGACTTTTACCAGAAGATCAACGCGGGCGATTTTATCGTAGCCGGCCGTAATTTCGGTTGCGGCTCATCCCGGGAGCAAGCACCCCTGGCCATCAAGTACGCCGGGATTTCCGCCGTGCTGGCCAAATCCTTTGCCCGCATTTTCTTCCGCAACGCCATCAATACGGGGCTGCCCGTCGTGGAATGCGACACCGACCGGATCGAGCCAGAGGATGAGCTGGTGGTAGACCTAAGCACCGGAGTGATTACCAACAAAACGAAAGGGCTAACCATTGCGGCCAAACCCCTTCCTCCGGTAATGATTAAAATTCTCAACGACGGCGGCCTGGTGGCCCACTTCCGGAAATACGGCGGATTTAAATTCGATTAGGTATTAGGTAAGGCACTAGGAGGTACTAAGCGGTGGCACATAAAGTAACCCTGATCCCCGGTGATGGCGTGGGCCCGGAGATCGCCCAGGCCGCTCGCCGGGTTATCGACGCCAGCGGTGCAAATATTGAATGGGAAGTGGTGGAAGCCGGGGAAGCTCTGATCCCCCGGTACGGCACTCCTTTACCCGAGTATGTACTGGACTCCATCCGCCGGAACCGGGTGGCTTTGAAGGGACCCATCACCACCCCGGTGGGCAGTGGCTTCCGCAGCGTAAACGTTACCCTGCGCCAGGAATTAAATCTTTACGCCAACGTGCGCCCGGCCCGCAACCTGCCGGGGATAGTTACCCGTTACCAGAACGTGGACCTGGTGGTGGTAAGGGAGAATACGGAAGACCTGTATGCGGGCATTGAACACCGGGTGGGCACGGATGCAGCCGAAAGCATTAAAATTATCACCCGCCAGGCCTCGGAGCGCATTGCACGCTTTGCCTTCGAGCTGGCCAGGAAACAGGGGCGCAAAAAAGTCACCGCCGTACATAAGGCCAATATCATGAAACTCACCGATGGCCTGTTTTTGGAATGCGCCCGGCAGGTGGCCCGGGAATACCCGGATATTATCTTTGAAGACATGATTGTCGACGCCATGTGCATGAAGCTGGTACAGGCCCCGGAAAACTATGATGTCCTGGTGCTCCCCAACCTGTACGGTGATATCGTCAGCGACCTCTGCGCCGGCCTGGTGGGCGGCCTGGGTGTCGCCCCGGGAGCAAACATCGGCCACGAGGTAGCGGTCTTTGAACCGGTCCACGGCAGTGCCCCCAAACATGCCGGTAAGAACCGCATTAACCCCCTGGCCATGATTCTGTCCGGCATAATGATGCTGCAGCACCTGGGCGAAGATGAGGCGGCCAACCGCATATACGAGGCCGTGCTGGCCGTACTGCGGGAGGGCAGTGCCCTGACCTACGACCTGGGAGGCAATGCCGGTACCAGTGATATGGCCGATGCAATTATAAGTAAAATGCATGCTTAAAACGCAGGGTCCTGCACTTTAAGGACATTAAGGAAGCTGAAAAAACCCGCCGGAGCCGGAAACACTGGCCCCTGGCGGGCTTTTTTTATTGTTAAGGAAAGTATACTTTTTGGGGGGCTCTTATAGGGGTACCCAATGAGCCCATATTATGGTAATATTTAGACATGAGGTACTCGTCGAAAATTAAAGAAATACTGAAGTTAAAATGGCCTGAGTTTGAAGCGAAGTATTCAGCGGCTATCCGTGAATGCGAAAAGGAAGCTGTCACTAAGGTCCTTGGATGTGGGGACCCCCAAAACGGGTTTGCTGAATACTGGTGTTTAGATTGCGGGGGCAAAGAAAAAAAGATCGTTCCATTTACTTGCAAAAGCAGATTTTGTCCCTCATGT
>NZ_FQZM01000072.1 GCF_900142025.1 Desulfofundulus thermosubterraneus DSM 16057 | reverse complement strand
CTGGATAACAACCGGAGTGAGCGGTCGATCAAACCCTTTGTCATTGGCCGCAAGAACTGGTTGTTTGCCAATACTCCGCGGGGTGCACGGGCCAGCGCTATTACTTACAGCATCATAGAAACGGCAAAGGAGAATGGGTTGAATCCTTTCCAGTACCTCAGCTATCTTTTTGAAAAACTTCCCAACCTGAACCCTAAAGACAGTAACGCCCTGGATCAGTTACTCCCCTGGTCCGATTCGCTGCCCCCTGTCTGCAGGGCTAATAAATAAGCCAGATTATGTCCCCACCTGATTGCAAGGTGGGGTTTATTTTACGCTTACTTTTAAGCTGATATACCACATTTGATCCCACATAATCCACCGCCTTTATTTTTTAAGAAATCGCGAGGTCGCTGGAAGGATTGAATACCAGAGCTCAGAGGAGAGTACCGGACCTGACGTGGTGATAGACGGAAAAAGATTCTCCTGGGAAGAATTCGGCAGGATGGTTTACACCTTTGAGGGATGGAATTTTAAGTTGGTTTTCGAAGACGACTAACAGAAAGAGTAAGGTCCTCAAGCCTCTCCCTTACCGCTGGATTGTACAACCCCGCCCCGGCGTAGAGCCAGTCTACCACGGCACAGAAGCTCCCCCCGGTGTAGTACAGGCACCAGGTCTCGCCTGTTCCCGTGACCATCCTCTGCAACCTCCTCGGCGGCAGGCCCACCCCTACGGCCACGACCCGATTTAATTCCTTCAGCAAAGGTTGGCTGCCGTACACCCTCAGCCTGGACGTGGGCTCTCTCTTCCTCCCGGTGCGGGCCACATCTGCCGAGGAGTGCAGCTCCACCCAGGCCCGCACGAAGCCCCTGTCGTCGACATTGCCATACGGATACGGCCTCTCCGGGGCCTTCCTGGGCGCCCACCCGTGGCGCTCCAGAAGGTTCCTCACTGTGGCCACGTCCACTGCCCGGGTTATTTTCAGCCGCCACTGGTTCCCGGTCCTGGAGTAGCTTTCGTGTCCTTCCGCCGTAACCCCCAGGTGTTCCAGCACAACGTCCACGTACCACCTGTCGCGGTGGCGCACCCAGTAGCCTTCCCCGGAGGTGGAGGCGGTCCCCCACAGCACCCCCAGCACGTAGGCCCCGGCGTCGGTGGCGGTGTCGAGAATCATTACCGGACCGGGCTTCCGCTTCCGGTACTGTGGATCGGGCACCCCGGCTTCCCGGAACTTTCGCGCTACGACGCGAGCCATCGAAGGGCTGACACCCAGCATGGCAGCTATCTCGGTATTGCTCATCCCCCGCTCGCGCCAGGAGAGCCATTCGGTGGCGGTGACGGTGCAGCCTTTGATGGTGATAGTCATCCCTTGTACTCCAAAGATACTTTTTCATGTTTATTCATTTAGGTTCAATTCTTCTCTTTGCCGCATGATTTCTTCTTTTGTGCGATAATCACTTTAAAGCCAGGAGTAAGTTGGCAAAACTGGCATCTTAAGGTACAAAATCGTTATAATCATAACTGGAAAAATAGGTTACCTCAAACGGTTTAGGCTAACCGAACAAGATAATCACTAAATTTTGCGGTAAAGTTTCTGCTAACACTCTACAGGATCAAGGGGATAATGCTTAGTTTGGCTTAATATTCCTTAATCACTCCTTTCTTTATCACTACTTTTTGACATGTCAATTCCGATAAAAGTGCTTAAAATAATTCCCACAAGTGAAGCAATAACAAGATGCCATGGTATGTCCTCTCTTTTTTGATATAAATATATCCCAGCTTGACAATCTGCAATTTTAAGTTTATTACTTAAGTAATTATTCCATTTTTCCCACTGTTTATCCGGAACTAAATCCTTATAATTTTGCCATTCTTTTAACCTATTTTCATATTCAACCGTTAAGCTAATAGCCCGTTCAAAAGCTGTTTCTGACCAATACCAATAAGCTAATGGGGCAACTGCAAGGTATATACAACAAAGTAAGGCAATAACTTTTTCATTCTTTTTAGCAACATACCATCCTATAAAAAATATCCAAGATAAAAAAGACACAATAATTACCGCAGCTTTTAATTTCCATTCGTCTGGGATTTCCCGTATTAAGGAATTCGCAAAAATCAATACTGAAATAAAAACCATAATAACCATAACATAAGCAAATTTATAAATCATAACCCACACCTTTCAGCATACTTATATAGGATCGTTTGTTTCCGAGCTAATATATGATGAGGATTTCCACTTCTCTCGTGTATGTTGTTTTGGGTTCTATAAAATTCACACGAGATAGGAAATCCCCTCTATTTATAAAATACTTGCCTAATAAGTCATCAATAGGAATTGGGTAAAGCTGTTTTTATGCACTTTTGAAAGCCTTGTTATTTCATGACTGGTAGTTTTGCAGGTCACACGAAATATCCAGAATTAAGCTTACCCTTGTGATAAATCTTGGGAGCCTGCTCATCAGTTGAGGAGAAATCTATCGCTTGAGATAAGACACCAATTCAACTCCTCGTGCTAAATCTTTAGCTCGAAGCTCCTCGACACGCCACGGAGGATTTGCATTTCGAAGTCGACCGCGGATATACCTATCCCGGCGCAGATTGTGTCCAGTGTGGAAGGCTGCCCCGTCAACGTAAATTGCCAGCCTCCGTTCGGGAACGGCAAAGTCGGCCACGGTGACCGGCGGCCCTCCCTCCGTTAGCGAAATCGGTACCTGTTTCTGAGGATGAAAACCGTGTTGTTCGAAAAGCTGCAGAAACTTCAACTCCAGGGGGGAGCCGACGCCCGCAGCGTAGGCCTCCAGCCACGGGCGGGGGTCGTCGATGTCCTCCGTTTGGAGCGGACGGATCTTGGGTTGCGCGATGGCCAACTCTTCAAGCGCAGCAATCGTCTGGGGCCAGGCGAGATGCTCGTGGTAACGCTGGTTTCGGTAGGTTTTCAAGCACCGATAACAGGCCGTCTCGCAGGCCGGGTGATCCAGGTGCTCAAGTGCCCGCCTGGCAATCAGGTGAAAGCTTTCGGCAATTCGCTCCAGATAGCCGCTACCGCCCAGGTTGGGATCGATGAAGGCCAAAGATAGCTTGCCGTATTGTACTCCATCGCCCCCGTAATTCCACGGCCCCTCCAGTTCAAATTCCAGTTCGCCTGAATCGAGCATAAAATGGCGCTCCATCCCGTTGAGGAGTGCGTACCCAAGCGATAGCCCCCAAGATAGCCATTTTCCTCCGGAGCCGGAAGGAGGTACCGGAACGAGCAGGCGCAGGACTTCGACCTTGTTCGCAGTGGAGATTGCGACGGGTTGTGGACTTGCCCCGCGAAGGGAGCACGAATCAGCGTGACCATTGTTATTCTGGCCCCGTTGCCGCCCGCCGGTGTTCCGACGGCCTCCTCCGCCAATCTGCATGGGCGGCGGGGGTTCCAGCATTCGTCCGCACAGCGGGCAGAGCAAGTAACCTTTAGCTTGCCGGTGGAGAACGGGCAACCCGGCCTGCAACTCGCTTGGCGTTGGAGGAACCCCCTCGTTCAACCAGCGAACTTCTTCGCCCCGGCTAAGGCGAAGCGCCCAGCCGTTGACGAGTGTCCACCGTCCGACTACTTCGCCGTCCCACTGTGGATAAATCTTGATCAGATTCCTGACCGCGTAGCGCTCTTCTTCGTCTATTACCGGGCGCTCTTCGCGTATTGCCAGGAACCCTGCAAAGTCATAACCGTGGTAGGCAGGCCCCGGGCTGGCTGTCTCGCAACGTGGACAGCGAGGCTCGTCGGCGTTGTAGCGAAGTTCGCAGGTAGGGCAGATGCGGTATAACCAGGTCGGTCCTTCGCTCCGTGGATTCCAGGGGGAGGCGCTGTCCAGGCCGATGACCTTCCAGCGCCGGCCGCGTGCATAAACGTGCGCTTCGGGCTGAAATTGACCGATTCCGAACCGGCGTGTCGTCATAATCGGATCTTCTTCGTACTCGTCTCCCAAGAGACGTAAAGACGCTGGTTCAGCGGGAAACTCATAGCCAGGCAAAAGGCCGAACTCGGCAAAACGTCGAAGGGGATAGCCCGCCGAACGGTCGTCCGCCTCCTGGGTCCCGCTGCGCCCGTTAGTCTGGATTCCCAATAAACGCGCCACCCGTCGGCCGGCCCAGCGTGCAGCATCTTCCCCCTTCATCCGCTGATACCAGTAATCCACGGCCTGCCGCAACTCAACGACCTGCCGGGCAGTGCAATCGATGACGTACTGGATGCGTTCGGGCAGTCTATCCAGGTAGCTGCGGAGCTGATCCTCACCGAGTTGCGCCTGAACCAAGACATCGGCCCCCCAGGCTTCCCGCGCCACGGCAAGGGCGTACCCGGTCTGCCTTCGGACGCCTTCAATAAGTGCGTTTACGGAATCTCGATTGACCGTGCCGTCAGGGTTGACATATTCAACCATGCGTCCAGCCATACCGGGGTCTGCTGCACCAAAGACAATTGCATAAAGATGCCGGACCAGAACATCCCGGTTTCCCAACGAGAGTACCGGAGCCGGTACTTCTCCGGCAATCATTTCCTCCGGTTTATCGTAGAAATACTGGTCGTGAGGGGTGCTCCGCGCGTAGCCCAGGACCAGCCCGACCCGCGACCGGCGGCCTGACCGCCCCCCGCGCTGTGCGTAGTTGTCCGGCCGCGGCGGAATGTTTCGCAAGACAACGGCGTCTAAACCACCTACATCGATGCCCATTTCAAGCGTCGGCGAGCAGGCCAACACGTTGATGGGCGACATTTCCGGCCCGGCCTTAAAGTTCTTCTCCAGTTCTGCGCGCGCGGCAGTCGTAATTTGGGCAGTGTGCTCGCCGGCAACCAGAGGAATTACCACGGGCTTTCGAATGCGCTTGACGGTCCTGTTCTGGCTGACTTCTTCCTCCGGCCAGGAAACAAAGCTTCCGTGACAGTGCGGGCAGGGCATGCCCGGCCTGGCTTTAGGACGAACATCGCCACAGACCTCGCAGTGCAACCTGGTTTCTTCAGTCAGCAGTTCAAGTCTTACTATATCCGCGTTAACCTGCAGCAACCTCCTGCGCTCACGGGCGCCGTACAACTCAACGGGGACAAGGAAGTTTCCCCTCTTTAAGAAGTCGAGCAATGCCACCACCATGTTGGCATTGGGATCATAACCACCAAATCGGTTGAGGAGATGCCTTAATATGCGCTCCATGCTGGGCCCCCGCCCCCCGGCACCCGGCCTGCGCCAGGCGTTATAATGCTTTATTCCGGAGGGAACGTCGGCACTATCCAGGTAGGCTATCACATTGCCATCCCTGGTTAAAGAATAACCCCTCGGTCGTTTTACGCGGCGCTCCCATTCAGCTGCCTGAAAATATGCTGGAGTAGCGATGTGGGCCGGGTGATATTGCAGCATGGGGCGGGAAAGCGCGCCGCGGGTGCGGATTTCGTCAAGCACAATCCGGCAGATATGTTCCAGTTCTTCCAGACCGACTCCGAGAGCCTGGGCCACTTCGGCTCCCTTTGCCTGGACATATTCGTTGAGCTGGTGGTACGTTACGCCGACCAGGCCAAGGTTGATCAGCGTTCCCCGGTAGCCGGTGTTGACAGCGATTTCATCGAGCAAAGGGGCCTCCTCCCAGGCCTGGATGCGCTTGCGGGTTTCCTCGGAAAGCCAGCCGGTTTCTTCGGGTACGTGCGGATTGTCACGCGCCGCAACCGCCGCCTCGCTGAGCAACTCTACGGCTCTTTGGATCGAGAGAACCGGCTCGGCCTGGAGTTTTTGCACCAGCCGCCGGCGCATGCGGTCATAACGGCCGGCGAAGATAATGAACCGCGCTTGGTGAGCGGCATCCTGACGGCTATCGCTAAAGACGAGCAATCGCTCTTTACCATCATGTCCGGGACGGTTGCGGTTTGCTTCTGACAGCGCCTCTACAAGGCCTTCGCCGAGAACCTTAACCGCCGCCGACGTTCCCAGGCTGACGGGTGTAATCACGTTGCGGCTGCCCGCTGTCCCGCCGCAACAAAGACACCGGGAGCGGCCGGGGGCCAGGGCGACCCTCAGCCTGTATTCATCTCGATTGAAGCTAAACCGGAGGGTCGTAGGATCGAGCCAGCCATCCAGAACGAAACGCCCCCTGATTTGAGCCGGGATTTGCTGCCTGCTCCTCCGCCCACCTTGCGGCTGAACTGTCCCATTGCCATCTTCATCATCATAGCTATCGTCATCGGCGATCGTTTGGAGATCGAACCTTGATGGTTCGTAAAGCATCCATTCCGGCTCCTCCGATTCGTCAGCACTGGGGCGCAACGATCCCTGGTCCGGGTCGCCAACCAGCCGCAAATAATCAGCGCCGCAGTTGCGGCAAAGGTACAGGGGCGCAGTCACGTGGCCGCAATCTCCACAGCGCTCCTCGCCCATCGGGTAGAGCTTTCCGCAGTCGGGGTTGACGCAGCGGTGGAATTTCCAGCCTCCCCGGATAAAACGGTGCGCACGTATCCGAAGCGCCCCGGGCGTTCCATCCGGAAGGGCTGCGCCGATCGTCAAAGCTGCTTCAACCTCCGCCCGCACATCCTCGTCCGGGCGGCCGGCTCGATCCGGAACCTCGGTTTTTAACCGGGCAACGATATCACTGACAGACATCGGTTTTTGGATCAACCAGTGATTCAGATCCCATAAAAGCCGATATCGCCGGGCAGCCTCTTCCAGCCTTGTATCTGCGGGAAGGTTCGCCAGCCGGCAAAGTGCTTCGCGAACAGATTCGGGGTCGGATACTTCAAGCGAATGAATATCAACTTTCCCGGGAATGGAAGGGTATGTTGCCTCGTCCGGGATCTGGATGGTCTGCAACTCCTCGCCGATCACTTTGATTGTGCTCTTTTCGACGCCAGTAAGGGTGCCGAAAAACTCCCTGACGGCTTCGTCACGCTGGCGGATGATTTCTTCGCGGGGGAGGTTCTCTTCCGAAACCGATTTAATCGTTGCCGATGCCCCGACCGGGATAAGCATGGGATACCGCCGGGAGCTTTCTTCGTCCGGAACATTGGGCTTCCAGTCCTGCCGGGCACGGGCCAGATGGGCCTTCAGCCGGCGAATTAACAGGGCGATGTTGCTGCCTAAAATACCGCGGTAGGTGTGCACTTCGTCCAAGACAAGAAAACGGCAACGGTGATTGGCGAAGATGTCCTCGCGGTCGGCGGGGCGTACCAGCAGGTATTCCAGCATCATATAGTGTCAATTCTCACTTTAATTTAGCCCAACCCCTGCCCATTTTCGCAGACTAAACAATCTGCAACTATTTCCGATACCAGAATAATCTGCAACTGCTTCGCAAATTGTTTTGGTATTTCAGGTCAGTCAGTCCGTCTATTCACCAGAATATGACAACCAGTGATTGACCCCTTTTCTTCCGGCTGTGGAACAGGTAGAATATTTGCTGGAAGTGACCGCCATGCAGCAGATATTTTACACG
>NZ_FQZM01000005.1 GCF_900142025.1 Desulfofundulus thermosubterraneus DSM 16057 | reverse complement strand
ATTCAACGTTGTAGCTCAAGCGTATGAACGACAAAGTATCATTGTTACTTCCAACTTACAGTTTGGTCAGTGGAACACCGTGCTGGGGGATAACCGCCTCACAGCGGCGCTCATCGACCGTTTGGTCCACCATGCCCATATCCTGGCCTTTGAAGGGGAGAGCTATCGTTTGCAGAAAGCGCTCTCAGCCATAGCTATTAACCAGTCGGAAGATAAAGATAATAGGATTACGACCACAGCGAACTGAAATCTCCCGATTCGAGGGAGAATAATTACCGAGCGTGATGGCAAACTCTGCATTTTTTGATTGCCGAATTCATCATTTTTTAATTGCCAAACACACTCCGGGAGCTTCGCCGTCTTCAAAAACTGCTGCTCTTTTTTCTTGGCCTTCGCGTTGGAGAACTTCGCCTACTTCCTGGGTGGCCTGCCAGATGGTCATGGAACTTACCCCGGGAGCAAGGTAGCTCAAAATCTCCGCCGCCCGGTCAAAGGGAAGCTCAGTGCTTAGTTTGACAGCCAGTTCTTTTAGGCGAGGGGTAATCGTGGCCCGCTCCGGCCAGCCCAACAGCTCATCCAAAAAGAAGCTGGTTTCCCCGGTTTTCTTGTTTTTGTACAGGCGCCTTTTGTAGGGAAATTCCCCAAAGGTGCTGATGGCTGTTTTTTCCCGAAACCCAACCACCCTCCAGGTGCTCCGGTCACGTTCATTCATCAGGCGGGTATCGAGCTGTTCCAGTGCCCAGGTGAATATTTGGTTGCTGACTTTCTGACAAAGCTCGTGGATACCTTTTTCAAGTTCATAGAAGTCCTTGCAACTACCAAGTAATTCAATCAGACCCTTAACGAAAAGAAGGACTGCACCCACTATTTGGCGAATATTTAGCATGAGACCTCACACTCCTTTAGCTTGATTTTTGGTGTTTTTTGGGCGCGTGAGGTCTCATTTCTTTTTAAGGGGGCTGATCCCCTTCTGGTGCCTACTGAAATTTTACACGGCCAATTAGTTTTACAGTGTGGGGAACAAGAGCAATCCAGATCCCAGCCCAAACCTCCGCATGGTACGAAGAAACCTGCTCTGAACCACCCGTGGCGGCGGACCCCACGGTTGCCCGCATTAGAAAGGGTGGGCATTCCTTTCCTCCTGCCCACCCGGCAGTTACATGTAAAGAGAGGAGAAAAACCCACCCGATGAAATTATACCAGCAATTAAAGGTCGTGAAATTCCCCCAGCGGCTGTCTAAACCGTAATGTTCCTTCTGCCAAGATCCATGAGATGATCAAGTAAGCCGGTAGGATTGTCTTGGTTGTGAAAGATCGTAGTATTGCCTGGAGTAGCTGGTATCAACAAAGTCCTTCAGGACCCCCTGGCCTTGAACCTCATCCAATGCTTGACGGAACAAATTGGCATGAGCTTCTTCCCGGCTAATTAGGAACTTTAGAAAATCCTGAACTGCCGGGTCTTTAGCCTGGCGATACAGCCGTTCGTATACAGCCTTGGCCCGGAATTCAGCCGCAATATTGGATTGCAGGTCAGCAGCTATATCACCAACAGCGTCAACATAAGTGCTGGAGAAGGGTGAACCCATGGAATTGATCCACAAAGGTCCACCTCCACCGAGGAGTTGGAAGGCAAATTCCTCAGGCGAAGCAGTGCTGGTTTGTTCTCCTACAAGGAGCTCTATCATATGAGCTACCATTTCCATGTGGTTCAATTCCTCAGTACCAATATCTAAAAGGAGATCCTTTATCTTTGCATTTTTACATTTAAGACCCTGAATGATATACTGCATCCCAGCAGCCAGCTCGCCGTTTTGCCCAGCCAACTGTTCCATCAACATGCTGGCAAACTTTGGGTCTGGACATGCTACTCTTAATGGATATAAAAATTCGTTTGTTCGATGATAAAACATTGAATAACAGCCTCCTTGGTACTGTTTTTATTATTCTTTTTCGTCAAGGAGGATACTATGCAACAAAGAGTTCTCTCGAGGTCCTTAACCCCCCCCCCCCCCTTGCTGCATACCTTTTAGCAGCTGCTACCCCGAGAAGTTTATAGTGCATGCGTTTCGACGCCACCGGTCGCTGGAGGAGTACTGGCCTATCTGGGAATGGCCACGTACCGGTCCCGGCCGCAAGCCGGGCAGGAAAAGAGATGCACGCAGACGGGCGCTTCAAAGGACAGGTTAAAGTAAGGGCTATAGGGCCCGTAATAATCGGTCACCGGGCCGGCATCCTCCATGGCAGTTCCGCAGGCGCAAGTGTGCCGGCCGGTGTAAATGCCGTTGCAGAGCAGGCAGGTCATCTGAAGCATCCCCTCTCTTTTCAAGTTTTATTTTAGCCCGCTTGGGCGGGCATATTCCCTCTTTATCTGGAAATAATGAGAGGGGAGGTGTCGGCAATGGCTGAGCAGGGAATTTTTCCTGAAATTGACGCTCTTGTAGAAAGATCCAACCAGGCGGCCCGGGAATTTGCCCGCCTGGATCAGGAGGCGGTGGATCACATTGTACTCAATATGGCGCTGGCCGGGCTGGACAAACATATGGAACTGGCTCGCATGGCTGTGGAGGAAACGGGACGCGGTGTTTATGAAGACAAGGCGACCAAAAACATTTTTGCCACGGAGGCGGTTTATCACAGCATTAAATACGCCAAAACCGTAGGAGTCATAAAAGACAACGAGGAAGAGGGGTACCTGGAAGTGGCTGAGCCCGTGGGAGTGGTGGCTGCTGTGGTGCCCGTAACCAATCCCACTTCCACCACCATGTTTAAGTCCCTGATTTGCGCCAAAACCCGGAACCCGGTGATCTTCAGCTTCCATCCAGGAGCTCAGCGCTGCAGCGCCGCGGCGGCCAAGATCATGCTGGAAGCGGCCGTATCTGCCGGGGCCCCCGAAAACTGTATTTCTTGGCTGGAAAACCCCAACTACGACACCACCGGTTATTTAATGCGGCACCCCGGCGTGGCCTTAATTGTGGCCACCGGGGGAGCCGGGCTGGTGCGGGCGGCCTACAGTACCGGGAAGCCAGCCCTTGGCGTGGGGCCAGGAAACGTGCCCTGCTACATTGAAAAGACTGCTAATTTGAGGCGGGCGGTAACCGATCTGATCATGAGCAAGACCTTTGACAACGGTTTAATCTGTGCCTCCGAACAAAGTGTGATCATTGACCGGGAAGTGGCCGACCAGGTTATGGCACTCATGAAGGAAAATGGCTGCTATTTCCTGAATGATGAGGAAACCCGCCTGCTGGAAGCCATAGCCGTGGAACATGGGAGTTGCACTTTAAATCCCCGGGTGGCCGGACAATCGGCCAGGAGGATTGCGGAGATGGCCGGTTTTTCCGTGCTGCCGGACACAAGGGTCCTGGTAGTCCGCCTGGCCGGGGTGGGGCCGGAATACCCCTTGTCCATGGAAAAGTTAAGCCCCATCCTTTCGTGCTATGTCGTGGAAAGTTTTGCTGAAGGGCTAGAGTTATGTGAAAAAGTGGTGGAATTTGGCGGGCTGGGCCATACGGCAGTCATTCATTCCGAAGATCAAAAAGCCATTGAAGAGTTCTCCCGCCGGATTCGCACCGGGCGGATTATCGTTAATTCGCCGGCCACCCACGGGGCCATCGGGGATATCTACAATGTGAACGTGCCTTCCTTTACCCTGGGCTGTGGCTCCATGGGCAGCAATTCCACCACTTCCAACGTCAGTGTGGAAAACCTGATCAACATTAAGCGGGTGGCCAAGCGCCGGGCTAAGTTGCAATGGTTTCGGGTTCCCGAACGGGTCTATTTTGAACCCGGTTCCATACAGTATTTGCGCAAACTTCCCGGAGTGGAGAGGGCCTTTATTGTCACCGACCCGGAGATTAAACGCCTGGGTTTTGTGGACAAGGTGCTTTATCATCTCAACCACCGTAATAACCGGGTGGTTACCGAGGTCTTTTACGAGGTGGAACCGGATCCCTCGGTAGAAACGGTGCGCCGGGGCTGTGCGGTGATGAACAGGTTCCGACCCGACACCATTATTGCCGTGGGAGGGGGTTCAGCCATTGACGCTGCCAAGGCCATGTGGCTTTTTTATGAACACCCGGAAGTGGAGTTTGAGTTTCTCAAACTTAAGTTTATGGATATTCGCAAGCGCACTTACAAATACCCCAAACTGGGGCGCAAGGCGCAGTTGGTGGCCATACCCACCACCAGTGGCACCGGTTCGGAAGTGACGGCCTTTGCCGTCATTACCAACAAAGGCGAGCAGGTGAAATATCCCCTGGCCGATTACGAACTGACACCTGACGTGGCCATTATTGACCCGGATTTTGCCCGCACCATGCCCGATCGGGTGGCGGCCGACACGGGTATGGACGTGCTTACTCACGCCCTGGAGGCCTACGTTTCGGTAATGGCTTCGGATTTTACTGATGCCATGGCGGCCAAGGCCGTAGAACTGGTTTTTCACTACCTGCCCCGTTCTTACCGGGATGCCCGGGACCACAAAGCCCGGGAAAAAATGCACAACGCCTCCTGTATTGCCGGTATGGCTTTTACCAATGCGTTTCTAGGTATCAATCACGCCATGGCCCACCAGTTGGGGGCGGTCTTTAACATTCCTCACGGTCGTGCCAATGCCGTCCTGCTACCCTACGTGGTGGCTTACAATGCCAGCCGGCCGACCAAATTTGTTTCCTTTCCCCAGTACGAATACTTCCACGCCCCGGAGAAATATTGGCAGCTGGCCCGGTTGCTGGATTTACCCGCATCTACGGTGGAAGAGGGGGTGAGGAGCCTCATTGGAGCTATCTTCCGACTGTTAAGGGAGCTGGACATGCCCCTCACCGTGGCGGATCTGGGTATTGAACGGGCAGTATATGAGCGCAGAATTCCCGAAATGGCCGACCGGGCCTTTGCCGATCAGACCACCACCACCAACCCCCGTTTCCCCCTGGTGGCCGAATTGGCCGGCCTTTACCGTCTGGCTTACGGACCCCCGTTGTCCCGGGAAGTAGGTGAGGGGTTGCTGAATTTTTCCCTCCTCGAGGGAAGCGGGAAAGGTATGGACGCCGTGCTGCCTTTCTGGCAAGGAGAACCCACGGAAATAAGGTCGGAAGAACCCCTACAATGATTGTTTTTCCCAGGCACTGCCGGTTTTTTATGGTTGCTATCTACCGGTTGTTCGGTTGAGTTTCCCGGGTGTAGGGCAGGGGGATATACTGTACCGACGGGCGGCGCTGGGCCGGCTGCGGATATAGGTCCATCAGGGCATAGATTTCCGGCGGTAGCTCCGCGCAAACCGGGAGGCCCAGGTCCCGCAGCTGCTCACAGGTAAGGGGGTAATCGTGTGTCCATTGGCCGCTGGTAAGCAAGTGGCTGATCTGGCGGGCTTTTTCCGGGGACATTTTTTCCACCAGCAAACGGTAAACAAAGTCCTCCACCTGGTTCAGGGCCTTAGAAGCAATGTCGGCCAACATCAGGGTACGGTCATCCACCCGTTCCCGGCCTTTGATTTGTACAGCTTCCAGAATAGATGCTGCCGGGAGTTCACCCAGCTGTGGATCTACTGGACCCAGGACGGCGTTTTCATCCATCATAATCTCGTCCGCGGCCAGGGCAATCATGGTCCCCCCGCTCATGGCATAATGAGGAACAAAGACGGTCACTTTAGCTTTGTGTTTCTGTAGCGCCCGGGCAATTTGTTCTGCAGCCAGCACCAGCCCGCCCGGTGTATGCAGAACCAGGTCGATGGGCATGTCGTCGGGTGTCAGGCGAATGGCACGTAAGACAGCTTCCGAGTCCTCCACATTTATGTAGCGGGAAATGGGAATGCCTAATAAACTCAATGACTCCTGGCGGTGGATCAAGGTGATCACCCGGCTACCTCTCTTTTTTTCCAGGCTCCGGATCAGGCGCAGCCGCAATGCTTCCAGGCGGTATTGCCGGGAGGCGGGTAAAAAGGCCAATAGAATAAAAAAAATCCACAACAGGTCTCCAAAGGAAAAGTTCATGCTGTTTTTCACCTCATTTTATTTTGAACTAAAAAGGTTTTTTCTATTGCTCGAATCAATGGCCTGGAGATAGGAATTAATTAACTTTTGCCGCTGCAATTTGCCGCTGGGAGTGCGGGGGATGGCAGGTAGCAGAAGATAACGCCTGGGCTGCCCGTTCCAGGGGATTTCCGGACGGCGGTAGATAAAATTCTTGAGTGCCCCCGGTGACAGTTCGGGGGTAGACGGTACCACATAAGCCACCAGCAGCGGCCGGCCTTTTTTGTCCCATACCAAATCCACGGCTGCATCTTTTACGGCGGGGTGCTGGAACAGCGCTGCTTCAATTAAGCTTAAAAGGGACTGCTCCCGGGTTATTTCCCGGGGAGTGGGACTATTTTTAACCACCTTAAGCATGCAACCACTCCCTCTTGACGTATATCCCTATATACTGAAAATTCGCGAAAAATTGCTCTGATCCTCCTTTGAATTAGTTAAGTTTTGCCAGGCCGTTCCGTCCGGAAACCCCTTTTCCCGTTTTGGAGGGTTGTAACGGGAGTAAATGTCAGGGTGCCGTTGCCGGTACGCTTTGGCGGTTGCCCCTTGCTGCCCCGGGAGCTGGTGTTTGCATTAATGGAAATAAGGTTGGGTTTTGCTCCCCAACCCGTTTTCATGGTATTATATGCTGGGGCACAGGGGGGAAGTGCCTGGTCGAGCGGGTTAGGCCCTGTAATTAAATGACCCGACATAGGCCATGGATCATAAAGGGGGAGAAAAGTTGCCTTTCTGGTTAACCGCCCTGGTTACCTGTGTGTTGGATCAGGCTTCCAAGGAACTGATTCAGCGCCTGATGTGGGAGGGGCAATCTGTTCCGGTAATACCGCACATTTTTCATTTAACCTACATACGCAATCCGGGGGCGGCCTTTGGTCTATTTGCCCACCGCACCGGCTTTTTTATCGTGGTTACCCTGCTTGTGGTGGCCGGGGCGCTAGTTGCCGCACTGCGCCTTTCCCCCGGGCGGCACATGCTTCGTTTATCCCTGGGATTGGTCATGGGGGGTGCCCTGGGCAACCTCATAGATCGGGTCCGTTTTGGGCTGGTGGTGGATTTTCTGGACTTTCGGGTATGGCCGGTTTTTAATCTGGCGGATACGGCCATAGTTATCGGGGCTTTTTTGCTGGTCTTTGCGGTCTGGCGGGAGGACCGGGAAAGGGAACGTCAAAGGGTGGGGCCCGATGCAGAAAATTAGTTACCATCGGGTGGGGGAGGAAAATGCCGGGGAACGCCTGGATGTTTTTTTGGCTAAAGAAAATCCGGATCTCTCTCGTTCCCATATTCAGAGATTAATAGCCGAGCAGCAGGTAACGGTAAACGGTGAGCCTGCGCGCTCCAGTTACCGGGTGAAGCCGGGGGACGAGGTGGTGCTGAAGATACCCTTGCCCCGGGAGCTGGAAGTGGTTCCGGAAAACATCCCCCTGGACATCTATTATGAAGATGCGGATGTGGTGGTGGTAAATAAGCCCCGGGGTATGGTGGTACATCCGGCGGAAGGGAATTACAGTGGAACTCTCGTTAACGCACTTTTATTTCATTGCCGGGATCTATCCGGGGTGAACGGTATAATGCGACCCGGTATCGTGCACCGGCTGGATAAGGATACGTCGGGTCTGATTATGGTGGCTAAAAACGATTTTGCCCACCTGGAGCTGGCCCGGCAACTGAAAGACCGCCGGGTTACCAGGCGTTACACTGCCCTGGCCCATGGCAACTTCAAAGAGGACCGCGGTACGGTGGATGCTCCCATCGGCCGTCACTCTCGGGACCGGCAGCGCATGGCCGTGGTAGGTCGGGGGGGACGCCATGCCGTAACCCATTATGAGGTTCGGGAACGTTTCGGCCAGTACACCCTGCTGGAGCTAAAGCTGGAAACCGGCCGCACTCACCAGATCCGGGTCCACATGGCCTACCTGGGACATCCCCTGGTAGGTGATTTAAAATACGGGCCGGCCCGGCCCCACTTCGGACTGCAGGGCCAGTTTTTGCACGCGGCAACACTGGGCTTTCACCACCCCCGGTGGGGAGAATATCTGGAGTTTACCGCTCCGTTGCCCGGGGAACTGGTGGATATCCTTGCCCGGTTGCGGCAGGATTAGTGTTTTAACCAGGCGGCCAGCTCCATAAATAGAGCGGTAATACCGGCAGCCATGAGGGGACCCACAGGCACCCCGCCTAAAAAAACTATGCCAATGATCGAGCCAATCACCAGGCCAAAGATTATCTCCGGCTGCAATTGCAGTAGCTTTAATCCTTCCCCATTAAGGTGGGTGGCCAGTGCCCCGCCAAATAGAGCCAGCAATCCGGGCAGGGAGGTAAGGTTATAAAGCATTTCCCGCTCGCTGATCTTGCCCGTGGCTACGGGTACCAGGATGGAGAGCAAAAGAAACAACAGGCCCAGCTCCAAACCGCGCCTTTCCAGCAGGGGGAAGATAAAATTCAGGTTGGCGAGTTTGATGATGAGCAAAACACAGGCTGCCATGGCAATGAGATTGGAGCGAGCGACAATCCCGATCAACAACAGCGCGACCAATAGGGTGAGTCCGGGCATGGCCTTCCCCTCTCTAACTTTCCTTGGTTTAAAATATGTACGAGCCATGGTCAATATTACCAGTAAGAGGCAAAGCCGCCTTAAGGCGGCTTGCTTTTCACCCGGACCGCTGTCGGTGCTTTTCCGAATAGACACCGGGATACACGGTTTGGTCTTTCCCTTTAAATATTTAGCCGTTATTTAGACATAGATGCGTTCTAGAGTAGATTTGAGGGTGTCGGCCCGGAGACCAACCCTCAGGGCTTCCAGGGCCAGGACCTCGTGGGGAGGGATGTTGCCGAGGTTGACATTAGGGCCGAAACGAAGGATTAATTCTTCCTGCTGGTTCTTGCGCGGCGCTTCCCAAATCAGCACGCGGGGATCGCCGATGCCGCAAAGCAATTCCTCCAGTTCCTCTTGGATGAACCGCCCCTGGTCATCATAAAGACCTACGTTGATACCTGATTCCCGGCCTTCCAGGATAACCCGGTAGGCCCCGTGTTGGAGATCCCGGCGGATCTCCTCTACTAAATGCTGGACCGGGTGGTGCTTTCCATTTTTTTTGCCCACTTCCGTTAATACCTTGAAACCCAGCTCGGCCGCCCGGGCAATGGCTTTTTCCCTAATCTCGGGTGGAAGGGTGATCGTTCCGTCAGATACTTCGATAGCTGTAAAGCCAATGCTCTTGGCCAGGTACAAGTACTCCTCAATTTTTTCCTGTAGTATGGCCACCTCAAAGAACGTTCCCCCGGGATAGATATCTATGCCGAAGGACTTGATGATATGAACTTTTTCCTCTAACACCTCCGGAGCATATAAAGCAGGAGTACCGAAGCCCAGCTTAAAAAAATCGATGTATTGGCCGCATACATGCAAGATATCCTTTGTTTCCACCAGGCCCAGGCCCTTGTCAATGATCATGGTCAAGCCCTGCTGCCGCGGTTTTTCCAATCTTTTGCCCAGGGGGAAGCTAAGGAATGCCTGCCATGTCCGGGTACCCTCCTGTTCGCTCATACTCTCAAGCTCCTTTCGGGGATGGCAATGCACCTGTTTATGCAGGTGCCTTGTCGGACACCTCCTTCCCGGGTCTCCCGAAAGGTTAGCCATATATAGAAATATTACCGCGGGGAGGGAAAGGTTACCCTGGTAAAAATGGCAATTGAATCTAACGGAATCATGTTCCCTGTTCATCCGGAGGATTCCAGGGCTTACGCGCGGCCAGGCCGAAGGCCGGTTGAAGGGTATAAGGAGTAAGGCGATTTTTTTCTTCCGGTGCGGTGGGAGCTTTCATGTCTTTTACCCGGATAAGAAAGGCCGCCAGTAGGGCAGCAACCCCCGCGAGGGCTCCCGTGCTCCAGAACATGAGGGACAGGCCGTAACCCATTAAAAGGCCAAAAAGGGGAGGGCCAAAGGCTACTCCTACAAACCGCACACCGCCATACAGAGAGGTGACTAGACCCCGCCTTTCCGTGGCCGTGGAGCTGGTAATAATGGTGTTTAGACAGGGAAGGGTTAGTCCGGTACCGATGCCGGCCAAGGAAATAGCAATAAAAAAGAGATAGGTGGTGCGATAAAAACCCATCATGGTTAAAGCCCCGCCAATCAGAGCCAGACCTACCACCACCAGCCATTTCATTAATGCCAGGCGCTTTTTGATGATCCGGCCGGTGAGATAAGAAGTTGTACTCATAAATAATACCGGTATAGCCAGGGCCCCGCCCTTGCGCACCCCATTTAGCCGGAAAACCGTTTCTAAGTGTTCGGAGAGAAAAAATAATACTCCGAAGAGAATGAGTAACGCTACGGCCCCGCCCAGAAAAGAAGTGAGTAGCATAGCGGATTTTTTCTCAAAAATCCGGGCGATGGACTTCAGATATTCATTTACACTTTGTGCCTGCCGGTTGCTTTCCGGTTCCTTAACCAGGAACCATACTCCCAATACCACGGGGATAATCACCAGAGGAAAAAAAAGAAATGTGGCATACCAGGTGATGAGGCCCAGCAGGGCACCCAAAACAGGGCTTACCACCTTGCCCAGACCGTTGGCCGCCTCGATGATACCCAGGGCAGTGCCCCGCTGCTTGCCGGTGAAGAGATCCCCGGTAAGGGCCATGGCAATGGGTGCTGTCCCTGCTGCGCCGATGCCCTGCAAAATGCGCCCTCCGAGAATGGCCGGGTAGGCCAGGCTTTTCAAGAAAATTGCCGCCAGTCCGGCCACTATGCCTCCCAGGCCGTAAAGGATTAGTGCCGGCACAATTACTTTTTTACGGCTAAAACGATCGGACAGAAAACCGGCCAACGGAATAACAATCCCGGCAGGGATGGAAAAGAGGGTAATCAACAGGCTAACCTTAAACTGGGTGAGGTTCAGTGCTGCCTTGATGGCGGGTAGTACCGGGATGAGCATGGAATTACCTAAAACCATAATAAAGGGCACCCCGCTTAAGGCAGCCAGCACCAGGGTGCTTTTTTGCGGCTTCATCGGAGATCCCATCCTTTCGCCAAAAGTTTTCCCTGCCTTTCATCCTGCCTATGCATTTATCCATGCCGCGGGGCATATGAAATTTTAGTAAAAACCGGCAGGAGGGATTTTATGTTTTTGTTCCTGGACCGCATCGTTTTAGGCATGGCCCTTTTGCGGCTGCTCTCTTCATCCATTGAATTTAGCGCAGCCATGTTAATGTTATATTTTAACCGGGTGGAAACAGCTTTTAAAATAAATAGTCTTTTGGCCCTGGTGGGTCCGACAGTACTGCTTACTACTACCAGCCTGGGACTGGTCGGTCTGGCGGGTAAAGTTTCTCCTTGCAGCATGGCCATTATCCTGCTGGGGGTTGCCCTGATTTTTATAGGCGTTAACAGGATGTAATAGTCTTCCAGCTAATAAACCGGGCAGCCAAACTAGTTCTTGACATTTGGTTTGGTTTTATGTATTCTGTTTAAGAGTAACAATAAAAGCCTTTAAGTTGGTCCCGTGAGGCCGGCAAGGAACATAGGACATGGAGTATCGTTTGAACTATGCCTGCTTGCCGGTGGTAAGCAGGCATTTTTATGGGCAAGAGGGGGAAAGGCTATGAGACACAAGGCCCAGATCCTGGATAAGGAGGGTATCCGACGGGCACTGACCCGGATAGCCCACGAAATTATTGAGCGCAATAAAGGAACGGACGGTCTGGCCCTGATCGGTATCCGCCGGCGAGGGGTGCCCCTGGCGGAAAGGCTGGCGGCGAAGATCCGGGAAATTGAGGGCAGCACCGTCCCGGTAGGTACCCTAGACATCACCCTGTACCGGGACGACTTGACCACCCTGGACCAGCAGCCGCTGGTCCACCGGACCGAAGTACCATTTCCCGTTTCAGATAAAATAATCGTGCTGGTGGATGATGTAATATATACCGGGCGCACCATCCGGGCGGCTCTGGATGCCATTATGGACTTGGGCCGGCCCCGGGTGATTCAACTGGCGGTCCTTATTGACCGGGGACACCGGGAACTGCCTATCCGGGCCGATTACGTTGGTAAAAACGTTCCCACTTCCCGGCGGGAAGTGGTCGCGGTGCGGTTGCAGGAAACCGATGATGAGGAAAGGGTGCTCATTTTGGAAAAAAATTAAATGCTCCGGTGCCGTCTTTTAAGCAACGGTCCAGAGAGGCCGGCAAGGAGGGCACGCCCAGCAGGGCTTGTCGGCCTCGTTCCGGGACTGATACCGGGCGGGGCTTTATTTTTAGGAATCGGAGGCTTGGCATGATGAACTGGAAGCGCAAGGATATTCTCGGCCTGCAAAACCTGTCGGCGGAAGAAATCGGGCTGATCCTGGATACGGCTGTCCCCATGAAAGAGATTCTTGGGCGCGCCATTAAAAAGGTACCCACCTTAAGGGGGCGGACGGTGGTAACGCTATTTTACGAACCCAGCACCCGCACCCGTACCTCCTTTGAGCTGGCCGCCAAGTATTTAAGCGCTGACAGCGTGAACCTTTCCGCCTCTACCAGCAGCGTAGTCAAGGGGGAAACCCTGAAGGACACCGCCCGTACGCTGGTGGCCATGGGCGCTGATGTGGTCGTCCTGCGCCACCCTATGGCTGGAGCACCTAACCTGCTGGCCAGCACCATCCCGGCGGCGGTCATAAACGCCGGGGATGGTGCCCACGAGCATCCTACCCAGGCTCTCCTGGACATGTTTACCGTACGGGAGAAAATGGGACAATTAGCGGGGCTCAACGTGGCCATTATTGGGGACATTTTACACAGCCGTGTGGCCCGCTCCAACATCTGGGGTTTTACCAAAATGGGCGCCCGGGTGCGCATTTGTGGTCCCGCTACCATGATCCCTCCGGAAATAGAAGCTATGGGTGTATATGTGTGTACGCGTATGGAGGAGGCCCTGGACGGCGCCGATGTGGTGATGATGCTGCGCATCCAGCTGGAAAGGCAGCAGCAAGGACTTTTTCCCAGTATCAGAGAATACGCCCGTTTATTTGGCCTTAACCGGAAAAGGTTGGCCCTAGCCCGTCCCGGTGCCCTGGTCATGCACCCTGGACCAATGAACCGGGGAGTGGAAATATCCCCGGAGGTGGCCGATGGGGTTAACGCGGTGATCAATGAACAGGTTACCAATGGTGTGGCCGTGCGCATGGCTTTACTTTACCTGCTGGGTGGAGGGGGGATGCCGGATGCATAAACTGCTGCTCAAAGGTGGCCGTGTGGTTGATCCCCAGGCCGGGGAAATTTTTGCTGCGGACATTTTAATTGTAGACGGGAGAATTACCGCCATCGGCCCAGGCCTGGAACCGGGGGAAGGTGCGGTAATGGATGTTGCTGGCAAGCTTGTTGCACCGGGGTTAATCGACATGCATGTTCATTTCCGGGAACCGGGCTTTGAGGCCAAGGAGACCATTGCTTCGGGCAGCCGGGCGGCTGCCCGGGGGGGGTTTACCGCCGTGGCCTGTATGCCTAACACCAATCCGGTAGCTGACAACCGGGCAGTTATTACTTACATCAAGACTAGGGCAGAAGAAGCAGGCCTGGTAAAAGTGTACCCCATCGCAGCCCTCACCCGCGGCAGCCGGGGTGAAGAGCTGACGGAAATGGCCGATTTGAAAGAAGCCGGCGCGGTGGCCCTCTCCGATGACGGCCACCCGGTGGCCAGTGCGGCGGTAATGCGCCGCGCGATGCAGTATGCCCGGATGGTGGGGCTGCCCGTTATTTCCCACTGCGAGGAACCAACCCTGTCTGCTGGCGGTGTGATGCATGAAGGCTACATGTCTACCGTTTTGGGACTGCCGGGCATACCGGCTGCGGCCGAGGAAATTATGGTCGCCCGGGATATCATTCTATCCGAGTACACCGGTTGCCCCCTGCACATTGCTCACGTCAGCACTTCCGGTTCAGTGCGCCTGATCCGGGAGGCCAAGGCCCGGGGAGTGCCGGTGACCGCCGAGGTTACTCCCCATCATTTCACTCTTACCGACCGGGCGGTGGCTGATTATAATACTAGCACCAAGGTCAACCCTCCCCTGCGTACGGAGGAGGATGTGGCGGCGTTGAAAGAAGCCCTGGCTGACGGCACCATTGACGTCATTGCCACCGACCACGCCCCCCATACGCTGGAGGAAAAGGACGTGGAATACCAGCTGGCTCCCTTTGGCCTGGTGGGCCTGGAAACCGCCCTCGGACTGGTCTGGACAGAGTTGGTGGTACCGGGTGTCTTAAGCCCGGTGGAAGCCATCCGCAAGCTGACGGTAAACCCCGCCCGCATCCTGGGCCTCCAGGAAGGGGTGCTCAAAGTGGGGGCGGATGCCGATATAACCATTATCGATCCCGAGCTGATGGAAGTGGTGGATCCCGCTACCTTTGCCAGCAAGGGGCGGAACACCCCCTTTAGCGGCAGGCGCTTACAGGGACTCCCTGTAGCTACCATAGTCAAAGGACGGGTGGTTTACAACCGCGATCTGGCGGTGATAGCCTGAAAACGGGGGGCGCGACCGGTTAGTGGAATCATATAACCACCAGAATGCGAGGTGTTACGATGATGCAGGCCATATTAGCTCTGGAAGACGGAACTGTGTTTACCGGCCGGGCCTTCGGGGCCAGGGGGGAAAGATGGGGAGAAGTAGTCTTCAATACCGCCATGACGGGCTACCAGGAAATACTCACCGACCCTTCCTACTGCGGCCAGATTGTGGTGATGACCTACCCGTTGGTTGGCAACTACGGTATCAACCGGGAGGATTTTGAAGCAAAAAAGTCCTATGTACGGGGCTTTGTGGTGCGGGAGGAGTGCGACCGTCCCAGCAACTGGCGGGCCAGCTACCGCCTGTCCGACTTCCTGGCCCGAGAAGGGGTGGTGGGCATTTCCGGCATCGACACCCGCGCCTTAACCCGCCACCTGCGCAACCAGGGGACCATGCGGGGGGTCCTGAGCACCGAATGCCACGATCCCGCCCTCCTGGTGGAAAAAGCCAAACAGTGCCCCCACCTGACCGGACAGGAACTGGTGCCCGAGGTGGCCACAAAGGAAATCTATACCCTAGAGGGCAAGGGTTACCGCGTTGTTTTGATGGATTTCGGTTCCAAACTAAACATTATCCGGCATTTACAGGAGCGGGAATGCGAAATAGTGGTGGTGCCTCCCACTACTACGGCCCGGGAAATTCTAGCCTTGCATCCCGACGGCATCCTGCTATCCAACGGCCCCGGCGACCCGGTGGATGTTCCCTACGCCATCCGGACCACCAGGGAACTGATCGGAAAGCGCCCCATGTTTGGCATTTGCCTGGGCCACCAGGTGATTGCCCTGGCCCTGGGGGCCAGGACCTATAAGATGAAATTCGGCCACCGGGGGGCCAACCACCCGGTAAAGGACCTGGCTACGGGCAAGGTTTACATCACCTCCCAGAACCACGGGTTTGCGGTGGATGCCGATTCCCTGGCCGTTTTGCCCGTGGAAGTCTGCCACCGGAACCTGAACGACGGTACGGTGGAGGGCATCCGGCATAAAGACCTGCCGCTTTTCTCGGTGCAGTATCACCCTGAGGCTTCCCCGGGGCCGCGGGAATCAGCTTATCTATTCGACCAGTTCATTGATTTAATGCATCGGGGGTAGGAGAGTATGCCGTTGAAAAAGGGATTGCGCAAAGTAATGGTCATCGGTTCCGGGCCCATCGTCATCGGCCAGGCGGCGGAATTTGATTATGCCGGGACCCAGGCCTGCCGCGCTCTACGGGAAGAGGGTCTGGAAGTGGTGCTGGTAAACAGCAACCCGGCTACCATCATGACCGATGCCAACATGGCCGACCGGGTATATATCGAACCTTTAACGCCTGAGTTTGTTGCCCGGGTCATCCGCAAGGAAAAACCGGACGGCCTTTTGCCCAGCCTGGGCGGCCAAGTGGGACTGAACATGGCCCTGCAACTGGCGAACACCGGGGTGCTGGAGGCCGAGGGAATACAGCTTTTGGGTACGCCCCTGGAAGCCATCCGCCGGGCCGAAGACCGGGAAGAATTTAAGCTCACCATGGAACGCATTGGCGAGCCCATTCCTGAGAGCACCATTGTCAGCAGCGTTGATGAAGCGGTGGCCTTCGCCCGGGAAATCGGCTTTCCCCTGGTGGTTCGTCCTGCCTATACCCTGGGGGGTACCGGCGGGGGCATGGTCTATAATATGGACGAGCTCAAGGCCACGGTCACCAAAGGTTTAAAGGCCAGCATCATTCACCAGGTACTGGTGGAAAGAAGCCTGGTGGGCTGGAAGGAAATCGAGTTTGAGGTGATGCGGGATAGCGCTGACAACTGCATCATCATCTGCAGCATGGAAAATATCGACCCCATGGGCATTCATACCGGGGACAGCATTGTGGTTGCTCCCGTGCAAACTTTGAGTGACAAGGAATTCCAGATGCTGCGCACCGCCTCCCTGAACATCATTCGGGCTTTGGGGGTGGAGGGGGGCTGCAATGTGCAGTTTGCCCTGGATCCCAACAGCTACAAATATTATGTAATTGAGGTCAACCCCCGGGTGTCTCGTTCTTCGGCTCTGGCCTCCAAGGCCACTGGCTACCCCATCGCCAAGGTGTCCAGCAAGGTTGCCGTGGGGTTAACCCTGGATGAGATTAAAAACGCGGTTACGGGTAAAACCTATGCTTGCTTTGAGCCTTCCATAGATTACGTGGTGTTAAAATTCCCCCGCTGGCCCTTTGACAAATTTGCTCTGGCCGACCGCACCCTGGGCACGCAGATGAAAGCTACCGGGGAAGTTATGGCCATTGACCGCACCCTGGAAGGCGCCCTGTTAAAAGCAGTGCGCTCTCTGGAAATCGGCCTGGCGGGTCTTTTGGTCCCGGAGATGGAACAGTTGAGCGATGAAGAGATTGAAACCAAGCTGTCCCGGGCTGAGGACATGCGCCTGTTTGTGGTGGCCGAGGCTTTGCGGCGGGGGATGCTTGTGGACAGGGTCCGGGCCTTAACGGGCATTGACCGCTTTTTCCTGGACAAGATCCAAAACATTGTGCAACTGGAGCAGAAGATCCGCCGCCAGGGACCGGCGGCCTTAACGCCGGACCTTTTGCGCCGGGTCAAAGAAATGGGCTTTGCCGACGCCTATCTGGCCCAAATTACCGGCCAGGACGAGGCCAAAATAAGGGCCCTGCGGGAGGATTACGGAATCAGGCCCGTTTATAAAATGGTGGATACCTGTTCGGCAGAATTTGAGGCCGCTACTCCTTACTACTATTCCTGTTACGATCATGAGGACGAAGCGCAAAACACCGCTGTACGCAAAGTGGTGGTCCTGGGCTCGGGGCCCATTCGTATCGGGCAGGGTATCGAGTTCGACTACTGCTCGGTTCACTCGGTGTGGGCGCTGCGGGAAGAGGGCGTAAAGGCGATCATCATTAACAACAACCCGGAGACGGTCAGTACCGACTTTGATACCGCCGACCGGCTCTATTTTGAGCCTCTCGTTTTTGAAGACGTCTTGAACATCCTGAAGAAGGAACGTCCCGAGGGGGTAATTGTCCAGTTTGGCGGCCAGACGGCCATTAACCTGGCCGTACCCCTGGCCAAAGCCGGCATACCCATTTTAGGTACGGCGGTGGAGGATATCGACCGGGCGGAAGACCGGGAGCGTTTCGATCAACTGCTCGTGGGACTGGGTATCCCCAAACCGCCGGGGAGGGCGGCTTTTTCCGTAGACGAGGCAGTAAACATAGCCCGGGAAATTGGGTTTCCCGTGCTGGTCAGGCCCTCCTATGTTCTAGGTGGACGGGCCATGGAGATTGTCTATAATCAGGAAGAACTGCTTAACTACATGGCCAATGCGGTCAGGGTTACCCCCGAGCACCCGGTGCTGGTGGATAAGTACCTGCAGGGCGAGGAGTTGGAAGTAGATGCCATAGCCGACGGGGAGACGGTGCTGATTCCGGGGATCATGAAGCATATCGAGCGGGCCGGCGTTCATTCCGGGGATAGTATAGCCGTTTACCCCGCTAACAACATCACCCCGGAGGTAAAAGCCCAGCTGGTAGACTACACCACCCGATTAGCCCGGGCTTTATATGTGCGGGGAATGATCAACATCCAGTACGTGCTTTACAACGGGCAGGTCTACGTGCTGGAAGTCAACCCGCGGGCCAGCCGCACGGTGCCCTACATGAGCAAAATCACCGGCATTCCCATGGTCAGTCTGGCTACGAAAGTTATCCTGGGGCGCAAATTAAAGGACCTGGGTTATGACGGCGGCCTCTACCCGGAAGGCCGTTATTTCGGAGTCAAGGCTCCCGTATTCAGTTTTGCCAAACTGCTCCAGGTGGATATCTCCCTGGGGCCGGAAATGAAGTCCACCGGCGAGGTCATGGGGGTGGACATCAGTTACCCGGCGGCGTTATACAAGGCCCTGGTGGCGGCCGGCTACAGCATCCCCCGGAACGGCACCATCCTGGCCACCATTGCCGACAAGGATAAAAAAGAGGCCCTGCCCCTTTTGAGGGGTCTGGCCCGTCTGGGATACAATATTTGCGCCACCGCCGGGACAGTGGCCTTTTTGCAGGAAAATGGCCTGGGGGTGGAGCGGGTAAACAAGGTGCGGGAAGGCTCCCCCCATATCGTGGATCTCATCCGGGCGGGGAAGATTCACCTGGTCATTAACACCCTCACCCGGGGCAGGGCTCCGGAGCGGGACGGTTTCCGCATCCGCCGGGCGGCGGTGGAACACGGCGTCCCCTGCCTGACCTCCCTGGATACCGCCCGGGCCATCGTGGAAGTACTTATTTCCATCCAGGATGGCGCGGATATGGATCTTACTCCCATCCAGGAGCTGGCCAGTGGAGAAAACTAGCCCCGGGCGTACTGACCCGGGGTTTTTCCCGCTACTTTTTTAAAGGGATTTAATGTTCTAAATTGAGTCGAGGGCGACAAAGGTTGGCTTGAGCAGCGCCGGGTAAAGGGGGGAAAGGACCAGGCACCATTGACGGGCGGAGGTAAGCAAGGAATACTTTTCGATTTTGCGGGTCAAAATTTCCGGAGTAACATTCGGGCTACCCGCATTGATCCGCCGGATGAAACCGTCTGCGGTACTGGGGGCGTTTAAACCTTTGCGTATATAGTAAAGGTACTTGTAGCCAAGGGAGCGGGCAATTCTGGCTGCGGTGGGGCTATCGGCTCCGTAGGGCCAGCAAAAATGGTCCATAGGCCGGCCAAGCTCCATTTCCATAACTTCTTTTGCCTTGAGCAGATCTGCTCTCACCCGGGTTTCATATTCTTCCTGTGTTTCCCGCCGGTTCAGCTTGTCCAGCCAGATTGGGCCTGCCAGGGCGGGCCTTGTGTACCGGGCGGCGGGCACGCCCGGGGCGAATCTGGCCTGGTAGTGGCTGTCGTAGGAGTGAGGATAAAAACTCATGCCATTGGCCTGCATTTCTCGCATTTGTTCCCAGGTCAGCTTGGGTATTTTCTCTTTTGGGTCACCTACCGACTTTACAATGACAAAGCAGGTGGCCGGCATATTTCTTTTTTTTAGTTCCGGGTAGGCATAGGTATAGAAAGATTCGTACCCGTCGTCAAAGGTAATAACCACTGCTTTGGGGGGTATGGTATCCTTTCCGGATAAAAACCGGGCCAGCCTTTCCGTGGAAATAACATGGTAGCCTTCCTTTTTCAAAGTATCCAGATGTGCTTGAAATAGCCGGGGAGTAATTACTGCCGGACCCCGGTCGGTATCGCTGATGTGGTGGTACATCAGCACCGCCACCCGGTTTTCATAACCCGGATGCGAACTAGAGGATGCGGCGGAATGAGCTGGCGGGGAAAAGGAGATAAACCATGGTAAAACGAAAAGAAGTAACAGCTTGGCCACCCCCAAAAGGTTCATGATGTCGTCGCTCCTTTTCTGCTTTTTCTGCTTTTTCTGCACTACTGTTCAATTCCCAAGAGACCTGTCATTTTGGGGCAAAGCCGGAAGGAAATATTCGCCGCGAAGCGTCAAGTTCCCTGTTGCGCTATCCCCCTCGAAAAAATTTTCATTAAAACAGGAGGGAGCCTAGTATGGTAGCTGATGTGCCCGCCAATATCGTACAGCAGGAGCAAGTGGGGCCGGGGCAATACCGGTTGACCCTTTATGCCCCAGCGATCGCTTCTTATGCCGTTCCCGGCCAGTTTGTGTACATACGTTGTGCCGACAGCCTGGATCCCCTGCTGCGCCGTCCTTTAAGCATCCACGGAGTAAACCGGAAGGAGGGAAAGCTGTTCCTTCTTTACCAGGTGGTCGGAAGGGGTACCGCTTTGCTGGCCGCCAGAAGAAGGGGAGAGCGGCTTGGAGTAATGGGTCCCCTGGGCCGTGGTTTCACCCTGCCGGAGCCGGGGCGGCGGGTGATTCTGGTAGGAGGCGGCATCGGTGTGGCTCCCCTTGTTTTTTTAGGGCATGAATTGGTACAAAGAAAAAATCAGGTCTGTTTACTGGTGGGTGCCCGCAGTGCCGACCAGTTGCCGGTGGGAAAGAAGGGATATACTGTGCCGTTCGACCATGCTGTGGCCACTGACGATGGTTCCTGCGGTCACCACGGTTCCGTTACGGACCTGCTGGAAAAAATGCTTGCCGGCGAAGGGGCGGACATGGTTTACGCCTGCGGTCCCCGGGGTATGCTGCGTCAAACGGCTTTGCTTTTAGTCCGGTATAACGTGCCCGGAGAATTCTCCCTGGAGGAACGCATGTGCTGCGGGGTGGGAGCCTGCCTTTCCTGCGTCTGTAAAACCGCCGGTAACGGCGGAAAGCCCTTCGAGTACCGGCGGGTATGTGTGGAAGGGCCGGTTTTTCGGACGGAACAGCTGGTGTGGGATTAGGGAGGGGGGTGTTTTTGATGGCCAAACCCAGCCTTGCCGTAAACGTTGCCGGTATACGGATGAAAAATCCCGTGACCACTGCCTCGGGTACCTTTGGCTTTGGATCCGAGTACGCCCCCTTTGTTGATTTAAACCGCCTGGGAGCCATTGTGGTCAAAGGCACCACCCTTTTGCCCCGCCAGGGAAACCCTCCACCGCGCATTGTGGAGACACCGGCTGGAATCCTTAATGCCATTGGTTTGCAAAATCCCGGTGTGGACCACTTCATCGAAGTAGCCCTACCTTATTTAAGGCAGTTTGACTTGCCGGTGATCGTGAACATTGCCGGGGATTCGGTGGAAGATTACGCCGCCCTGGCGGCCAGGTTGGACGAGGTGCCCGGCGTGGCGGGACTGGAGGTAAATATTTCTTGCCCAAATGTCAAAAAGGGGGGTCTGGCCTTTGGTGCCGATCCCGATTCGGCAGCCGCCGTGGTGCGGGCAGTAAAGGGGGCTACTCGACTTCCGGTGGTGGTCAAGCTTTCTCCCAATGTGACTAGTATTGTCCGTCTGGCGGAAGCGGTGGTGGAGGCGGGGGCCGATGCCCTGTCCATGATCAACACCCTCCTGGGAATGGCCATAGACATTCGCCGTCGCCGCCCGGTCCTGGCCAACGTCATGGGCGGTCTATCCGGCCCGGCCATCAGGCCGGTGGCGGTAAGGGCGGTGTGGCAGGTTTACCAGGCCTTAAAGGTTCCCATTGTGGGCATGGGGGGCATCGTTACCGCCGAAGATGCCCTGGAATTCATCATGGCCGGGGCCACCGCCGTAGCCGTGGGGACGGCCAACTTCATCAACCCCCGTGCCACCATGGACATTATTGATGGGATTGAAAGGTTTCTAGTGGAAGAGGGGGTACCGGACATTCAAGAATTAATCGGGGCGGCCCACATGTAGCCTCTAGTAAGGGGTTATAATCGCAGGTTGTACAATCCAAATCAGATTTAAAAGCGCTGGCAGGCAATGATAGCATTGCCGCTCAAAAGAAGTCACAGGGGACGGTCCGGTTCCCGGCGAGCGACCTGCCAAGCATACCGGGGTTGGCGGGGATCAGCGCGCCGTCCCTGTTAAGGAGGATTTTTGTGAACATCGATGAGGCCAGGGAAAAGTTAATTGTTGCTCTGGATGTGGAGTCTACGGAACAGGCCCTTGATCTTGTGGAACAGCTCAAGCCATGGGCGGGCATGTTCAAGGTCGGCATGCAGCTGTTTTACAGCCAGGGGCCGGCTGTAATTAAAGATATTTGCCGGCAGGGAGTGAAAGTGTTTTTAGACTTAAAACTTCACGATATCCCCAATACCGTGGCCCAGGCAGTCCGGGTTCTCACCAGGCTGGGGGTGACCATGTTCAACGTCCATGCCGCCGGTGGGCGCGCCATGATGCGGGCGGCGCTAGAGTCCTGCGGGGAGGAATCGACAGCCCTGGGTATTCCCCGCCCGCTGGTCGTTGCCGTTACGGTTCTTACCAGCATCGATCAGCTTGCTTTTAACCGGGAACTGGGTCTTTCCGGGCCAGTTTTGGACAGGGTGGTAGCCTGGGCACTGCTGGCCAAAGAGTGCGGTCTGGATGGCGTGGTGGCTTCGGCCCAGGAAGCAGCGGCTATCCGGCAGTCCTGCGGGCCGGACTTTTTAATCATTACCCCCGGTATTCGCCCCGCCGGAGCCGCCGGCGGCGACCAGAAACGAATTGTAACCCCTGCTGGTGCTCTGGCAGCCGGAGCCAGCCGTCTGGTGGTGGGCCGCCCCATTATTGGCGCTCCGGAGCCGGTAAAAGCCGCCAGGGCTATTCTGTCTGAGATGGTGGTGGTGGTGGCGAGTTCAATGTAAAAAGGGGAGCGCTTTTTATTTTAAAAGCGTTCCCCTGCCGCTATTGTCCTTGCATCATCGCCCGCTCAGCCCGTTCGATGGCCAGTCGGACCAGGTTACCGCAGTTCCGCGAGGAAACGCTTCCCCAGCCTTCCCTGCGCACCAGGTCGGCTACTCCCAGCTCTTCGGCTAAATCGTATTTCAGCCTGTCGGACATCAATCCTCCACGCCGTCTACCCATTAGCCTGCCTCCTTTTTGGCGAGCAGGACAATGCGGCATATTTATTATATGATTTATGCCCGGGGAACATTCCTGCAACCAAGGATCTGGTATAATATTCTTCAAATCGATATTTTGAGGTGAATTGGCTTTGCTCAATCATGATGAAATTTTGTCCATATTTGAAAAAACCGGGGCCATGCTTAAAGGTCATTTTGTGCTTACCTCCGGCCGCCACAGCGACCGTTATTTCCAGTGCGCCCGGGTGCTGGAACACCCCCGGTATTGTGAGTTGTTATGCGGGGAACTGGCCCGGGGTTGGATAGGTGCAGGGCTTAAGGATGTGGGTGCTGTAATCGGCCCCGCCTTAGGCGGTATCCTTGTGTCCTATGAAATAGCCCGGGCACTGGGAGCAAGGAGTCTTTTCACCGAAAGGGAAAACGGGGTAATGACTCTACGGCGGGGCTTTGTGCTTTCTCCCGGAGAACGGGTGCTGGTAGTGGAGGATGTGATTACGACTGGCGGGTCAGTGCGGGAAGTGATTGCGGTGGCCCGGGAGGCCGGGGCACAGGTTGTGGGAGCCGCCGCACTGGTCGACCGCAGCAATGGAACGGTTGATCTGGGTGTGCCCCTCCGGACACTGTTAACCGTTCCGGCGGTTAGCTACAGCCCGGAAGAATGCCCTCTTTGCCGGCAGGGTATCCCCGCGGTCAAACCCGGGAGCCGTCACCTCTCCGGCGCTGGCGGAACTCCGAGGGGGTAACCCCTTCCCGTTTTTTAAATACCGCGGTAAAATAGCTATTATTGTTAAATCCCACTGCGCTGGCAATCTGGTCGATGGTTTTTTCCCCAGCCAGCAGGAGGGCCTTGGCTTCGTTAAGCCGGACCTGGGTAAGGTAATCAATAAAGCTCTGGCCCGTGCGCTGTTTGAACAGGCGGCTTAAATATGCCGGGCTTAAATGAACCTGACGGGCCACCTGGGTGAGGGTAATCGGTTTGGTGTAATTTTTGCTGATCAGTTCTTTCACCCGGCGAATGATAACCTGGTCCGTGCCGTGAATTTGTTCCTGCACCCACCGTATGTGGGTGACAACAACTTTTTCCACCCAGCGGCGCAGGTCGCTGGGGGATTGGAGGACAGGAATCTGGCGTGCCAGTTCATTTTGCCGGGAAGAAATGCTTACTTTACTTTCTCCCGAGGTCAAAAGGGCCTGACCGGCCATAACCAAAAATTCAAAAGCAAAGGCGGCCATTTGCCGGGGGGAAGGATGCTCCACTTCGTTTAGAAAAGCATCCACCAGTTCATTCCCGGCCCGCATAGCGGCTTCCCGGTCGATGTATTTGATGGCGTTCACCAGGTCGGCAGTCTGGGGATAAAGGGGAGGGGCGGTATCAAGGAGCCCCTCGATTCCCGATGCTCTTTTGGCCAGTTGGGACATGACCCGTTCCAGGCACGCGGTCAGCTCATCCGGTTGTACCGGCTTTAAAAGGTAATCGGCCACTTGATATTTAATGGCCTGCTGCGAGTAGGAAAACTCCCCGTAGGCGGTGATAATGATCACCTCCACGGCGGGGTTTTTCCCTTTGATCGTCCTGGTGGCCGCAAGGCCATCCATTCCAGGCATTTTGATGTCCATGAGGATGATCTCGGGCTGGAGGAGTTCAGCCAGTTCCACCGCTTCCCTGCCGTTTTTGGCCTCACCGACCACGACCAGGGGGAGGCCGGTATTTTCCACCAGGTGGCGTAAAAATCTGCGTTCCAGTTCTTCATCTTCGGTTAACAGGATTTTATACACATGTATCACTTCTCCTACGGTGAAGAAAATAATGTGCTCCAGTTAAGCCTTTTTTTGGCCCGGATTGTCTTATAAGATGTGACCTGCAGGCAGCTTCAGACATACCCTTGTCCAACCCGGGTGGCTATCCAGGGAAACGCCGTATTGGGGACCATAATAAAGCTTCAGCCTTTCGTCGACATTTTTAAGACCAATTCCCCGCGGCTTACCTGCTCCGGCCTGGCTATTGCCATTGATCGCATCCAGTACTTCCCGGGGAATTCCCACGCCGTCGTCGGTAACACTGATTTCGCAGATCCCATCCTTGATTTCCCCGGTGATGATCAGGTGTCCCGACCCTTCTTTAGGTTCCAGCCCGTGGATGCAGGCATTTTCTACCAGGGGCTGCAGGCTTAAAAAGGGTACCGGTAATTCCTGCAGGGCGGCCGGCACATTGATGGTTACATTAAGCCGGTTACCAAAACGGGTTTGTTGAATGGTTAAATAGCTCTGGACATATTTTAATTCCTCCCGCAAGGATACCAGTTCTTCCGGGTGGTGGATGTAGCAGCGGAGCAAGTTGGACAGGGCGTAAAGTGTTTTCAACGCTTTCTGGTTCTCGTTTAAGCTAACCAGGCTGGTGATGGTGTTTAAGGTATTGAATAGAAAATGGGGCTTGATTTGCGCCTGCAAATTTTTTAGCTCGGCCAGGCGTAAAGACTTTTCCAGTTCCGCCCGGACCCTGGCCTCATCCATGGTGCGCAGCTGCTCACGGGCTTCTTTTTCCTGGATTTTGGCCCGGTAAATGAGCTCGGCAATATAGTTTGTCACATACTGAATTAGCTGGGAAGCAGCCTGGCACTTCTGCGGGGTAATAACCTGGATTTCCTGGAATCCCCGAACCAGTTCCTGTTCATCCAGTCCCAGGTCTGCCGTTGCCTTAAGCATATTTTCCACGGCTTTTTTATCCGGCGGGGACAGGTGCATCTGGCCGCAGGTGATGGAGCCCCAGAATTGTCCTTCAACCACCAGGGGTACGGCCATCAAAGTTCCTCCGGCGTGACAGGTGCCGAAACATACCTCTCCCGTAGCTGCGGTGCGAAAGCCTACTTCGGCGTTGGAACGGATGCACCGTTTAAGCCCCTCGGCTGTAGAACGGATGGTGGCGCAAAAACCGTAAAAGAAATCATGTTCCACCACCGGGTTGCCGTATACATCGTTAATATCGATCGTGATGTCGGTTGCTCTGGTAAAACTTTCGATTATTTTAAGAAACTTATCCTTTTCAATTAATTGAGACAGGTTTTCAGGGCTGAGCTTCACGAAAAACCCCCCGTATACTATTATATCAAAATTCTTGTCCTATCGCACCGTGAAGGTTTCTCAAGTTATGGATAAAACAAAAATACAACACCCATGGACAAGATATTGATATTTCCACTGGTGTATTGAAAGTCTTTGTCAAAAATACACCAAGGGTGGTATTATAACTTTCAAGGGGGAAGGGACAATTTGTCGAAAATTTAATTTAATCTTATCAATCAGGAAATTCCAAACAGGGAAATTTCAACAATATAACGAAACGGAGGGATGAAAACGGGAGTTGATATGTTAAAAATAATTTTGATCCTGGTCAACCTGATCAACGTAAAGGCCTGTGGTTATTTTGAGTTCTGATTTGCGCTGATTAAATCATTGTCATGATTATCCTGAGTGCGGACATGATTTTCTTTGATCCACCAAGGCTATTTTTGCGTAAGCAGCCCATTTTCAGTTCAAGGAGAGGATGAGAACCATGGAAACACTGGAACAATTACTGGGGAATTTAAGTAATATCGTTTGGGGTCCCCCCATGTTAATTTTGCTCGTTGGTACTCATATTTTTCTCACCCTGAGATTACGGGGGATTCAAAGGTACATCGGCCGGGGAATCAGGCTTTCAATTACCCGTACAGCCGAAGGCCAGGGGGACATAAGCCATTTCGGAGCCCTGGCCACTGCCCTGGCGGCTACCATAGGCACCGGCAATATTGTGGGGGTGGCCACGGCGGTAGCGTCCGGCGGTCCTGGGGCTGTGTTCTGGGTTTGGATCACCGGGGTATTCGGCATAGCCACCAAATATGCCGAGGCCCTGCTGGCGGTGAAGTACCGGGTCGTAACTCCAGCCGGAACCATGGCCGGGGGACCCATGTACGTTTTGGAACGCGGCTTGAAGGCTCGCTGGCTGGGCATTCTTTTTGCCCTCTTTACTTCCATTGCCGCCTTTGGGATTGGCGTAACCGTGCAGGCCAACTCGGTGGCCTCCATGGTATACGAGACCTTTAAAATACCGACGTGGATCACCGGCCTGGCACTTACCGTTCTTACGGCCCTGGTCATCCTGGGCGGTATCAAGAGCATTGCCCGCGCCTGCGAGAAGCTGGTGCCCTTCATGGCCTTTTTCTACGTGCTGGGCTGCCTGATCATTTTAATTATGAATGCCCAGGCCATTCCCGGGGCCATTGCCCTTATTTTGAAAAGCGCCTTCACCGGCCATGCCGCTGCCGGTGGTTTTGCGGGGGCTACCGTGATGATGACCATTCGCTACGGGGTGGCCCGGGGCCTCTTCTCCAACGAATCCGGTTTGGGGAGTGCTCCCATTGTGGCCGCCGCGGCGCAAACCACCAACCCGGTGCGGCAGGCCCTGGTGTCCATGACCGGTACCTTTTGGGATACGGTGATTGTTTGCGCCATGACCGGCCTGGTACTGGTGACCACCGGCGCGTGGCAAAGCGGCCTTCAGGGTGCGGCCATGTCGAAAACCGCCTTTGCCATGGTGCCCATCATCGGCCCCATCACTCTCACCGTCGGCCTGTTGACTTTCGTCTACTCCACCATCCTGGGCTGGTCCTATTACGGCGAAAAGGCCGTCGAGTACCTGCTGGGCTACCGGGCCGTTTTGCCCTACCGGGTGCTGTGGGTTATTGCCTGCTTTGTCGGTTCCGTGGTCAGCCTGCCCCTGGTGTGGTCCTTTGCCGATATTGCCAACGGGTTGATGGCCATACCCAACCTGATTGCCCTCATAGGGTTGAGCGGCGTACTGGTTTCGGAAACCCGCAAATACCTGTGGGAAGGGTCACTGGAGGCCTCCCTGGAGCAAACCCTGTCCCGTTAGTGTTACGGGTTAATCCTTCAAGTTTGTTTTTAAAGGCTGTTATGTCGGTGGAGGCTCGGCCTTAGATGTCTCTATAAGCAAAATATTTTGCGCCAAGGAGCCATAGCAGGAGTACATTGGACATCACATCTGGTGTAGAAGGTCCGGATCTGGGGAAATCCAGTTGTCACAATGTGCACTACTTTCTGGCTCCTTCTTTCTTGTTTGGGACTGTCCTGTAGGCTGATCCGGGGTACAAGTTTGGCGTAAGCCCACCTTGGTGCGATTCAGGCTGGCAAAAATGAGTGGAAAAGATGCAGGTAATATAGTGAAGATAAATTTCCGATATAAGTAGATAAAAAAACCTCAAGGGGAAATGATTGCTCAAAAGAATAGTAACCGGTAGAGCTATGTATGTACGCTGTTAAAGGAGGTACGGAAAATGATCGTTGGTGTGCCCAGGGAAATAAAGGATAATGAGAACCGGGTTGGTATCACCCCCTCCGGTGTAGAAACCCTGGTTAAAGCGGGACACCAGGTGGTCATTGAAGCCGGGGCCGGTCTGGGCAGCGGCATCACCGATGAGGAGTATGTGGCTGCCGGCGCCCGCATGTTGCCCACCAAGGCGGATGTTTACGAGCAGGCCGACATGATCATGAAGGTTAAAGAACCCCTGCCGGAAGAATACGATTTATTTAAAGAGGGTCAGTTACTCTTTACCTATCTGCACCTGGCTCCTGAGCCGGAACTTACCAGGGCCCTGCTGGCCAAAAAGGTTACGGGCATTGCCTACGAAACCATTCAAACCAACCGGGGTACCCTGCCGCTGCTCATGCCCATGAGCGAAGTGGCGGGTCGGATGTCCGTCCAGGTTGGTGCCCAGTTTATGGAAAAACCCTACGGTGGTCGCGGGGTGCTCCTGGGCGGGGTTCCCGGCGTGCCTCCGGCTAAAGTGGTCATCATTGGCGGGGGTACCGTGGGTACCAATGCGGCCAAAATTGCTGTGGGCATGGGGGCAGATGTAACCATTATCGATAAGAATGCCGAACGTTTGCGCTATCTGGACGATATTTTCGGTCCCCGCATAAAAACCCTCATCTCCACAAGTTATAACATCAAGGAAGCCGTTAAGGAGGCTGATCTGGTCATTGGGGCCGTACTCATCCCTGGGGCCAGGGCTCCCAAGCTGGTCACGGAAGAGATGGTTAAAACTATGCAACCCGGGTCCGTTATTGTGGATGTGGCTATTGACCAGGGTGGTTGTGTGGAAACTGCCGACCGGGTGACCACTCACTCCAATCCAATCTATATCAAGCATGGGGTCATTCACTATACTGTGGCCAACATGCCCGGTGCGGTCGCCCGGACTTCCACCTATGCCCTGACCAACGTTACCCTGCCCTACGCCCTGGAGCTGGCCAGTAAGGGCCTGGCCCAGGCGGTCAAGGACGACATTGCCCTGGCCCGGGGCGTGAACGTAATGGACGGCAAGGTAACGTACAAGGCCGTGGCCGAAGCCCTGAATCTGGAGTATACCCCGCTGCATGAACTGATGGATGTGCCGGCGGATTTAATGCGCATTGCCTAACACGTACTTGCCTGGTGGTTTGCGGAGCAGTCAAATAAGTAAAGGGCCTGTTAATGTTATAATTTTGAGAGTTATAATTTTGAGAAAGAACCTGGCTGACTTATGTTCGGATAGAGTGTGGAAGGGACGATTACCGCTTCAGGTTTTTAACATGGTACCAAAAGGGGTTCTGCTATGATCACCGGAAGTTGCAGCAACGGCCGTCCTGTTTGGGCAGAGGTAAACCTGGGGGCCGTTGCCCATAACGTGCGGGAGATCCGCAAATTACTTCAACCGGGTACAAAGCTGATGGCCGTGGTCAAGGCCGATGCTTACGGTCATGGGGCGCTGCCTGTGGCCCGGGTAGCCCTGGCCAATGGCGCCGAGTGCCTGGCCGTAGCTATTTTGGATGAAGCCCTGGCCCTGCGCCGGGGAGGTATAACCGCCCCCATCCTGATCCTGGGTTATACCCCCCCGGAACAGGCGTCCTTTTTGGTGGAGCATGATTTGACCCAGACCGTTTTTTCCCTGGAGGTAGTCCAGGCCATTTCTGCTGCTGCCGTAGCCGCGGGGAAAACCGCCCGGGTACACATAAAGGTGGACACGGGTATGGGCCGTATTGGAGTCTTCCCTTCTGAGGCACCGGATTTTGCTGAGGCCGTATCCCGGCTGCCGGGTATCTTTATCGAAGGTGTCTATACCCACATGGCCTGTGCCGACGAACAGGACAAAGCTTACACCCGCTGGCAGTTTGACCGCTTTAAAGAAGCACTGGCCGGCATTGAAGCCCGGGGCGTAGCTATACCGTTTAAACACGTGGCTAACAGTGCCACCACCCTGGATTTACCGGAAATGCATCTGGATATGGTACGGACGGGTATTATTATGTACGGCCTGTGGCCTTCTCCTGATGTACGGCGGGTAATTGATTTAAAACCGGCCATGCAGCTAAAAGCCCGGATAGCTTATGTAAAACGTGTCCCGGCGGGTACTTCCATTAGCTACGGCCGTAAATTTACCACCACCGGCCCCTCGGTTATTGCTACTCTCCCCCTTGGCTATGCCGACGGCTGGTCCCGGCTGTTGTCCAATAAGGCCGAAGTGTTAATTCACGGGCAGCGGGTCCCGCTGGTGGGCCGGGTGTGCATGGACCAGTGCATGGTGGACGTAACCCGGATTCCGGGGGTGCTGCCGGGGGACGAGGTCGTTCTCTTTGGAGTGCAGGGGGAGCAGTTTTTAGCCGTTGAGGAAGTGGCCTCCCATATGGGCACAATTAATTATGAGATGGTTTGCTTGATCAGTAAGCGGGTACCGCGTATTTATCTTAATGATTGAACAGGATGGCTGAACGGGCCGGGTTAAACCCGGCCCAGTTTGCAGTTTTGTAGGCAACGGTTGTCTGGCCCAAACAGTGCCCCCAGGAGAACGGCCTTCCAGAACTAAGGCAATTTTGGTTGACTTGAGGAAAAGGTTTTTGTATATTATTTGTTAACCAAACATTTATCAATGGTTAACGATAGGAGGGATAGAGTTTTGCGGCTGTCGGTAAAAGAAATGGTTCTGGTGTCCATGTTTGCCGCCCTGACGGCAGTGGGAGCTTTCATTAAGATTCCCATTCCTTATGTGCCCTTTACCCTGCAGTTTCTCTTTGTCCTCTTTGCCGGGCTTTTGTTGGGCAAGCGGCTGGCTTTTTTGAGCCAGGTAATCTATCTTGCCCTGGGATTGGCCGGACTACCCATTTTTGCCCAGGGTGGCGGCCCGGCCTACGTGCTGCAGCCTACCTTTGGTTACCTGGTGGGATTTGCCCTGGGTGCTTACGTTATCGGGGCGGTTGTGGAAAAGGTGAGGGAGAAGGGTGTACCCGGTTATTTTTTGGCCAGTATGGCCGGGCTCGTGGTGGTTTACGTCCTGGGAGTGATCCACCTGTACATAATTTTAAATTACGTGGTCCAAAAACCCTTCACCCTGGCCCAGGCGGTATGGTTTGGAGCCATTGTCTGTGCACCGGGGGATTTGTTTTTATCCCTGGTGGCCTCCCTGGTTGGCGGCAGGATATATAAGACACTACAATCCGTCAATCCGGTCCACCGGGAGGTGTTTTAATGGGCAGGGGATATCTGGTTACCGGTACTGATACCGGTGTGGGCAAGACAGTCATCACCGCCGCCCTGGTGGGGGTCTGGCGTCGCCGTGGTATTGATGCCGTAGCCATAAAACCGGTACAGAGCGGGGCAATTGAGGCCAACGGGCGGTTAGTCCCCGAGGATGTAGTTTTTTACCGTCATGTGGCCGGCCTACCCCAGTCCATAGATGAGCTGAACCTTTATCGTTTTACCTCTGCTGTTTCCCCTCACCTGGCCGCAAAGCTTTCGGGGGAAAGAGTTGAACCATCACGGGTGGTGGATTTTTGCCGGGAAGTGCTTCAACGCTACGAGCTGGTCCTGGTAGAGGGGGCCGGGGGGTTGTGTGTACCCCTTTCCGGTCCCGACTTTACCGTGGCCGAACTGGCCCGGGAGCTTTCCCTGCCCCTGCTGGTGGTGGCCCGCCCGGGGCTGGGCAGCATTAACCATACCGTGCTGACCGTAGCCTATGCTCAAAACAGAGGTATTCCCGTGGCCGGAATAATTATTAACGGCCTAAAAGCGGGGGAGGCGGGTCCTGCGGAAAAGGACAACCCGGGGATTATTGCAGCTATGACCGGCGTGCCCGTGCTGGGGATAGTACCCTACTTGCCGGGGGTCAGTGTGGAAGAGGGGAGCGCTGACGGGCTGGTGGAGACAGTGGAAAACACTGTGTTCTGGGAAGATTTGGTTCCCCGGATTTGCGGGTGCACTGGTACAGGATAAACGTGCTTGCTCCCAGGATGAAATGAAAACGTTGCCGCTTAAAATGGGCGAGTGGACCCAGCACTCACCATGATTACTGGCTCTTTTCGAAACCCGATGTGCCATTTAAACCTGGAACGCCGGTAGTATAGTCATATTTTTGGGTGAGTGCTGGGCGGCAGCCAACCGGGCATTTATCCAGTCTATTTCTTCCGGAGGTGCTGGATTTGACTAAATACGATCCCGTCCTTTTGGAACAGTGGGACAAGCAGTACGTCTGGCATCCTTTTACCCAGATGCAGCAATATGTCCGGGAAAAACCTTTGATCATTGCCCGGGGTGAGGGAAGCTACCTTATTGATGTAGAGGGAAACCGCTACCTGGATGGAGTTTCGTCCCTCTGGGTGACCATACACGGCCACTGTCATCCCGCATTAAACCGGGCTATCAAAGAACAGCTGGATAAAATAGCTCATTCTACCCTGTTGGGTTTGGCCAACGTTCCCTCGATCCTTTTGGCCAAAAAGCTGGTTGAGATTACTCCCCCGGGACTAAATAAAGTTTTTTACTCCGACGCCGGTGCCACCGCCGTGGAGATTGCCTTAAAAATGGCCTTTCAATACTGGCAGCAAAAGGAAGGGGGGCGCTTCCGCAGCAAGACGAAGTTCATCTCCCTGGTGGAAGCCTACCACGGGGACACCATTGGTTCGGTCAGCGTGGGTGGCATGCCCCTTTTTCACGGTATCTTTAAGCCTCTGCTTTTCGAATGCCTGCATGCTCCCGCTCCCTATTGCTATCGCTGCCCGCTGGAAAGAGAAAGGGAAAACTGCGGGATGGCCTGTGCAGACCGGCTGGAGGAGTTGTTAAAGGAGCACCAACAGGAGGTTGCCGCCGTGATCATCGAACCCCTGGTTCAGGGGGCCGCCGGGATGATTACCGCACCGGAGGGTTTCCTTCGCCGGGTGCGGGGACTATGCACCAGGTACAACGTTCTGCTGATTGCCGATGAGGTGGCGGTGGGTTTCGGCCGGACAGGTCGGCTCTTTGCCTGCGAACACGAAGGGGTTTCTCCCGATTTAATGTGCCTGGCCAAGGGTATTACCGGGGGCTATCTTCCCCTTGCTGCCACCATTACTACCGATGAAGTTTACAGCGCCTTTCTGGGTACACCGGAGGAATGCAAGACCTTTTATCATGGCCATACCTACACGGGCAATCCCCTGGCCTGTGCTGCCGCCCTGGCCAGCATTGAGTTATTTGAAAAGGAAAACTTGCTGGCCGCCCTGCAACCTAAAATAGAACTGCTGCACCGCAAGCTGGAAAGTTTCTGGGAGCTACCCCATGTGGGGGACATCCGCCAGCGGGGCATGATGGTGGGTATTGAGCTGGTTGCGGATAAAAAGACCAAACAACCTTACCCTTTGGAGGAGCAAGTGGGCCACCGGGTAATCCTGGAAGCCCGCCGGCGGGGGCTGGTTATCCGTCCCCTGGGCAATGTGATCGTGCTCATGCCCGTACTGGCCATGTCGGAAGAGGAACTGAACCAGGTCCTGGAGATCACTTATGAATCCATAGCCGTGGTCACGGGTAAGTAAATAGACCTAATCCCATACTTGATAATGTCGCATAACTGCCCGGGGGCGGCGGTCGTCCCTCTCGTCGCTCCGTGCTACGGGCCGAACGAAACATCGGCTTGCCTCGAAGCGAACCTGGCAGCGTTGCATATGCGCCGGAAGCCTTTTTCCTCATGGATAGTTACAGCATAAGTAGCTCAAGTGAACAATGGAAAAGTTTCGTTCCAACCCTAAAAAAGCGGTTACACCCCATGCCTGGATAATTAGTTGAAAATCTTTGGGGGGTTTTAGCTTATGTGGCAGGAGATAAAAAGTAAGGTCCTGGAAGGGGAGGGCTTAACCCGGGAAGAAGCCTTTACCCTGGCCGGCTGGCTGCCGGAGAAGCTGGGGGAGCTGCTGGACTTGTCCCGGCAGGTACGCGAGCGCTTCGGGGGCCGGGAGGTGGAGCTCTGTTCCATCATTAATGCCCGGTCTGGTCTTTGCAGTGAAGACTGCCGTTTTTGCGCCCAGTCCTCCCGCTACCGGACCGGGGCGAAAACCTATCCTTTGATTGGGCCGGAAGAGGCCCTGGAAAAGGCCCGGCGCATGGAAGCCGCCGGGGCGCGGCGTTTTGCCCTGGTGACCAGCGGCCGGGGCATTGGAGAGCAGGATTTTGGGCGGGTGCTGGACATTTACCGGGTGCTACGGGCCGAAACCCGCCTGGAACTCTGTGCTTCCCTGGGTATCATTGATGGGGATAAGGCACGGCGTTTAAGGGAAGCCGGGGTAACCACCTATCATCACAATCTGGAAACCGGCCGGAGTTATTTCCCCCACATCTGCACCACCCATACCTTTGAGGAGAGGGTGACCACCATCCGGGCCGCCCAGGCGGCCGGATTAAAGGTTTGTTCCGGCGGGATCATCGGCATGGGGGAAGCCATGGCCGACCGGCTGGAAATGGTCCTGGAGCTGCGGGAACTGGGGGTAACATCAGTTCCGGTAAACATTTTAAATCCCATTCCCGGCACGCCCCTGGCCGGACAAAAGTCCCTGCCGGTAGAGGAAATCTTCAAAACCCTGGCCCTTTTCCGCCTGATCATGCCCCAGGCCGTTTTACGCCTGTGCGGGGGGAGGGAGCCCGGTTTGGGGGAAAAGCAGCAAAAAGCCCTGGAGGTGGCCGTTAACGGGCTGATGATCGGCAACTATCTCACCACCCGGGGCAATGAAGTACAAGAAGACCTGGACATGATAGCCGCCGCGGGGTTAAGGCTGGCTGCCGGGGGCTGATCCCAAAAAAGGTGCGATTACGGCGATTACGCCTTGAGCCTTTCTACCAGTTCCTGATCGGGATTAACGGTGAGGGTGCGCTGTCCGGTATATATAACGTAGCCGGGACGGGCTCCCCGGGGTTTGTGTACGTTTCGGCACATGGTATAATCCACCGGCACGTTTTGCGATTCCCTGGCCCGGCTGAAGTAAGCGGCCAGGGAGGCAGCTTCGGCCAGGGTGGTTTCCGGTACTGTCCGTCCGCCGGTGCGAATGAGCACGTGGGAACCGGGGATGTCCTTGGTGTGCAGCCAGACGTCTTCACCTTTGGCCAGGCGCAGGGTGAGGTAGTCGTTTTGCTTGTTGTTCCGTCCCACTAAGATGGTAAAACCATCGCTGGAAGTAAAAACAAGGGGCCGGGGTTTTTCCGGTTCCCTTTTCTTTTCCCTGTTTGCCGGCTTCAAGTAGCCCTGCTCCTCCAGTTCTTCCCTGATTTCCACCAGTTCTGGTACGGTTGTGGCCTGGATAATGGCCGTTTCTACGCCTTTTAAATATTCCAGCTCCCTTTGGGTTTGCTCGATCCGGTTCCCGGTTTCCTCCCTGGTTTGTTTGGCCTTGGTATATTTTTTAAAGTAGGCCTGGGCATTTTGCACCGGGTTCAAGCGGGGATCGAGAGAGATGATTACCATCTTTTTTTCCGGATCGTAAAAATTTTCCAGGATAACCTCGCTAAGACCTTTTTCCAGGCGGTACAGGTTGGCCATGAGCAGTTCCCCAAGGATTCTATATTCTTCCGCACGTTCGGCTTTGGCCAGGCTTTCCTCCTGCAGGGAAAGCTTTTGGGATAGGCGACCCATCTCCCGCCGCACAACGGTAAGCAGGGAATGTTTTTTACTTTGATAATCCTGATCTTCTTCCCTGGCCGTATAAAAGAGGTCGACTAAAGCATTCATGTTGCCCTGCCGGCGGGTGAAAGCGTGAAAATGGGTTAAATCAAAGGCGGCAAATTCCCTGGGCCTGCCCTGTTCGTCCAGCACCAGGGAAGGTTGGAATTCTCCCCGGGCAATGGCACCGGCCATTTGTTGAATTGCCTGCCACAAAACCACTAGTTCATGTTCCCCGCAATGATCCAGAATAAGGTCTTGCGCCAGCCCGGCCCGGTAAAGGATCTCCCGGGCCATTACCTGGCTGATCCCATCCAGGATACGCTGCAAAACAGCGGCTACGGGGGTTTCCAGGGGAGCTTCGAGCAACGCCTGGCGGAATTCCTCTTCTTTCAGTTCAAGGGGATTTAGTTTATGCTGTTCCGGCGGGGGTATATATTCCCGCCCGGGCAAAACCTCCCGGTGGCGGCTGACGGCGTAAGTATAGCGCTTTATGGCGTCAATAATTTGCTTTGTACCGGGGTTAACCAGAATAATGTTGCTGTGCCGCCCCATGATTTCACATACCAGTTCCTTCAAGCAGGGTTCTCCCAGGTCGTTGTAGCTTTGAACCTGGAGAACCAGTACCCGGTCCAGCCCCCGCTGGTGGATTCCCCGGATGCGGCCTCCCTCCAGGTGCTTGCGCAGGACCATGCAAAATACCGGTGGAGATGGGGGGTTTTCCCTTACCCGCCCGGTTAAGTGTACCCGGGCGTTTTCCGGATGAGCGGAAAGCAACAACCGGGCCCGGGTGCCCGGGCGGTGGGTGAGCAAATGTATCTCCAGGGGAGAAGGTTGGTAGATCCTGTCAATGCGTCCATCGAGCAGTTCGCTTTCCAACTCTTTGCGTACTGCTGCCATTACCAGTCCATCAAAGGGCATAGAAGACTTCCTTTCCACTGGCATGCTACCAAACAGTTTATCACTTCCGGCCGGCGGGCCGCAAGGTACGGGCAAGGATTCTGCTACCGTTTTTCCTTACCGCACCAATATCGACAGGATTACCCAAGGCACGCGGTTTGTTTACCACCGCGCCACGTTTCGTAAACGGTTTTTTGCTGCCCCGCCCCCTTTGCCAACTTTAGCAAAGGGATAGTTTGGACCATGCCTCCCGGAGGTTATTTTTGCCAGGTAATGCGCATATGTTTAAGTGGGACAAACCGCAATGGTAGGGGTGAGGGCCAATGCCGGAACAATGGTATTCCTTAACTGGCGAAGAAGTGGTAGCGGTGTTCCAGTCCGATCCGCACCGGGGCCTGGATGAGCGGGAGGTCAGGGAGAGAGCCGCCCGCTTTGGTCCCAATGAACTGGCCAGGGCAACGCGGGTGCCCTTATGGCGGATGTTCGTGGAACAGTTTAGAGATTTCATGGTTTTAATTTTGCTGGCGGCTACCATGATCTCCGGCTTTTTGGGAGAGTTTGTGGACGCCGCTACCATCATGGTCATTGTGATCATCAATGCCATCCTGGGCTGTGTCCAGGAATACCGGGCTGAGCGCTCCATGGAGGCTTTAAAAGAGCTTACCGCTCCCGAGGCCCGGGTAATCAGGGAGGGGATGGAACAAAAGATCCCCGCCGCAGGACTGGTGCCCGGGGATTTGGTTTTAATGGAGGCGGGAGATCGGGTGCCGGCGGACCTGCGGCTATTGCAGGCGGTAAACCTGGAGATAGAGGAGTCTGCCCTTACGGGTGAGTCCGCCCCCGTTAAAAAGAAGGTAGAGCCCATTCCGGGCAGGGTTACCCCTGGAGATGCCCGTAACATGGCCTACCTGGGAACGGTGGTAACCCGGGGCCGGGGTAAGGGGATAGTGGTGGCCACGGGAATGGCCACCGAGATGGGCCGCATTGCCGGATTAATTCAAGAGGCGGGGAGTGAAGAGACCCCCCTGCAGCGCCGCCTGGCCCAGTTGGGACGAGGACTGGTGGCTTTTTGCCTGCTGGTTTGTGCCCTGGTGGTGGCGGTGGGCATTTACCGTGGTGAGCCGGCCTACCAGATGTTTCTGGCCGGAGTCAGTCTGGCTGTGGCGGTCATTCCCGAGGGGTTGCCCGCCATTGTTACCGTCACTCTGGCTATCGGGGTACAGCGCATGATCCGGCGCCGGGCCATCATTCGCAAATTGCCGGCGGTAGAGACCTTGGGCTGTGCTACGGTGATCTGTTCCGACAAAACCGGCACCCTGACTCAGAATGAAATGATGGTGCGCCGGGCCGTGGTGGGCCAGGTTCCCCTGGAGTTTACTGGTGAAGGATATGATCCCAAGGGGCAAGTCATCACCTCGCTGTCCCCCCGTGCTGAGGAGCTCCAATTATTTTTCAAGATTGCCGCCTTGTGCAATAATGCGGTGCTTACCCGCAGCGGGGTTTCCATAGGGGGATTGTTTCGCAGCCTGGCCCGCCGGGAATCCCCCGTCTGGACCATCAACGGCGATCCTACCGAAGGGGCGCTGCTGATCATGGCGGCCAAGGCAGGCTTCTGGCGGGAAGAACTGGAACGCCACGAGCAGAGGGTGATGGAGTTCCCCTTTGATTCCGAGCGCAAGCGCATGTCCGTGGTGTACAAGCAAGCCGACGGTACCCTGGTTGCCTACGTCAAGGGGGCCCCTGATGTGGTGCTCGAACTGTGCACCCACCACTACCGCCACGGCCGGGTAGTTCCTTTAACACCCCGCCAGCGGGAGGAAATTTTACGTCAGAATGCCACCATGGCTTCCGACGCCCTGCGGGTCCTGGCCCTGGCCTGGTGTAGGCTGGGGCCCAAACCCCCGGGCGAGTTGACGGAGACGGAGGTCGAACGAAACCTGGTTTTTGTGGGTCTGGCAGGGATGATCGACCCGCCCCGGCCAGCGGCAGTGACCGCCGTGCAGCGTTGCCGCCGGGCAGGGATCAAGGTGGTGATGATTACCGGGGATCACCGCCTTACCGCTGCAACCGTGGCCAAGGAGTTGGGTATTTTAGGAAGCCAGGGGCGCATTTTAACCGGAAGAGAACTGGACCAGCTGGATGATGATCAGTTGAAGCAGATGGTGGGGGAAGTGGCGGTATACGCCCGGGTGTCGCCGCGGCATAAATTGCGTATCGTTCGGGCGTTGAAGCAGGCGGGTTACGTGGTGGCCATGACCGGAGACGGGATCAATGATGCTCCGGCAATTAAGGAAGCGGATATCGGTATCGCCATGGGCATAACCGGTACGGACGTAACCAAAGAGGCCTCCTCCATGGTTTTGGCCGACGATAATTTTGCCACCATTGTGGCCGCCGTGGAGGAGGGGCGGGGTATTTACGATAATATCCGCAAGTTTATCCGTTACCTCCTTTCCTGCAATGTGGGGGAGGTGCTGGTCATGTTTTTTGCCGTGCTGGCCGGATTGCCTTTGCCCCTTTTGCCCATTCAGATATTATGGATGAACCTGGTTACCGACGGGTTGCCGGCCATGGCCCTGGGGGTGGATCCGCCTGATACCGATATCATGTACCGGCCGCCCCGGCACCCCCGGGAGAGCATTTTTGCCCACGGCCTGGCCTGGCGTATCCTGGGCAGCGGCCTGGCCATCGGTCTGTGCACGTTGCTGGTCTTTGCCGGAGTTCATGTCCTTGGTCACGGCCACCTGGATCTGGCCCGGACCATGGCCTTTAATACCCTGGTATTTTCCCAGCTGTTTTTTGTCTTTGCCTGTCGTTCGGAACATCATACCATCTGGGAAGTGGGGTTATTCTCAAATCCCCACCTGCTGGGGGCAGTACTCTGTTCCATATTTTTGCAACTAGCGGTTACCTATGTACCCTATTTGCAGCCGGTATTTCATACCGTGCCCCTGGATGCTCCCCAGTGGCTGGTAATTATTCTAATCTCACTGGCCCCGCCCTTATTTAGTACTGCCTTCAGGCACCTGCAGTTGCGGGCCAGGGAAAAAATAATGTATATTAAAGTCTAAGGCCAAATTTTTGGATCTTTTGCAGGAAAACTACCGGACAGGGCGAAGTATTAATTTTATCCCTTCCGGCTAAAGGAAATAATACGGTTTAGGGGTACTGTCTCCAAGCGCGGGAGGGTTAGGAGACAGTATCTCTTTAAGGAGGGCTTACCTGATTGCAGTTCTTCAAAGTACATGGTTTGGGAAACGATTTTATCCTGGTCGATCTGGTAAAACAGGAATGGCCGGGTGGGGAGAATTTGTCTGAATCTGCCCGGCGGCTCTGTCACCGCCAGTTTGGTATCGGGGCCGACGGTCTGGTGCTCCTCCACCCAAGCCCCAGGGCCGATGTTTTCATGCAAGTCATTAACTCCGATGGCAGCGAGGCAGAAATGTGCGGCAACGCCATCCGCTGCGTGGCCAAATATCTCTACGAGCGGGGCGGGATTAAAAAAGAAGTAATGCATATCGAAACCAGGGCCGGCGTGATGGTGCCCCGGTTGGTGCTGGAGAACGGGCGGGTGGCCGCAGTGCGGGTGGATATGGGCATCCCCCGTTTGGAACGGCAGGACATTCCCATGATCGGCCCTCCGGGGTCGGTGATCAAAGAACCCCTGGTTTTGGAGGGGCAAACCTTCCATATAACTGCCGTCTCCATGGGCAATCCCCACTGTGTGCTTTTTGTTCCCGATGTGGAGCAGGTAGACCTGTACGGGTTGGGGCCGAAGCTGGAAAAGCATCCCCTTTTCCCCCGTAAAACCAACGTGGAGTTTGTGCAGGTTTTAAACAGGAGCGAGGTAAGGGTGCGGGTTTGGGAGCGGGGGGCGGGGCCTACGCTGGCCTGCGGTACCGGGGCCTGTGCCACGGTGGTGGCCGGTGTGTTGAACAATTATACGGACCGTGAGGTCAAGGTTCACCTGCCGGGGGGAACCCTCCTCATTGAATGGAAGGAAGACAATCATCTATATATGACCGGACCGGCAGAGGAAATCTTCTGCGGCCAGATTCCCTGTTCGTAGTAGTGTGCGTAAGGAGGTATTGATTTTGCGGTTCGAACAGGCGCAACGCGTAAAAAACTTACCCCCCTATCTCTTTGCCCGCATTGAGCGGTTGATCGAGGAAAAAAAGGCTGCCGGGATAGACATCATAAGCCTGGGGATAGGCGATCCGGATCAACCCACCCCGGACCACATTATCGAGGAACTGATTAAGGAAGCCCGTAACCCGGCCAACCACCAGTATCCCTCTTCTGTAGGTATGCTCAGCTATCGCCAGACAGTGGCCAACTGGTATGCCGGACGTTTCGGAGTACAGCTGGATCCCAAAACCGAAGTGGTCACCCTTATTGGTTCCAAGGAAGGCATCGCCCATATTTCCTGGTGCTACCTCAACCCCGGGGATACGGTGCTGGTACCAGACCCGGGTTATCCTGTTTATGCAGGGGGGGCCATCCTGGCCGGGGCGGAGCCCTACTATATGCCCTTAAAGGCCGAGCGGGGATACCTTCCCGATCTGGCCACCATCCCCACAGAAGTGGCCCGGCGGGCTAAAATGATGTTTATAAATTATCCCAACAACCCCACGGGGGCGGTGGCCAGTGAGTCTTTCTTTGCGGAAGTGGTTGCTTTTGCCCGGGAGTTTAACGTCCTGGTCTGTCACGATGCGGCCTACTCGGAAGTGGCCTTTGATGGTTACCGGCCGCCAAGCTTTTTACAAGTCCCCGGCGCCAGGGAGGTAGGTATTGAGTTTAGCTCCGTTTCCAAGCCCTTTAATATGACCGGTTGGCGGATTGGCTGGGCCGCAGGCTGCGCGGAAGTTATCGAAGCTCTGGGCCGCCTGAAGTCAAATCTGGATTCCGGACAATTTCAGGCCATCCAGTATGCCGCCATGGCGGGGTTAAACGGCCCGCGGGAGGTTATTGACCGGGTTAACGCCCTTTACCGGGAGCGCCGGGACATCCTGGTGGACGGCTTGAACTCCCTGGGCTGGAAGTTGGAAAAACCAAAGGCAACCTTTTATGTCTGGGCTCCCGTTCCGGCGGGGCACACCAGCGAATCCTTTACCGAGCTGGTTTTGGAAAAGGCTGGCGTTGTGATAACGCCGGGTACCGGTTATGGTGCCAATGGAGCGGGTTATTTCCGGATGTCCCTTACTGTGGATACCGCCCGTCTAAAAGAAGCAGTGGAACGCATTAAGAAAAACCTCGGGCCAGTAAGATTCTAAAAACGCGTTGCAGGAGTGATCAGCTGTGAAACTTGCCGACAGGGTCAAAAACATTAGTCCTTCACCCACCCTGGCCATCGATGCCCGGGCCAAGAAAATGATTGCGGCCGGAGAAAAGGTAATTAATTTTGGTGCAGGGGAACCGGACTTCGATACTCCGGAGCATATAAAAGAAGCGGCCATGGCCGCCATCCGTAAAGGCATGACCAAATATACCCCGGTGGGCGGTACCATGGAGTTAAAAGAAGCCATCGTACAAAAATTGAAGGCCGACAACGGACTGGAGTATACACCAGAGCAGATTGTGGTTTCCGTGGGAGCGAAGCATTCCCTCTACAACGCCATGATGGTGCTCCTGCAGTCGGGGGATGAGGTTATCCTGCCAGCACCCTACTGGGTCACCTACCTGGAACAGATCAAGCTGGCCGGTGCGGTGCCGGTAATCGTCCAGACGCGCCAGGAAAACGGATTCAAATTGACGGCCGAGGAACTGCTTTCGGTCGTCAGCCCGCGCACCAGGATGGTCATCTTAAACTCTCCCGGCAACCCCACCGGCGCAGTATACGCTAAGGAAGAATTGGTGGAGCTGGGAAAGGTGATTGAAGACCACGGGCTGGTGGTTATTTCCGATGAGATCTACGAAAAACTGATCTATGACGGTTGCGAACACGTAAGCATAGCCTCCTTGAGTCCGGCCTTGAAGGAGCAAACTGTGGTCATCAACGGAATGTCCAAGGCCTACGCTATGACGGGTTGGCGTATTGGCTATGCCGCCGCCCCCACGGAGGTGGCTAAAGCCATGGTTGATTTGCAAAGCCACTCCACCTCCAATCCCACCTCCATTGCCCAGGCGGCCAGTGTGGCGGCCTTAACCGGCACTCAGGAGCCCTTGATGGAGATGGTGGCGGAATTCCGGCGGCGCCGGGATTACATGCTCCAGCGGTTGAACGCCATACCGGGAATTTCCTGTAACACTCCGAGTGGCGCCTTTTATGTTTTTCCTTCTATGGCCAGGTATATTGGCCGCCAGTATAAAGGGAGGCAAATTAACGGAGCCAGCGATCTGGCCAGCCTTCTTTTGGATGAGGTCAAGGTGGCGGTGGTTCCGGGGGTGGCTTTTGGCGATGACCGCTGTTTCCGCCTTTCCTACGCCACCTCCATGGAAAACATTGTGGAAGGACTCAACCGCATTGAACAGTTTTTCTTCCAAATTGATTAAGGGGAACGGTAAATGTTCAGTAAAACCGTTATGACGAGGACAGCACCGCATCCAACCGGGTTCGCTGAATATTTACGGGGAACGAGGGCTGATCGTTCCCCTTGCGTAAACAATTAATACACTTTCGGGAAGGAGCAGGATTTTTGCTTAAGAGCATGACAGGTTTTGGCCGGGGTGAATCATGCGGGCAGGGCAAAAAATTTACGGTGGAACTTAAATCTGTGAATCACCGCTTTTGTGAAGTTGTCCTGCGCCTGCCCCGGAATATGGTTTCCCTGGAGGATCGAGCCAGGAGGCTGATTCAGTCTCGCATCTCCCGCGGGCGGATTGACGGTTACTTTTCCGTGGAGGAATGCGGTGAGCAAAGTCCAGTTGTAAAAGTTGACAAAGCCCTGGCTACATCGTATTATAAGGCAATGGAGGAATTAAAGGTCACCCTGGGATTAACAGATCCCGTCACCATACAGCATCTAATTAATCTACCGGGACTGCTGGTGGTGGACGAGCCTGTTGAAGATGATGATGCATGGTGGCCTCTGGTTTCCGAGGCCCTGGAACAGGCGCTGGATGGTTTGGTGCAAATGCGCCTTTCCGAGGGCAGCCAGCTTAAGGTGGATTTGACCCGCCGCCTGGAACGGATTGCGGAACTAAACGAGCAAATCAAAGCCAGGGCACCGCAGGTGGTCACGGAATACCACAACCGCCTGACCCAGAGACTGCAGGAATGGTTGCGCGATACACCGCTGGATCAGGCCCGGCTGGCTACGGAGGTAGCAATTTTTGCCGAGCGTTCCAGTATTGCCGAGGAAGTGGTGCGCCTGGCCAGCCATATAGCCCAGTTCCGGGACTTTCTAAACGAGGGTGGCCCCGTGGGCCGCAAGCTGGACTTCTTGATCCAGGAGATGAACCGGGAGATCAACACCATTGCCTCTAAAGCACCTGACCTTGAGATCAGCCGGGTGGTGGTGGAGGTAAAAAGCGAACTGGAGAAGATGCGGGAACAGGTGCAGAATATCGAATAATCCCGTGGCAGGGGGGAGAATGATGGAGATTAGATTGATTAATATCGGTTTTGGCAATATTGTTTCGGCAAATCGCATTGTGGCTATTGTCAGCCCCGAATCGGCACCCATCAAGCGCATTATTAACGAGGCCCGTGATCAGGGCAAGCTGGTGGATGCCACCTACGGGCGGCGTACCCGGGCAGTGATTATTACCGATAGCGATCACGTAATTCTCTCCGCCGTACAGCCGGAAACGGTAGCCCATCGTCTGGTAAACAAGGAGAGCACTCCTGCCCAGTCGGAAGAGCGGCCGGATGAATAATCATGAAATCGGAGGGCATATTGATGGTACTGTCCGGTCCTTCGGGGGCCGGTAAGGGTACCGTTTGCCGCGCTTTGCTGGAAAAACAACCGGGGATTCACCTTTCCATTTCCGCTACGACCAGAAAACCCCGGGCCGGGGAAGTGGACGGGGTTAATTACTTTTTTGTCTCCCGGGAAAAGTTCCAGCAAATGATCGATGCCGGGGAATTGCTGGAGTGGGCGGAGGTCTATGGCAACTATTACGGTACGCCGCTAAAAACGGTAGAGGATGCCCTGGCCAGGGGTGAGGATGTGCTCCTGGAGATTGATGTTCAGGGGGGCTTGCAGGTAAAAAAGAAGTTTCCCTCAGCAGTACTGGTTTTTCTCCTACCCCCTTCCCGGGCTGTGTTGGCCGAGCGCCTTGTCGGTCGCGGCACGGATTCCATCGAAGAGATTCAAAGACGGTTGCACTGGGCTAACACGGAACTAAGGTTCCTTTTCCGTTACGATTATTTGGTGATTAACCGGCATGTTGAGGAAGCAGTTGCTGTCCTGCAATCGATTCTTGTAGCCGAAAAATGCCGTCCTCAGCGCATAAAAATGGATGAAAGCTGGGGTAATTTAACGGATCTTAAAGAAAATTCCTGGTGAGTGCGGGGGATCGCCATGAATCAACCGTCTTTAGACGAACTAATGAAAAAAGTTGATAGCCGCTACACGCTGGTCGTGGTGGTGGCGAAAAGAGCAAGAATGCTGACGGAAACAGGCGAAGAAGAAGGAGATAACCCGGCAGTAAAGCCGGTTACGAGGGCATTACACGAGGTTGTCCGGGGTCAGATCCGTTACCGCCGGACCAAACATGGCGTTAAGTAGTGCGCGGGGGGGCGAAAAGCATGCTTGCGGGCAGGTCCGTCATCCTGGGCGTAACCGGGGGAATTGCCGCCTATAAAGCCGCGGAGCTAGCCAGTGCCCTCGTCAAGGCTGGTGCCCTGGTGGACGTGGTCATGACACAGGCGGCACAGGAATTTGTGCGACCCCTAACCTTTGCCGCCCTTACCGGGCGACCGGTGCATACTGCCCTGTTCGGCCCCCCTGCCGGTGAAGCTATTCCCCATATTGAGCTAGCCACCAGGGCCGATTTAGTTGTGATTGCCCCGGCCACGGCGAATATCCTGGCCAAGCTGGCCCACGGCCTCGCCGATGATCTTTTAAGCTCCCTGGTTTTAGCGGTTACCTGCCCCGTGCTCCTCTGCCCGGCCATGAACGCCTACATGTATGCGCACCCGGCGGTGCAGGCCAACCTGAAACGGCTTTTTGAGATGGGTTACCATGTTTTAGAACCGGAGGCAGGCCGCCTGGCCTGTGGTGTGGAAGGCCGTGGACGTTTGCCTGCCCCTGAGGTCATCCTGGAACATATTAAAGGCCTGATCTCTTCACCGGGTGATTTCGGTGGATTAAAAGTCCTGGTTACCGCCGGAGGGACCAGGGAGCCTCTTGATCCGGTGCGTTATATCTCCAACCGCAGTTCGGGCAAAATGGGCTACGCCCTGGCCGCGGCAGCTATACAGCGCGGGGCCGCGGTTACCCTGGTATCCGCTCCCACCAGTTTGGATCCGCCCGCTGGCGCGGAGCTCGTTTCCGTGGAAACCGCCCGGCAGATGTACCAGGCTGTAATGGAACGCTTTTCCACCCAGGATGTGGTTATTAAAGCGGCAGCAGTAGCCGACTACCGCCCCAAAATAGTGGCGGACCAGAAAATAAAAAAGAGCGATGGAACTCTGATCCTGGAACTGGAAAAAAACCCCGATATATTATATGAACTGGGGCAACGCAAAGAACCACACCAGACACTGGTAGGTTTTGCTGCTGAAACCGAAGATTTAGAGGCCAATGCCCAGCAAAAGCTGCGCAAAAAAAATCTGGATCTGCTGGTGGCCAATGATGTTACCCAACCGGGGGCGGGCTTTGGCGCCGACACCAACATTGTCAAGCTGTTCTATCGCGACGGGCGCACCCAATCCCTGCCGGTGATGGACAAAAAAACACTAGCACACCGCATCCTCGATGCGGTTATAGAGCTGCGTTCCCAGACGCACAGCTAAAAGGTTTTTATATTACCATAAAGTGAGGTATACTTGATTTCCTTCTTTGGTGGCTCTGATCAGTTCACAATGGCGTAAAACTGCAAACTGTTTTTCCAGTTCCCATTGGGGCAGATTAAAGGTACTGGCCAGTTCTTCCTTGGTTGCCTTTCCCTTTTCCTTGATGTATTCATAAATTCTCTTCTGGAGCGGGGTCAGACCTGCGGTGCCTGTCTGTCCCAGCTGTGTTCTGGTGGCTTTAGCGCTGGCCACGGCTGTCGGGTCGCAGGGTTTCGGAGGTTGCAGAGCGGCTATGTAACAGTCCTCGCATAAGGTTTGCCCGTAATAGTCATAGCTATCTTGCGGTAGTACTTCCTCCTGACATCTGACGCACTTCACAGCGATCAACCCCTTACAAAAGCGTTAAATTTCCCCCGTTTGCGACCGGGGGTTGGAAAGGCTTTTTACAATTTATCCAGGCCCTGTTGCAGTTTAACTAAAAGACGGATAAGGGTTTCCTTTTCTTCGATGTTTAAGCTGGATGTGGCTCGTTTAAGCAGGTCCATGTGCAGGGGTAAGACCCCGTGGATAAGCTGTACGGCCCTGGGAGTGATTTGGGCGCGGATCACACGCCGGTCTTTAGGATCAACAACACGGACTACCAGCCCGTCCCTTTCCAGCCGGTCCACCAGGCCGGTAATATTGGCCCGGCTAACCAGCATACGCTGCCCCAATTCGGAAAGGGGAAGGCCCTCTTCCCCGGCATAATACAGTTCCATCAGGGCATTAAATTTGGGCTGGGAAAGGTTGAAATGGGCAAAGTGCCTAGCCAGCAAGTCTTCCAGCAAATCCATGGTTCGGGTAAGCTCGATTACGGTACGTACGGCCAGGTAACCTTCTCCCTGGGTTTGGTTTTTTTCTGGAGGCAAGCACATTCCTCCTAAAGTATTCTGTACTTTAATTGTAAATATATTAAATACTTTCGTCAACGGTTAATAACCGTATCATATCATTGTGCGGACACGGGATTGCTTTAATTTTTGACCCTTGAGAGTGTAAATGTATCCTTTTAGCGCCAAGGGCAGTAAAATATACCAGGGAGTGAGCGCCATGTTTTTCCATCCCTGGTTTTCCGCACCTCATTGTCCGGAACGGCATAAGTGGCGTCAGGTCGACAAGGTCGACATCCGGCTCGGCGAATTAACCATGCGCATGAGCCGTCGCAACAAGATGAATGTGCCGGCGGAATTTTCGGCCTTTATTCCAAGGGCTGAATTGCGCCGGCGTTATTACAGCGGTGGAGAGCTGACCCGGGAAGACGAATTCATTTTAAGCAGCATTACCATTACCCACGCACCCCGTTTTCCCTCGGAGGAAGGACGGTTACCGGTACCGGTGCCGCCGCCCGGGATGCTGGAGGCGGCAGATAAGGGTGCGGAAACAGAAAAACCGGTATTTAACATAAATTGGCAGTTTGAGAGACCGAAAAAAAAGTCCCTACCGGAGGTTTCTGCTCCGCCCCCCCGGGCCTGTGTACCCCGCCTGAAGTTTAGTAGCAGGGAGAGATAAGGTTGCACGCGGAAGTGCTGGTGTCTTTAGCTCTCCGTCAGGTGGACAAGGTTTTTCATTATAACGTGCCCCCTTCCCTGGCGGGCAAGGTGCAGGTTGGCAGCAGGGTGCTGGTACCCTTCGGTCGCCGTAAAGTAGAGGGCTATGTGGTTGGTTTTAGTCCGGCACCGAACCCTGCTGATTTAAAGGATGTGGCTGCCCTTTTAGACGAGGGGCCCCTATTCACCCCCCACCAGCTGGCCCTGGCCCGCTGGATGGCGGCCTATTACCTCTGCCCTACAGTTAAAGCACTGCGAGCCATGTTCTGGCCCCTTTTACAGGTGAAGGGGCCGAAAAAGGTACGGGGATTGTGGCCGGCAGCCTGCTGCGAGGTTCCCGATCCCCGGCGAGCACCAAAGAGTGCTGCGGTGTGGCAGGTTATTCAGGCCCGCCCCGGCCTGTCCAGGAAGGAACTGGCAGAAGCGGCCGGTGTTTCCCCTCGGGTGGTGGATGCCATGGTTGCCAGGGGGCTTTTACGCAGTGAGGAACGCATTGAGTCCCGGGATCCGTGCCAAGATTTGCCTGAAAAAAGGATAAAACCACCTGTTCTCCATGGGGAACAGATCCGGGCGGTAAGCAAGATTATTGAGGCCCTGGATCAAAAAGGCGGACGGCAGGTTTTTTTGCTCCACGGGGTAACGGGCAGCGGGAAAACTGAGGTTTACCTCCATGCTATCTCTGCGGCCCTGGCCCGGGGAAAACAGGCCATGATGCTGGTTCCGGAAATTGCCCTTACCCCCCAGATGATTGATATTTTCAGGGGGCGTTTTGGCCGCCAGGTGGCTGTGCTACATAGCCGCCTTTCTGATGGGGAAAGATATGATGAATATCAGCGCCTTCGTACCGGGGAGGCCGGGGTGGTGCTGGGTGCCCGCTCGGCCATTTTTGCCCCCCTGGAGCAACCCGGTTTGATCATTTTAGATGAGGAACACGAGCCCTCCTACAAACAGGAGGAAAGCCCTCGCTATCATGCCCGGACAGTGGCCCTGCGTTTGGCCGGGTATGCCGGGGCGGTGGTAGTTCTGGGCAGCGCGACTCCCTCCATGGAATCATATTGCCAGGCCGTTGGTGGGGGGGCGTACCATTTGCTGGAACTGACCCGGCGGGTGGGCGAACTCCCCTTGCCTTCCGTGCGCCTTGTCGACCTGCGCCGGGAGTTGCAGGAAGGGAACAAGGGCATGTTTTCCCGTGATCTCCGGGAAGCCATTGCCCGGCGATTGTCCCGCCGGGAACAGGTTATCCTTTTTTTAAACCGGCGGGGTTATTCCACGCTGGTGGTTTGCCGGGAGTGCGGTCTGGTGCTGAAATGCCCCCACTGCGATATTTCCCTCACCTATCATGTCAGCGGGCGGCTGCGCTGTCATTATTGCAACTACAGTGTGCTGGCTCCCTCTCTGTGTCCCGGTTGCGGCAGCCGGCATGTAGCCTATCTGGGTATGGGCACCCAAAAGGTAGAACAGGAAATCCGGCGATTATTTCCTACGGCCCGCGTCCTGCGGTTGGACAGCGATACAGTAGGCCGGCGGGGTGCCCACAGAGAGATCATAGATACTTTTCGTGAGGGTGAAGCGGACATCCTCATTGGTACCCAGATGGTGGCCAAGGGGCTGGATATTCCCGGCGTGACCCTGGTTGGAGTGATCAATGCCGATATTTCCCTTTATATGCCCGATTTTCGGGCCAGCGAACGTACTTTTCAGCTGCTCACCCAGGTGGCCGGTCGCTCCGGCCGGGGAGAGCAGGGGGGAGAGGTGCTGATCCAGACTTATTCTCCGGATCACTATGCCGTGACCTGTGCCCAAAACCATGATTACCAGGGGTTTTACCGCCGGGAAATGGCTTTAAGACGGACCCTGGGCTACCCTCCTTTTACCCACCTCGCCCGGTTGCTGGTCACCGGGAGGGTGGAAAAGGAGGTCCAGGAGGCGGCAGATTTCCTGGCCCAAGCAGTCCATGCTGCTGGCGTGCCTGTTGAACTGCTGGGGCCGGCTCCTGCTCCCCTCACCCGCATTAAAGATCGCTACCGCTGGCACCTGGTATTGAAAGCTTCGGTCCAAAGCGTTCTGCGGGAAGCGGCAACGGCCGCCCTGGACGGTTTTTCCGGGACGGGCCGGTACCGCCGGGTTCAGGTTTCCGTGGACATTGCCCCACAAAGTATGATGTAATTGAGGAGGTTTAAGGGGTGGCAGTTTTTAAGATCGTTCTTTATGGAGATGAGGTATTGCGCGAGAAGGCCAGGCCGGTTGCCAAAATTACCCCAAATATTCATAAGCTCTTGGATAACCTGCGGGACACCATGTATCACGCCCGGGGGGTGGGGCTAGCCGCACCCCAGATCGGGGTCTCAAAGCGGGTAATTGTGGTGGATACCGGAGAAGGCTTAATTGAGTTAATCAATCCTGAAATTGTAGAGGCCCGGGGGGAAGAAACTGATACCGAAGGATGCTTGAGCCTGCCCAATGTGGTAGGGGAAGTAACCAGGGCCGCTGAGGTGCGGGTCAAAGGGCTGGATAGGCACGGTAACCCGGTGGAACACCATGCCCGGGGTTTCCTGGCCAGGGCATTGCAGCATGAAATTGATCACCTGGATGGCATACTATTTATCGACCGGGCTGTGCGCATCCGGCGTGTCAAACCAGGGGCCTGATTAGGGGAGCGAAGGGTTTATGCGTGTTGTGTTTATGGGTACACCCGACTTTGCCGTGCCCGCCCTGAAGGCGTTGGTGGGTGCCGGGTACCCGGTGGTGGGAGTGGTTACCCAGCCCGATCGTCCCAAAGGAAGGGGCAAAAAAATTCAACCCTCTCCAGTGAAACAGGCTGCCCTGCACATGGGGCTGCCGGTTCTGCAGCCCGTCCGGGTACGGGACGCTGCCTTTGTTGAGCAGCTTAAACAGCTGGAGCCGGAAGTAATTGTGGTGGCGGCCTTTGGACAGATCCTGCCGCCCTCCATTTTGCACCTTCCTCCCCGGAGGTGTATCAATATTCATGCTTCTTTATTGCCCCGTTACCGTGGAGCTGCTCCCATTCACCGGGCGATTATGAATGGGGAGAGGGAAACGGGTGTAACCATCATGCTCATGGACGAGGGTCTGGATACGGGTGACATCCTGTTGCAGCAGGCCGTGGCTATTGGTGAAGCAGATAACGCCGGGGCGCTTCACGACCGGCTGGCCCTGCTGGGGGCGGAGCTTTTGTTACAAACCCTGAACCTCTTAAAACGGGGATGCCTTCATGCCCGTCCCCAGGAGGATAGTTTCGCCACCTATGCACCCCCATTAACCCGGGAGGATGAAATAATTGACTGGGAGAGACCCGCCCGGGATTTATACAACCAGATCCGGGGGCTGGACCCCTGGCCCGGTGCTCGGACCTGGTGGGGAGAACAGGTGCTCAAGGTCTGGCGGGCGGGGGTGAAGGAGGAAGCTGCTCCAAAAGGAGCCTTGCCCGGCCAAGTAATAGCCGGCGGTGAGGAAGTGGTGGTGGCCACGGGCAGGGGTTGTCTATCTTTGCAGGAAGTGCAACTGCAGGGGGGACGGCGTTTACCAGTGGCGGAGTTTTTGCGCGGTCACCCCCTGGCTCCGGGGACGGTTCTGGGCCGGTCAAAGGGCGGTTGCCATTCATGAACACTCATAAGCGGCTATTTTTAGGGCTTTTAGGGGCCAGCCTGTTATTGGTAGCTTTACTGGCGGCAGGTACCTGGTACTTGATTTTTAACCCGGCCCGTTCCATTGCCTACCAGGTGATCCTTTTTACCATGGTTTCCCTGCTGGTAGGGGTCGTCTTTTGGGCTTTTGGCGGTCTGGCGGGAATAGTGATTACCCTTCTGGCGGCACGTACCTTTGAACCGCTGCAGGGACCCATGCGAGTGGCCGTAAATTTGTTTTTCCCGGTAGCCCTTGCCCTTGGCCGCTTGCTGCGTATAGACCCCAACCGGATTAAAAGATCCTTTATTGAGGTCAACAACCAGCTGGTACAGGCCAGGCACCTAAAGGTGAAGCCAAAAGAATTGCTTTTGCTTGTACCCCACTGCCTGCAGTACAGCGAATGTCCCCATAAAATCACGGTCCATGTTGACAACTGCCGCCGCTGTGGGAGATGCTGTATAAGCAAGTTGCTGGACCTGAAGGATAAATACGGTTTTAATATGGGCCTGGCTACGGGGGGTACCCTGGCCCGTAAATACGTGCGAGAATACCACCCCCGGGCGATTGTAGCCGTTGCCTGTGAACGGGATTTGGCCAGTGGCATTCTGGACAGCAATCCCATTCCCGTTCTGGGGGTGACCAACGAGCGACCCTGCGGACCCTGTTTCAATACCTGCGTGTCCATACCCATGGTGGAGGGAGCAATTCGCTACTTTTGCGGGTTGGATAAGGAGTGATTTGTTTTGGCCCGGATCAGTGCCCGGGAAGTGGCCTTAAAAGTTTTATATGCCGTGGATCAGGAGGAGGCATATGCCAACCTGGCTCTGGACCGCATTCTGGAACATTACCGCCCGGGTAAGCTGGACCGGGCCTTTGCCACCGAGCTGGCCTACGGCGTCCTGCGCCATTTAAATACTCTGGACTGGCTCCTGGGCCACTTCTTACGCCAACCCCTGGCCTCCCAGAACCCGTGGATCCGTAATATCCTGCGTCTCGGGGCCTATCAAATCATGTACATGGAGCGGGTGCCCGATGCGGCGGCATGCAATGAGTCCAGCGAACTGGCCCGCCGTTACGGTCACCCCGGGGTGGTGGGTTTTGTAAACGGGGTGCTGCGTAACCTGGCCCGGCGGGGCAGGCAGATACCTTTTCCCGATCTAAATGACGACCCGGTTGCCTACATTTCCCTTCGTTACTCCCATCCGGCCTGGTTGGTCCGGCGGTGGTTTAAGGAATATGGTTTGGAGGAAACGATAGCCCTCTGTCAGGCCAACAACGGCCCAGCTCCCAACACGGTGCGTACCAACACCCTGAAGGTCAGCCGGCAGGAGTTAATGGAACGCTTAAGGGAAGAGGATGTGACGGCGGAACCTACCTCCTTTGCTCCGGAAGGGTTGAAGATAGCTGGTTTTCCTTCCCTGCACGGCTTTGCTCCCTTTGAAGAAGGCCTGTTCCTGGTCCAGGATGAGAGTTCCATCCTGGTGGGACATGCCCTGTCGCCTTTCCCGGGAGCGCGGGTACTGGATGCGGCAGCTGCTCCAGGTACCAAGACCACACACCTGGCCCAATTGATGGGGGATCGGGGGGAAATAACTGCCCTGGACATCCATCCCCACAAAATAAAATTGATTGCCGTCAACTGCCGCCGGCTGGGCATCACCTGTGTCCGGCCCGTGGAAGGGGATGCACGTTACCCTGACCAAAGCATGCATCAATGGGCCGATTTTGTCCTGCTGGATGCCCCCTGTTCCGGGTTGGGGGTGCTCCGCCGGCGGCCCGATGCGCGCTGGCGCAAGGCCGAGGATTCCATTGCGGAAATGGCAGGCCTGCAAAAAGAGATGCTGGAGGGGGCAGCCTGCTGCCTGAAACCGGGCGGGGTGCTGGTGTACAGCACCTGTACTGTAACTAGGGAAGAAAACCTCGGCCAGGTGGAAGACTTTCTAACCCGCCATCCAGAATTTCAACTGGAAGATCTTTCTACACTTTTGCCTGCCGGTCTGGATGAACAGGGAACCCTGTCCCGCGGTTATATCCAGCTTTTACCCCACCGGCACGGGATGGACGGATTTTTCATGGCCCGCCTGCGCAAGAGGATCACCGCGTGAGTGGCAGTCCGCTACGAAGAAGCGGCTTTCCCAACCAGGGACATTGCCGCCTCATAGTAAGGGCTCCAGGATTTGAAAATTTTTAGTTGCGGGTATGGTATAATATAGTGATAGGTGATGTCGACGAAACGGGGAACACGGCCATGGTTAATTTAAAGGACCTCACCCTTGACCAGATAAAGGACCTTTTAGGCCGGTTGGGGGAACCTCCTTACAGGGCCCTGCAACTGGCCCGCTGGCTTTTTCAGCGGGGTTGCCCGTCCTGGGATGAGATGACCGACCTGCCCAAGGACTTGCGAGCCAGGCTAAAAGAAATGGCCATTTTGCGGGGCTTGACCCTGGTTCAGAAGCAGGTTTCCCGCCGAGGGGATACCATCAAATACCTCTTTGGCCTGGCCGACGGCCAGGCCGTAGAAAGCGTATTCATGCGCCACACATACGGTCGTTCCGCCTGCATTTCCACTCAGGTTGGTTGCCGTATGGGCTGCCGTTTTTGTGCTTCCACCATTGGCGGCCTTATTCGCAACCTTTCACCGGGGGAAATGTACGATCAGGTTTTGGCCATGCAATCCGACGTTGGTGAGAGGATCAGCCACGTGGTACTCATGGGTTCCGGGGAACCCCTGGACAACTTCGAACACGTCATGATTTTTCTGGAACACCTTACCGCACCCTACGGTTTGCATATTGGATACCGGCATATTACTCTCTCTACCTGTGGGGTGGTACCGGGGATTTTAAAGCTGGCCCGGCGGCGCCTGCCCCTAACCCTGGCCGTATCCCTGCATGCTCCCAACGATGAACTGCGTAACCGGCTCGTGCCCATCAACCGGCGCCATCCCCTGGGGGAGTTGATACCCGCCTGCCGGGAATACATAAAACTTACCGGCCGGCGTATCACCTTTGAATATGCCCTTTTGGCCGGGGTGAACGATAGCCCCCGCTGTGCCCTTGAGCTGGCCCGGCTGGTGGGGGGAATGCTTTGCCATATCAACCTTATCCCGGCGAACCCCGTGGGCGGAAAGGATTTTTCCCGCACTCCCGCGGTGCGGGTACAGCGCTTCAAAAATTTGCTGGAAAAGGCCGGGCTTTCAGTAACGGTGCGGCGGGAACTGGGCGGCGATATTGATGCTGCTTGCGGGCAGCTGCGGCGCCGGGTCCTGGGATTGAATGGGTAGGGAGGGGGACCCCCATGGGACTCTTTTCCGGTTTGGAAGGCAGTTTGGAAAAATACATTGAGGGCTTCTTCCGGGATAAATTTAAAGGCCGGGTACAGCCTTTGGAAATGGCCAAGAGGTTGGCCCGGGAAATGCGCGACCGAAAACGGGTAAGTATCAGCCGGATTTATGTACCCAATGAGTTTACCATTTATTTACACCCGGAGGATTACCGTGCGGTCTCTTCGATCGCTCCACTTTTGGCCAGGGAGTTACAGGATTATCTGTCCCAAAAAGCGCAAGAAAAAAACTTTACCCTGGTTGCCCCTCCCCGGGTGGAAATCCAGGAGGACGCGGCAGTACCGGAAGGGCAGATGCGCATTGAGGGACGCTTTGGGGAAGCGGTTTACATACCTGGCGCAGAGGAAGCACGCCCGGCTGGAAACAGGGAAGGGGAGTTCGAGGATACCCTGGAATATCAACCGGCCCGGCACACTGCCCCGGTACCGGTGATTACCGCGGGGCCCAGAGCGCGCCTGGTGGTCAAGGCCGGCCCCCAGGAAGGAAAGGTTTTCACCCTACGACCCTCTACCATGGTCATTGGCCGGCGGGATACCTGTGATGTAGTTTTAAGCGATGGCAGCGTCTCCCGCCGCCACGCCCAGCTGGAATACCGGGGTGGCGAGTATGTGATTACAGATTTGGGCAGCACTAACGGTGTTTATGTTAATGGGGTACGGGTGAATACCAAGGTATTAGCTCCGGGGGATACCATTAAAATGGGCGCCACCCTTTGTGTTTTCGAGGTGGAATGATGTGCTGGGTCTTTTGCTGACGGTATTGCGGTATCTTTTCCTCTTTCTCCTTTACGCTTTCTTGTTTGTAGTAGTCCGCCAGATGTTTTTGGGCCTACGGGAAAACCCGACCCCGGCTGCGGCTGAGGGAGGCCCCGGCAGTGACACTAAGCCTTTCCCTGGTTACCGGGAGGCTACCGTCTCGAAACCGAGTGGGCGGCTGGTGGTTCTGGCCAGTCCCGATCCCCGGCTGGAAAAGGGAATGACCTTTTACCTGGGGGAAAGGATTACCCTGGGCAGGGGGGAACATAACGACCTGGTTATTCCCGATCCTTTTTCCTCCCAGGAGCATGCGGTTATTTTTTCCCGGGGTGACCAGTACTGGGTGCAGGATCTGGGTAGTCTAAACGGTACCTATCTTAATGAGGTGCGCCTGGACCGGCCCACCGTTCTGGCCGATGGCGACCGTTTACGTATCGGCGGTGTTACCTTTCAATTTGTGAGGTGGGCTTATGAAGTGGAGTCAAGCTAGTGAAGCGGGGCTGGTACGGCGAGTAAATGAAGACAGCCTGTGCGTAGAACCCGGTTTGGGTTTATTTACCGTGGCCGATGGTATGGGCGGCCATCAGGCCGGCGAAATTGCCAGCCGGATGGCCATCGCCGAACTGGTGCGCTTTCTTAAGGCGCACCATCCCCTCCCGGACGATCCGGGAACAATACTGGTACAGGGTGTGCAAGAAGCCAACCGTCTGGTTTATCAGTTATCTTCCAGCAGCGCGAGCTACAGGGGTATGGGCACCACCTTGACCGCAGCACTGGTTACAAAAGATTATCTTTACCTGGCCCATGTAGGGGATAGCCGCATATACCTGTTGCGCGAGGGGAAAATGCACCAGCTTACGGAAGATCATTCCCTGGTGCAGGAACTGGTCCGGCTGGGGGGCCTCAGTGAAGAGCAGGCCCGTTGTCATCCCCAGCGCAATGTACTCACCCGGGCACTGGGTATTGAACCCAGGGTAGAAGTTGATGGAGGGCGGGTGAAACTCCAGCCGGGTGACAAAGTACTCCTGTGCACCGATGGCTTAACGGTGCATTTATCGCCCCAGGAGATAGGCATGCTGGTGGAAAAAAACCCGGATTTGAACCGGGCCGTGAACAAGCTGGTGCAGGCCGCCCTGGAGCGGGGTGGCAGTGACAACATTACCGTGATTCTAATGGCGGTGGAATAAAGATGTTTTTTCCGAGGGCATACCATTTGCGGGCCGTCGAAGGAAAGTTGCTTTTTTGGGCCTTCGCTTACCTGCTGGTAGGGGCGGGGGCACTTTATTTCCTTAAACCGGCACCGTCCACAGCGGTGGTACTGGTGGGGGCGCTGACCACCATGGCGGCCTTCTGGGGTCTGCACTTCTTCTGGTCGTGGACCGGTTTTGTCGGGGATCCCTTTCTGCTGCCCTTAGTGGCCCTTTTTTCCTCTACCAGCCTGGTTTTTCTTTATCGTTTAAATCCGGCTTACGCGTTCCGCCAGTTTGTGTGGTTGATGATCGGCCTGTTCACCCTTTGGGTAATTACCCGCTTTTTGATCCGTTACCGGGTGCTGGCCGATTATAAGTATGTTTATGCCCTGGCAGGAGTAATCGGTCTTTTGCTGCCCATCTTTTTTGGGGTGGAGCAGGGAGGGGCAAAAAGCTGGCTGGATTTAGGATTGTTTCAGGTGCAGCCTTCGGAGTTTGTGAAGATCCTGCTGGTGCTCTTCCTGGCCGCCTTTTTGGCGGAAAACCGCCTGGCCCTGGCTGAAGGCACCCGGACGATAATGGGCGTAGCCCTGCCGGCACCACAGGAATGGGGACCCTTGCTGGTCATGTGGGGTATTTCCCTTTTGCTCTTAGTCTTTCAAAAGGACCTGGGTGCTGCACTCATTTATTTCACCACCTTTTTAGCCATGGTTTATGCCAGCACTGCCCGGATTACGTATGTGTTCCTGGGGGGAGCGCTTTTTTTAGCCGGGGCGGCAGGCAGTTATGCCCTTTTCGAACACGTGCGGCTGCGGGTGGAAGTCTGGCTCAATCCCTGGCAGTACGTGGAAACCGCCGGTTACCAGGTGGTCCAGTCCCTTTTCGCCCTGGCCGCGGGTGGTCTCACCGGGTCCGGGTTAGGGGCCGGCCTGCCCCTGTTCATTCCGGCGGTGCATACGGATTTCATTTTTGCGGCTATTTCGGAGGAGTTGGGCCTGGCCGGCGGTCTTGGCCTGTTACTCATCTACATGCTTTTTGTTTACCGGGGCTTTCTCATTGCTCTGGCGGCACGGGATGATTTTTCCTGTCTTCTGGCAACAGGTTTTACCGCCTTAATGGGACTGCAGGCCTTTATCATTATTGCCGGGGTGACCAAGCTGTTGCCTTTAACCGGCGTCACCTTGCCCTTTGTCAGTTACGGTGGCAGTTCCCTGGTGGCCAATTTCATCATTTTGGGCCTTTTATTGAATATATCCCACGAGACACAGCTTTTAAAGCCTTTAGAAAACGGTTAGCGCTTTTGAGCAAACATTAGCGAGGGAGAAAATGAAAACAAACATCCGTCGGTTAAGCTATTTGATCCTGGGTTCCTTTGTCCTGTTAAGCTTTTATATTGGTTATATCAATGTATTCCTTGGCCCGGCGCTGACCACAGATCCCCACAACCGGCGTCTGGCGGCTTACGAAGCCAAAGTGCACCGGGGCACCATCTACGACCGCCGGGGAACGGTACTGGCGAAAAGTCAGAAGGGCAGGCGCAGCTACCCACTGGGGAAAGATGCAGCCCAGGTAGTTGGTTTTATCTCCCATCGTTACGGGCGCACCGGGCTGGAATCGGCGTATGACCGTTACCTTTTAGCCATGACCGACGAAGATAAAATTGAGATGATTATTGACCGCCTGCTGGGGCGTTCCCGGGTGGGCAACGATGTGGTAGTTACCCTGGATGCCCGCCTGCAGCAACTGGCCATGCGGCTTCTCGGCAACCGGCGGGGAGCAGTCGTGGCGCTGGATCCAAGGAACGGGGAGATTTTAGCCCTGGCCAGCAGTCCAAGCTACGATCCCAATGCTATCGGGCAACCCGCCGGGCGTTCCCCTGACGGTAAGGTTCTCACCGTATACGATTTATTGCAGCAGGATAAAAGGGCACCGCTTTTAAACCGGGCTACCCAGGGAGCCTATCCGCCCGGTTCAACCTTTAAATTAATCACCGCTGCCGGTGCCCTGACTACAAATCCCGAGGTGATCAAACGTATTTTTAATTGTCAGGGCAGTCTAATAATTGACGGCTTTCGACTTGCCGATACTGCTGCCCACGGGGAGGTGGATCTTCGTCGTGCCCTGGCGGTGTCCTGCAATACCACTTTTGCCCGCTTGGGCCTGGAGATGGGAGCAGAAAGGTTTTACCAGACTGCCCGCGCTTTTGGCTTGACTTTAAACCCCTGGGCGGGTGGCCTTCCTGAGGTTGCTTACCGGCCCGGGGCCCTCACCCCCCCGGAAAAGATGAATAAACCCCAGCTGGGCTCCAGCGCCATCGGCCAGGGGGAGGTGCTGGTCAACCCGTTTCAAATGGCCCTGGTGGCGGCGGCCATTGCCAACGATGGGGTGATTATGCACCCCCATCTTTTAGCCCGGGTGCAGGACCCCCAGGGAGGGGTGCTTTTACAGTCGACCCCCCGGCCCTGGCTTACCGCGGTCAGTCCGGAGGTTGCCGGTGTCATCAAGGAGGCTATGGTGAACGTGGTAAGGGAAGGAACCGGCAGGGGGGCGGCCCTTTCCGGGATAACCGTGGCCGGTAAAACAGGCTCGGCCCAGAATCCCAAAGGGGAGACCCATGCCTGGTTTGTCGGCTTTGCCCCGGCCGAGAGGCCCCGGGTGGTGGTGGCGGTGATTGTGGAAAACGGTGGTGCCGGCGGGGTGGTGGCCGCCCCCATTGCCCGGGAGATGTTCCGGGCGGTACTGACTGCCGGCCCGTAGTTTAGAATAAAATGGAATTGGAAAAGCTAAACTACCCAACCAAGACTTGAGGTGACAAGTAATGATTGGGAGGCAGTTGGGAAACCGGTACGAAGTCCTGGAACAGCTGGGCGGAGGGGGAATGGCCATTGTTTATAAAGGCCGGGATACCTTCTTAAACCGCCTGGTTACCATCAAGATCCTGCGCCCCGAATTCTCCTCGGATAAAGACTTTACCCGTCGTTTTCGCCGGGAAGCCCAGGCGGTAGCCAGCCTTTCCCACTCCAACATCGTGTCCATTTACGATGTTGGGCAGGAGGATGACATCCAGTACCTGGTAATGGAGTATGTGGACGGGGAGGACTTGAAAACCGTCATCCGCCGGGAAGGTGCCCTGTCTCCGGAAAAGGCGGTGCAGATTGCTTTCCAGGTCCTGGAGGCTCTGGAACACGCCCACGAGAACAACATCGTGCACCGGGATATTAAACCCCATAATATCCTTATCACGAAGAGCGGGCGGGCAAAACTAACTGATTTCGGCATTGCCCGGGAGGCCACGGCGGCAACCGTCACGCAGACCGATACCATTGTGGGGTCGGTGCACTACCTCTCGCCGGAGCAGGCCCGGGGGGAACTGGCCGGCCCCCAGTCGGATATTTATTCCCTGGGCGTGGTCCTTTATGAGATGCTTACCGGCAACGTGCCCTTTGCCGGGGATAGTCCCATTGCCGTAGCTATTAAACACATCCAGGAAGAACCGGAGCCTCCCTCCCTGCGCAATCCCGCTGTTTCCCCGGGGCTGGAGCAGGTGGTCCTGCGGGCTATGCAGAAAAACCCCCAATCACGTTTTGCTTCTGCCCGGGAGATGGCCCGTCACCTGGAAGACCTTTTTGCCCGGGATGGTGAAGAGGCCACCCGTTTCATTCCCCTGGATGAAATGGCCACCCGGGTGCTCAAGCCAGTAGAGAAGCTCCGGGAGGAAGGGGTGCGCCGTCGCAGGCTGCGTCCGGTGGGATGGGTGGCCCTGGCCCTTCTCCTGTTGGCCCTTTTGGCAGGGGGCGCCTTTGCCCTGAACAGTTATCTTAAAGGACCGCCCCCGGTTACAGTGCCATCAGTAATAAACAAGGAGTTGTCCGAGGCCCAGAAGATACTGGCTGATTTGGGATTGCAGGTGAAAGTGCGCAAGGAACACCATCCCAAGATCCCCGAGGGATTTGTTATTGACCAGGATATTGGCCCGGCGGATGCGCCGGTAAAGCCTCCCCGGGATATCACCCTCACGGTCAGCCTGGGCCCCGACCTGCGGGAAGTACCCGACCTGTACCGGCTGAGTCTGGAAGACGCGCGCATACGCCTGACTGAAAGGGGTCTGGTCCTGGCCGAACAGGTGCAGAAGGGCTACGACGATAACGTTCCCCCGGATCTGATCTTTCAACAATTTCCTGCTGCCGGGGAACGGGTAGCTCCCAACACCCCGGTGACGGTTTATCTTTCCCTGGGACCAAAGCCCAGGCAGTCCAAGGTGCCGAACCTCATTGGGCTGACCCTGGACCAGGCCCGGGCCAAGCTGGCCGAAAACAATCTGAGTCTGGATGAAAATGTTCATTGGGTGGAGAGTACCGATTACTTTCAAAATCAAGTGATCAGCCAGGATCCAGTTTCCGACAGCATGGTTGACCAGGGCACGTCCGTAAAGGTAACCTTAAGCAAGGGGCCGGGACCCGTACCCAGGGAGGCCGGGGTGAGGGTGCTCCTTGACAACGATGGGCAGGCTCACCAGGTCAAGATTGTGATTAACGATGTCCGGGGAACCACTTTAGCCTATGTAAATACTCATCAACCGGGGGAGAAAGTGGAAACGACCGTGCGCTATTACGGCAGGGCCACTATCCAAATATACGTTGATAATAAACTGGTGAGACAGAAATCTCTTCAAGAGGGAAAAAACGATAACGATGATTGAAAAGGGGGGAGCGTAACCGGTTAAAAGATGCTGCGGGAAGGAACGGTGGTCAAAGCTTACGGCGGACATTATTATGTATCCAGCGGTGAGGAAATCCACGATTGCGCCCTCAGGGGACGCTTTCGCCGGGAAAAGAAGCAGGTGCTGGTGGGGGACCGGGTTACCTTTCGCCTCCAACCTGGGGGTCAGGGGGTAATTGAAGAAGTACATCCCCGCCGGACCACCCTTGTGCGTCCGCCGGTAGCCAACGTAGACAGGGCACTGATTGTTTTTGCGGTGAAGGATCCCGACCCCAATACCTTTTTACTGGATCGGTTTCTCACCCAGGCCGAACATGCCGGGGTAGGGCCAGCCATTTGTTTTAACAAGGTGGACCTGGGAGAAGAACTGATCCGGGATATGATCGGGGCCTACCGCCAGGCAGGTTACCCGGTTGTTTGTACCAGTGCCCTGGATGACAGCGGCCTTGATGAATTGCGTGCCCTGCTCGAGGGGCATATTACCGTACTGGCCGGGCCTTCGGGGGTGGGTAAGTCCAGCCTGTTAAATGCCCTGGTCCCCGGTTTAAATCTGAAAACCGGGGACATCAGCCGCAAATTGGGCCGGGGCCGGCATACCACCAGGCATGTAGAGCTCCTGCGCTTGCCCGGGGGAGGTCTGGTAGCAGATACCCCGGGGTTTTCCAGCCTTTATTTACCCGAAATGAAACGGGAAGAACTGGGGGAGTTCTACCCGGAAATCGTGGCCCGTCGCGACGGTTGCCGCTTCACCGGCTGCCTGCATTTCCAGGAGCCCGATTGTGCGGTAAAAAAGGCCGTCGAGGAGGGGGAAATCCCCGCCTTTCGCTACGAAAACTATTTGCGACTGCTGCAGGAAGTAATGGAACTGGAGAGGAGATACTGAGTGATCAAAATAGCACCGTCGATTCTCTCGGCCAACTTTGCCCGCCTTATGGAAGACGTGCAGCGGGTGGAGAGGGCCGGGGCAGACTATCTCCACCTTGACGTCATGGACGGCCACTTCGTGCCCAACATTACCATCGGGCCACTGGTGGTGGCGGCTCTGCGGCCCCACAGCCAGCTGTTTTTTGACGTTCATTTAATGATCGAAGAGCCCGACCGTTATATAGATTCCTTTGTTGAGGCGGGGGCAGACCTGATCACGGTACATGCGGAAGCCTGCCGGCACCTGCACCGCACGCTCACGCATATCCGGGAAAAGGGGGCCAGGGCCGGGGTAGCCCTGAATCCGGCCACTCCCCCTGAAGTGCTGGAATACCTGCCCGGACTTTTTGATCTGGTACTGGTGATGACCGTTAACCCGGGCTTTGGTGGGCAGGCCTTTATTCCCCAGACCATTCCTAAAATCCGCAAGATTCGGGAGATGCTGGATGGTGCCGGGTTGGAGGTGGAAATCCAGGTGGACGGTGGTATCAATCCCTCTACCGCCCCCCTGGTGGTACAGGCCGGGGCTACGGTACTGGTGGCCGGTTCGGCTGTTTTTGGTGCTCCGGATCCGGCAGCGGCTATCCAGGAAATCCGGCAGGCGGCAAAAGGGGGTGAGTAGATGGCTGTCTGGAAGTGCCAGGAGTGCGGGAATGTAGTGGAGGCCCGCTGCAAGCCCGGCAAGTGCAAGTCCTGCGGCGCACCCAAAGATAAACTGGTCAAGGAAGCCCAGCCCAAGAAGTAGTTCTCTGGAGCAACCATGTCCCATACATAACCTCGTGGCGATAAACCCGAACAGGAGCGAATTTTATTTAGAAATTTGTCGCAGGCACAGGCAGGAATTTCTTCCCTTTTCGTCAAAACCTTCCTTAGCCTGTAGTGGGAAAGCGGCGTGGGGCCATACCGTTCTAAGACTAACTTGTTTGATAGCAATCTAGGAAGGTGAGTCAATTATGGGTGATGAGCAACAAGTGGTTATCTTCCAATTAAACGATCAACAATATGCCCTGCCCATCCAGGAAACCCAGGAGATTATTCGCATGACCGATATTACCCGGGTGCCCAATACTAAAAGTTACGTTGAGGGTATCATCAACCTCAGGGGTAGTATCGTGCCGGTAATAAACCTGAACAGGCGCCTGGACCTGCCTGTGCGGGATTACACCGATGCCACCCGGATCATTGTGGTGGAGTATGAAGGACAAAAAGTGGGTATGATTGTTGATAATGTTCTGGAGGTGGGTCGATACAACGCCGATGAAATGGAACCGCCGGCGGTGGCGGGAGACAACATGGAGTTCCTCCGGGGGGTAATAAAAAAAGGCGACCGCCTGTGGTTATTGCTGAACCTGGGCCGGGTTTTGTAGGCCGCGGGTTTTGCCTTGTTTCAGGGCCACACGGGTGGCCCTTTGTTGTGGATTTTGCTTCCTTTCAGGGGGCGTTCCTCGGCGTTTCCCCTTAGTATTTTGTAGTTTACATAAAGAGGTGTTTTGCTTGTCCAACCAGGAAACACTGCGTTCACGCCTGCTGGGCATAGATGGCCGTGGTTACGGTGCCTATAAGTCCATTGGTGGCAGCTATTCCTTCGACCGTTACACTCTATTTATTGATCACGTACAAAGCGATCCCTTTGCACCCCCCAGCCGCCTGCGGGTGCGGGTGGGCCAGCGTTTGGCCGGTTTTCCCCCCGAACTTTATTCCACCACCCCCCGGAGAATTGCCCTGGAGGACTACCTGATGCGCCAGTTTGGCCGGGCAATCAGCCGCCATGCCCGGGGGTACCGGGGTACCGGTAAAAGCGGCCTGATCGCTATAGACCATTGCGGTCAGGAAATTCTCGAGCGTACCGGGGCAGTTGTGAATAAAGAGTATGTAGAGATCCGTTTTACCGTCGGCCTGCCTGCCCGGGGGCGTACCATAACCGGCCGGGAAGCATTGCGCATCTTCTTTGAAGAGGTCCCGTTTATAGTCAACGAATCTCTGTTTTATAAAAGTCTGGACACAGCCGCCTTAAAACAACAGGTGGAACTTGTGGAAGACCAGGAATTTTTAAGGGCCCGGCTGGATGAACGGGGCCTGGTGGCCTTTGTGGCCAACGGGGCCATCCTGCCCAGGGAAAGTGGCGTAAGCGACCGTCCTTTAACCCGGGGCCGGGTAATTCCCTTTCAATCCCCGCCGGAACTGGAGGTTTCCTTTGAGCTGCCCAATCGCGGTAGGGTGACTGGCATGGGCGTTCCCCGGGGGGTCACCCTCATTGTGGGAGGAGGTTACCACGGCAAATCCACCCTTTTGCGGGCCCTGGAACGGGGAGTCTACAACCATATCCCCGGCGACGGGCGGGAACTGGTGATTACCGTGGGTGACGCGGTGAAAATCCGGGCTGAGGACGGCCGTAGCGTGGAAAAGGTGGATATCAGCGCTTTTATAAACAATTTACCCCATGGTCAGGATACCCGGGCTTTTTCTACGGAAAACGCCAGTGGCAGCACTTCACAGGCGGCCAACATCGTGGAGGCTCTGGAAGTGGGGACTCGCTTGTTGCTTCTGGATGAGGATACCAGTGCAACCAACTTTATGATCCGAGATGGCCGCATGCAGGAACTGGTGGCCAAGGAATTCGAACCCATCACCCCCTTTATTGACCGAGTGCGCCAGCTTTACGAGCACCTGGGGGTTTCCACCGTGCTGGTGGTGGGCGGATCGGGAGATTACTTTGCGGTGGCCGATCGGGTTATTATGATGCAAAATTACATCCCCCTGGATGTAACCCGGCGGGCCAGAGAGATTGCTTTACGCCACCGTGATGAGCGCCGGGTAGAGGCTGTTGGTACTTTTAACCGGGTTACCCCCCGTATCCCTTTGCCTGCCTCCTTTATCCTCGAGGGACGGGCCAAGGTAAAAGCGCGGGGTACCGATGAAATTGTCTACGGCCACATGGATATTGACCTGCAGGATGTGGAGCAACTGGTGGATCCAGCTCAATTGCGGGCCATAGCTGAGATCATCAAATATGCGGCTAAACACTACGTTAACGGAGAACGAACCTTGAGGGAAGTAGTCCTGGCGGTGCTGGCGGATATAGATAGAGAGGGCCTGGATGTTGTATCTCCCTTTAAAGGCCTGCACCCGGGGGATTATGCCCGCCCCCGGGTGCAGGAAATTGCCGCCGCTATTAACCGCTACCGCCGCTTGCAGGTGCGCCAGCAGTTATAACTAAAACTCACAGCCGCAGCAGCAACTGCAGCTTTCATCGGAACAGGAATGCTGGCCGCCGGAAATGGCATCGCTAATGATCTGGTTGATTTCTTCCAGTAACTGTTCGAAGTTGTGTTGAGCACGGAAAAATTCCGTAATCAACGGGTTATCCATCATGCGCTTTTCCAGATCTTCCACATCGGCCTTCTGGCTTTCCGTAAGTTCCAGGCCCTGGGTCTGGATCATTTGCAGGAACCGCTGCTTTTGATGAAATTCATCGATGATTTGCTTGGCGGCAGGATCCTGCAGCATAGCCTGCTGGGCCTGGATCATGGCCGCCAGCTCATGGGAGCGGGCAATTTCTTCTCCCAGTTCCCGGGCCTTTGCGATTATAGACACATCAATCACCTCCCATCCGGGGAAATATTGATCATACCGTCGCCGCCAATTTGCCTTCCAGGTGAGTGAGGCGGGCTCCGGTAACGGTCACATTCACCAGTTGTCCGGCGAGATCCCTGGAGCCGGGGAAAATCACCAGCCGGTTGGTCCTGGTGCGGCCGCTCATCATTTCGGGGTTGGTTTTGCTTTCGCCTTCCACCAGAACCTGCTCCACCCGGCCAACGAGGGCCTGGTTATGGGCTAGGGTGATTTCGTTTTGTCTTTCAATGAGCTTTTGGATCCTTTCGCTCTTTATTTCGTCGGGTACCTGCTCAGGGAAGCGCGCTGCCGGGGTGCCCGGTCGGGGGTTATATACAAAGGTAAAAGCGCCATCAAAGCGCACCCTTTCCACCAGATCCATGGTCTGGGTAAAATCCTCTTCCGTTTCCCCGGGGAACCCTACCATGATATCAGTGGTTATGGCCACGCCGGGTATAGCCCGGCGAATGCGCTCTACCAAGTTCAGGTAATAGTTCCGGTCGTAACCCCGGTTCATCAGCTTCAGGATACGGTTGCTGCCTGCCTGTACGGGCAGATGTATATGTTCGCATACGTGGGGACAGCGGGCAATGGTATCAATCAGTTCCGGGGTAAAATCCCGGGGATGGGAGGTGGTAAAACGAATACGCCAAAGGCCCGGAATTTGATCCACTTCTGTTAGCAGGCGGGCAAAACTGATCGGTCCGGGCAAATCCTTGCCGTAAGAGTTCACATTTTGCCCTAAAAGGGTGACTTCCCGGTAGCCTTCCTGTACCAGCCGGCGAATCTCGTTAAGGATATCTTCCGGCCGGCGGCTGCGCTCCCGCCCGCGCACGTAAGGTACAATACAGTAGGTGCAAAAATTATTGCAGCCGTAGGTGATGTTTACCCAGGCCTTCACCTTGGAGGCCCGGCGGATGGGCAGGTTTTCCACAATCTCTCCAGCTTGATCCCATACCTCCATGACCCTTTCCCGGCATTCCCGGGCCTGTAAAAGGAGTTCGGGCAGGCGGTGCAAGTTATGGGTACCCAGGATGAGATCCACCTGGGGAAAACGGTTTTTGATTTTGCGGGCTACTTCCGGCTGCTGGGTCATGCATCCAGCTATGCCAATGATCAGGTTGCCCTTTCTTCTACCCTTTAAGTGAGCTAGGCGCCCTAAAAGGCCGTATATCTTATTTTCGGCTGTTTCCCGCACACAGCAGGTGTTCACCAGTATTACATCGGCCTCATCAGTGCTGGCAGCTGGTTCGTAACCCAGAGATTCCAGCATGCCGGCCATTACTTCCGAGTCGTGGTCATTCATCTGGCAGCCAAAGGTTATTACTTCATAGGTGGGTATTCTTTCCTTCATACCTGATCCCTTCCCGTTACTCCTCGTATTATATCTTATTTGGGGACCGGGCGCAAACTTATTTTCATTAGGGTTTCGGAGCCTGGCCCTCGGGACCGGGTTTTCCTTTTGCCAGGCAGTTCTTTGTGTTATAATGGTGCCCAGGAGGGGATTATTGGTGTCCTATACCCCCATGCTGAAGCAGTATTTGCAGATTAAACAGAATTATCAAGATGCTATACTCTTTTTTCGTCTCGGGGATTTTTACGAAATGTTTTTTGATGATGCCCTGGTAGCCTCGCGGGAACTGGAAATTACTCTTACCGGAAGGGACGCCGGGGCAGCAGGCCGGGTGCCCATGTGCGGGGTGCCCTATCATGCGGCGGAAACCTATATTGCCCGTTTAATTGAACGGGGTTACAAGGTGGCCATTTGCGACCAGGTTGAGGACCCGGCCGATGCCAGGGGGATCGTGCAGCGGGAAGTGACCCGGGTGGTTACCCCCGGCACGATCATGGAATGCCTGGAGGAAAGGAGACATAATTTCCTGGCGGCTGTAGTTGAAAAAGGCAATGCTTACGGTCTGGCCGTGGTGGACGTAACCACGGGCCTGTTCATGGTTACCCAGATAAGCGGCCGGGATGCCTTGCTGGATGAACTGACCCGCCTGGAACCGGCCGAGGTTCTCCTGCCCGATATACCCTTTTACCGGGAGCTGGCCAGGGCCGTCAAGTCCCGGCTGCCCAAAGCGGTTGCTTCCTTCTGGAGCCCCGCCGCCTTCGAGCGGGGGGAGGCGGTCCGGAGCATACAGGAACAGCTGGGAACGGGTTGGACCCGCTCCGGTTTAAGCGGCCTGCCCCTGGCCATCCTCTGTGCCGGGGGAATGTTGAATTACCTTAAAGCCACCCAGAAGCGGGAACTGGGCCAGCTCAACCGGGTAGAAATATACAGTGCGGGCCAGTACATGCATTTGGACGGGGTCACCCGGCGCAATCTGGAGTTAACTAGTTCCTTAAGGGATGGCTCCCGTTGGGGTACCCTTCTCTGGGTGCTGGACCACACGGTAACGGCCATGGGCGGGCGTTTGTTGAAGTCCTGGTTGGAGCGCCCCCTGCTGGATGTGCAGGCCATTCGGGCCCGTCAGGATGCGGTGGAGGAACTGGTCAATGATAGTCTTGCCCGCCAGGAACTGCAGCAACTTTTAAAGACCATCTACGATTTGGAAAGGTTATCCTCTCGGGTAGTCTATGGCACCGCCGGCCCCCGGGATTTGCTTGCTTTAAAAAACTCCCTGGCCGTTTTGCCGCAGGTAAAAAAGGTGCTGTGCAATAAAAAAGCTCCCCTCTGGCAGGAGATTGCCGGAGATCTGGACTGCCTGGAAGATGTTGTCCAGCTTTTAGATGAAGCTATTGACGCCGATGCCCCTGCCGGTTCCAGGGAAGGTGGTGTCATCCGGGAGGGATATCATCCCGAGGTGGACCGCCTGCGCCAGGCCAGCCGGGAGGGTAAAAACTGGCTGGCCCAGCTGGAAGCCCGGGAAAAGGAGCGTACCGGTATCCGCTCCTTGAAGGTAGGCTTTAATAAGGTGTTTGGTTATTACCTGGAAGTAACCCGCCCCAACCTTAATCTTGTGCCCTCCGACTACATACGCAAGCAGACCCTGGCCGGGGCGGAGCGTTTTATTACCCCGGAGTTAAAGGAACTGGAAGAACAAATCCTGGGAGCGGAAGAAAGGCTTGTTCAGCTGGAATACCGTATATTTACCGAAATAAGGGAAAAAGTGTCTGCGCAGGTGAGGCGCATTCAACAGGCAGCGGGGGCGGTAGCCCGTACCGATGCCCTTCTTTCCCTGGCTGAGTCAGCGGTGAAGGGAAATTATGTCCGTCCCGAAGTAAACGACGGCTCCCGCATAACCATCCGGGAAGGGCGTCACCCGGTGGTGGAGCAGGTGCTGGAGCCGGGGGAATTTGTACCCAACGACGTGGATCTGGGAGGCGATACCCGCCTGATCCTGCTCACCGGACCCAATATGGCGGGGAAGAGCACCTATATGCGCCAGGTAGCCCTGCTGGTATTAATGGCTCAGGTGGGTAGCTTTATTCCCGCTGCCTCCGGGGAAATAGGTATTGTGGATCGTATTTTTACCCGGGTGGGGGCCAGCGACGATCTGGCCGCGGGGCAAAGCACTTTCATGGTGGAGATGAGCGAGTGTCAGGTAATTGTCAGTGCGGCCACGCCCCGGAGCTTGATCATCATGGACGAGGTGGGGCGGGGCACCAGCACTTACGATGGCATCAGCATTGCCCGGGCACTGGTGGAATACATCGTGCGCCGCATCGGTGCCCGAACCCTCTTTTCCACTCATTATCACGAATTGACTGAGCTGGATGTCTTGCCAGGGGTCAAAAATTTTACCGTTGCCGTGGAGGAAAGGGGAGAAGACGTAGTTTTCCTGCGCCGGGTGCGTCCCGGGCGGGCAGATCGCAGTTACGGCATCCAGGTGGCCCGCCTGGCGGGCTTGCCCGGGGAAATCCTGCAAAGAGCCGCAGAAATACTCCACGAACTGGAGTGCCGCCGGGACGGGGGAGCTGTAAACCCGGCGTCAAGGGACTTGCCGGCTCACAGGGAAGAGAAAACTGCGGTTCCCAAACATCCTATCCTGGATGAACTGGTGAAACTGGATCTGTGGCAAATGACCCCCCTGGAGGCCCTGAATACCCTTGCCGCCTGGCAGCGGAGTTTAAAACAGGGTGTAAGGCGGGCAGCCGGCCACGGTAGTTAGAGTGGTCATCCCTGGAAAAAGAGATTTCGGTAGGGGGTGAAACCTTCCCGTGTATATAGGCATAGATGTAGGGGGCACATGTACTGATGCGGTTCTCCTGGATCGGGGGCTGGTCCGGGCTATGGCCAAGGTGCCTACCCGGGAGGACCTGTTATCCTCCCTTCTTGAAGCCCTGGACGAGATTATGAAAGGAGTGGAGGGGGAACTGGTGGAGCGGGTGGTCTTCAGCACCACCGTGATCACAAATTTGATTGCGGAAAAGAAATACGATCCCGTGGGCTTGATCCTCATGCCCGGGCCCGGCTTAAGCCCCAGCCTGTACCGTTTCCCTACCGACACATATATCATCCAGGGAGCCATTGACTACCGGGGGCGGGAGATTATTCCGCTGCGCTTGACCGAGGTGGACCAGGCTGCCGCAGAACTGGCAGCCAGGGGTTATCGCAAGGTGGCTGTAGTAGGTAAATTTTCGTGCCGCAACCACCGTCATGAAAAGGAAGTGGCCGCCCGCGTACTATGGAACTACCCCGACTGGCATGTGGAGCTGGGTCATCAGGTGGCCGGACAATTGAACTTTCCCCGCCGGGTGGTTTCCACTTATCTCACCTGTGCCACCCGGGAAAAGTACCAGTTCTTTGTTCGTTCCGTTCAGGAGGCCATCTCGCAGCGGGGAATAAAGGGTGCCATTTTTATTCTCAAGGCCGACGGCGGTACCCTGCCCCTGGAAAGTTCCCTGGAGGCGCCCGTGGAAACCATTTTTAGCGGGCCGGCGGCCAGTACGTTGGGAGTGCAGGCGTTGACTCCGCCGGGGGAAACGGCAGTGGTGGTGGATATCGGTGGTACCACTACCGACCTGGCCCTGATCTTGAGCGGCCAACCCCTTTTAGCTTCCCGGGGAGCCCGGGTGGATGACATGCTCACTCACGTTCGGGCGCTGGCGGTGAAATCGGTGCCCGTGGGAGGCGACAGCGTTGTCGAACGGGTAGGGAAGGACATTATCATTTATTCCGAGCGCCTGGGAGCCCCCTACTGCCTGGGCGGTCCCTTGCCTACACCCACCGATGCCTTAAGGGTGCTGGGGTTAACCAGGCTTGGAGATGTCGACCGGGCCCGGGAAGCCATGCAGATGCTGGGCGCACCTTTAGGGCTTTCCGTTGCCGAAATGGCCAGCCGGGTGACCACCCGGGTAATTGAAACCATTACCCGGGAAATTGAAGCCATGTTTTGCCGCTGGGAGCAGGAGCCGGCTTACCGGGTTTGGGAAGTGCTGCAGAAGAAGAAAGTACGCCCCAGTACCGTGGTGGGTGTGGGCGGTGGGGCGGCCGGTTTTGTTTCCCAGATTGCTGCCCGTTTGGGGTGTTACCCGGTGATCCCGCCCTACGCTCCGGTGGCCAACGCCATCGGAGCGGCAGTGGCTCGGCCTACCCTGCAGGTAACCTTAAGGGCCGACACGGAGCAGGGTATATACATCATCCAGGAGGAGGGCTACCAGGGAAAGATCACCGAACGTTCCTTCAATGAGGAAAAGGCTTTAGAACTAGCCAAAGAATGGCTGTGCAAGCGGGCGGCCCGTCACGGGCTGGAAGACTGCGTGGAAGGGTTGGAGGTTACCAGGCGGGAAGTCTTCAACATGGTGCGGGACTGGGTGACGGTCGGTCGCTTAATTGATGTCACCGTACAGACCCGGCGGGGGATTTTATACCACGTGGGAGTGGGGGGGACCAGTGAATGAAAAATAATAAAACCGGCCTGGTATTTTTCCCGGCCTTTGACTGGGCCATTTCGCCCACCCACCCGGAACGGGAAGAACGTCTTTTATACACCCGGGATCAGATCTTTGAAGAAGGAGTTTTAGATCTGCCCGAAATAGAGGAATACGCCCCCCGCCTGGCCACCATCCACGACATTGCCCGGGTACACTTCTGTGTTCCCCGGGTGCAAAGCCAGGTTACCGAGGCACATCTTATTGCCGCCGGTTCGGCCACCCTGCTGGCCGATGCCATTGTGCATGGAGAATTAAAAAACGGTTTTGCCCTGGTGCGTCCCCCGGGGCACCATGCCATGCGGGTGGTCCACGGCAACCGGGGTTTTTGTAATATCAATAATGAGGCCATTCTAGTGGAATACCTGCGCCGCCACCATGGTATTAAGCGCATTGCCATTGTCGACTCGGACGTACATCATGGGGATGGTACCCAGGACATCTTCTATCACGATCCCGATGTCCTGTTTATCTCCTTTCACCAGGACGGGCGTACCATTTACCCTGGAACGGGATTTCCCAATGAACTGGGCGGCCCCGGGGCCTATGCCCGCACCATTAATATTCCCCTGCCTCCGGGACTGGGCGATGAGACCTTTCATTATGTGGTAGATAATTTGATTTTACCGATCTTAGAAGAATTTAAACCGGAATTTATTATCAACTCCGCGGGGCAGGACAACCATTTTACCGATCCCCTGGGCAGCATGCGTTTTACGGCCAGGGGCTACGCCGAGTTCACCCGCAAGCTTAATCCCCACCTGGCGGTGTTGGAAGGGGGTTATGCCATTGAAACGGCTCTGCCCTATGTCAACTTGGCCATCCTGCTGGCCCTGGCCGGCCATGACTATTCTTACGTGCGGGAGCCCGAATGGCCCGGAACGATACTGGAAAACCCGGAACGGGTAGCCAGGGTACAACGGGTAGTAGAACAGCTCCGGAACGTATGGGAAAACAGGGACCGGGTTGATCTAGATAAAATTTTTGGCACAGGAACTTTTTTTCAGCGCCGTAAGCACATCTATTACGATACCGACTACATTGAAGAGGAGCAGCTGGAAAGGGTACGCCGCTGTCCCAACTGCCCCGGCTATATTACCATTGACTCCCGGGCCGATCATGGCTACGGCCACTCCAACCGGGTGTTTTGCGTGTCCATACCCTTTACGGCCTGTGGGGCCTGTCAAACTGAGGCTTACGATGCCTACGAACAGGCTAGGGGGCTTGCGCAGTACCAGTTTGTCTACCTGCAGGATAAATCCACCGATACCTTCCTGGCCTTTGACCGGGATAAAGGCCAGGAATGGGTTTCCGAGGGTCCAAAGGTGGGGGAATAATTGCCGAAGATTGTTATTCTGGATGAAACTACGGCCAACCAGATTGCCGCCGGTGAGGTGGTGGAAAGACCGGCCTCGGTGGTCAAGGAACTGGTGGAGAACTCCCTGGATGCCGGGGCTTCGACCATCTCGGTGGAGATTGAACAGGGGGGCCTGACCCGCATTGTGGTCCGGGACAACGGCTGCGGCATGGACGAGGAGGACGCGCAGCTTGCCCTTTTACGCCATGCTACCAGCAAAATCCGCGGGCCGGCGGATCTTTCCCGGATCACCACCCTGGGCTTCAGGGGAGAGGCGCTCCCCAGTATAGCCGCGGTAAGCAAATTGACCCTGAAGACCCGCACCGCCACTGCCGACCGGGGAACTTTTCTTGAGGTGGAGGGGGGCAAGGTGATCAATAGCGGCCCCGCCGCCCTGGCTCCGGGGACCATTGTCACCGTGGAAAACCTTTTCTATAACACTCCGGCCAGGAAAAAATATATGAAGTCCCCCGGCACCGAGGGGGGTGTGGTGGGAGACTATGTTTTCCGCCTAGCCCTGGCCCGGCCGGAGGTGGCCATACGGTTTACCCATAACCGGCGGCAGGTTTTTGCCTCGCTGGGGACCGGCAAGCTGCTGGATGTCATTGCTTCCTTCTACGGTTCAGAGCTTGCCCGGCAAATGCTTCCGGTAGAGGACTGCTCCGGGGATTGGCTGCAGATAAAGGGCTATGCCGGGCGGCTCACCCTGCACCGTAGCAACCGCCGCCAGGTCACCGTGCTGATCAACGGACGTTACGTGTACAGCTCCCTGGTTACCATGGCGGTGTGCGAGGCCTATCACACCCTTTTGCCGGCCGGCCGTTACCCGGTGGCGGTGATTTCCCTTTCCGTCGCTCCGGAACTGCTGGATGTCAATGTTCACCCGGCCAAGCTGGAGGTCCGGCTGGCCCGGGAAAGGGAAGTGTCGGAGGCCGTTACCCGCGCCGTCCGGAAGGCCCTGATGGGCAACCGGCTGGTCATTCCAGGAGCAGTGCTGCGGGAGCACGAGCCTGATTTGCGGGAGGAGCCCCTGCCACGGGTACCCCGTTTCTTCCCGCCGGAGGCCGGCAGACAACAGGTTTTGTTTCCAGACCATCCGCCGCACAGCCTCCCCCCGACTGGCAGTGAGGGTTACGTGGCCGAAGCGGCGCCGGTGTATGACCATGCCGGGCCCTCCTTTCCTGCGGTAGAGTATCTGGGCCAGCTCATGCCCACCTATCTTTTAGCCACGGGACCGGATGGCCTGTATATCATTGACCAGCACGCCGCCCACGAGCGGGTTCTCTATGAAAAATACCTGGCCGCGCTGGCCGGCCCGGGAGCAGCTTCCCAGATGCTTGTGCTGCCAGTGAATGTCTTTCTCACCCACCGGGAAGCCCGCCTGTTGGAAGCACACCGGGAATTCCTCGCTTCCCTGGGATTTGTACTGGATTTCTTCAGCCAGGATACGGTGGTAGTGCGGGGACTACCACCGGATTTCCCTCCGGGAGAAGGTGAATCCTACTTGCGGGACATAATTGGTTACCTGGATGAACCCGGCCGCTCCCCATCCCGGGAGGACCTGGTGCATCACTTGGCGGCTCAGGCTGCCTGCCGGGCGGCAATAAAGGCCGGGGAAGGACTATCCGGGGCGGAGGCCAGGTCCCTTTTGGAGCAACTGGCGGCAGCCGGGAATCCCTTTACCTGTCCCCACGGCAGGCCCACCATTATCCATGTTTCTCACCATGAACTGGCTCAACGCTTTAAGCGCTCCTGAAGCAGAGGTGGTGTTCTTGTCGGCCGTGTGCGTGGTTACCACGGGCCACCGGGCCGGTGCCCCGGAGTTGGAACTGGCTACCAGGTTTAGTTTGCGGCTGGGGGTGCCCCTGGTACCCCGTGCCGGCCTTTCCATTCCTGCTCTGGCTAAAAAATATGGAGTTTCCGGTGTTCTGGTGGTTTCGGCCCGCCGGGTTTCCTGTTTCTATAATGGTGAAGAGCTTTTTCTGCACCCTAGCATGGCTAAGTTGCGTATAAGTGCAATAAAGGCTGGAAAAACTGATTGGATGATTAAAGCCATGGACCTGCAACCGGGGGATTGGGTTTTAGACTGCACCCTGGGCCTGGGGGTGGACGCCACCGTGGCTTCCTTTTGGGTAGGTAACCAGGGCCGGGTGGTAGGGGTGGAGTCGTCCCCTGTACTCGCGGTTCTTGTAGAGCATGGCCTTAAAACTTATCGCGACCGCGTCCCCCGGGAATTGATTGAAGCTATGGCCCGCATTGAGGTGGTTTGCGCCGATCATTTATCTTATTTAAAAGGGCTGGCCCCAGAGAGCTTTGATGTGGTTTACTTTGATCCTATGTTTCGCAAACCTCTTGAAAAATCCGCGGCCATCAACCCCGTGCGCCTCGTAGCTAATCCCGCCCCCATTTCAGTTCAGGCGGTAGAGGAAGCCGTAAGAGTGGCCCGGCGACGGGTGGTGATGAAGGAAACCCGGGACAGCGGAGAGTTTGCGCGGTTGGGTTTTACCCGGGTTCAGGGTGGCAAATCTTCCCCCGTGGCTTACGGGATCATCGAAAAAAGAGGGGGAACGGGTTAATGGAAACACCAACACCCCTTTTGGTCCTGGTTGGACCTACGGCTGTGGGTAAAACCGCCGTTTCGGTAGAGGTAGCCCTAAGATTGGGGGGAGAGATTGTTTCCGCCGATTCCATGCTGGTCTACCGCTATATGGATATCGGCACGGCCAAACCAACAATGGAAGAACGGCGGGGCATTCCCCACCATATGATTGACATCATTGAGCCCGATGAGCCCTACAGCGTGGCCCTTTACCAGGCGCAGGCCCGGCAACACATCCGTGAAATATGGGAGCGGGGCAGGCTACCCCTTTTAGTCGGGGGTACCGGGCTTTATATCCGCTCGGTAATTGAACCCTACCATTTCACCAGCGCCGGCGTAGATGAAGATTTTCGCTGTAAACTCGTGAGGGAGGCAGAGGAAAAAGGGCCGCAAGCCCTTTACCGGCGCCTGGTCGAGGTGGACCCGGAGACGGCGGCCCGGGTTCATCCAAACAACTTAAAACGGGTGATCCGGGCCCTGGAGGTTTATCACCTCACGGGGCACCCCATGTCAAGCGCCTTGCGGGAAGAAGGGGAAAAGCCTCCTTATAATTTTTTCATCCTTGGACTGAGCATGGATCGGCAGCGGCTGTACCAGCGCATCGAAGCCCGGGTGGATCAGATGATGGAGATGGGTCTGGTAGAAGAGGTGCAGGGCCTTTTAGACCGGGGGTACAGTCCCCGCTTAACCTCCATGCAGGGTCTCGGATACAAGGAAATTATCGCCTACCTGCGGGGGCTGTCCACGATGGATGAAGCGGTTCGTTTGCTCAAAAGGAACACGAGGCGTTTTGCCAAAAGGCAGTTTACCTGGTTCAAACGGGACCCGCGGATTAACTGGGTAAATGTAGGGCAGTATACCAGTTTAACGGAAGTCGCCCGAGAAATTACGAGACGGGCAGAAGGAGTATTGTTAGATACGTCGAAAAGCAAATTAGAAAAAAATACTACCGACGGAGGGACCTTCCAATGAGCAAGCCACAAATAAATTTGCAGGACGCCTTTTTAAATCAGGTGCGCAAGGAAAATGTTCCCGTGACCATCTTTCTGGTCAACGGTTTCCAGCTAAAGGGAGTGGTCAGGGGCTTTGACAATTTTACCGTCATTTTGGAAAGTGACGGCAAGCAAATGATGGTTTATAAGCACGCCATTTCCACCGTCAGCCCTATGCGTCCCATGAGTACCTCCTTTTCCGAACAAAAAACACAATAAATTCAAGGAGCCGGTCTCTCCGTTGGAGGGGCCTTTTTGTTTGATTTATTTTGTTTACCTGCCCATTCTTCCTGTTTAATAAAGTCCCAGAAGGCTCCGGCGGCGAAACTCCCCGGCCATTCTGGTGCATGGATCAAATAAAGGTAGCGGGTCAAGTCCATATTCTTCAGATTCACCTGGTACACCCTTCCCAGGGCCAGGGGTTCGGCGGCGGCCAGGGCGGAAACCAGGCTGACCCCCAGGCCGGCCTGTACGGCCGTAATAACGGCCCGGGTACTGCCCAATTCCATTACCACCTGCGCTTCTTCCAGGGAACGGCCTACCTGGGCCAGTTTTTCCTCCAGGGAACGGCGCGTACCCGAACCTGGCTCCCGCAAGATCAGGGGTTGGGCCAGCAATTCATCCGGACTCACTGCTTCCCGGTCTACCCAGGGGTGTCCGACTCCTACAATAAGCACCAGCCTGTCTTGATACCAGGGCAAACATTCCAGCCCTTCCTCTTTGACGGGTGCTCCGGTGATTCCCAGATCAATTTCCCTCTCCCGCACCCAGCGGATGACCTGTCCGCTTCCTGCTATGCGCAGGGTAACCTCCACTCCCGGGTAATGACGGTGAAAACGACCGATCAGCAAAGGCAGCAGGTATTCGCCGGGAATGGTGCTGGCTCCCAGACAAAGATGCCCCCTTTTAAGCCCTTTCAATTCATCCAGTCCGGCTTTGATTTTTTGAAAATGGCGCAATATTTGCCGGGCTTCGGGGTAGAGAAGGCGTCCAGCTTCGGTAAGTTCCACCTTTTTATCGCCCCGGTAAAAAAGGGTGGCACCCAGACTTTCCTCCAGCGACTTTATTTGAAAACTCACTGCCGGCTGACTCATGTAAAGATGCTTGGCCGCCCGGGTGAAGCTCTGCAGTTCCGCTACCCATAAAAAGGTTTCCAGCTGTTTTAAGTTCATTCCTGTTCCACCGCCAGTACCGCCCTGGCTGCCGCGAGCACGGCCAGCCGGACATATTCCTTGGACAACCCCCCCTGCATGTACACCGCGTAAGGTTCACGCATGGGCGCGTCTGCGCTCAACTCGATGGAGGAACCCTGCACAAAGGTGCCGGCAGCCATGATCACCGCATCACCGTAACCGGGCATGTCCACCGGTTGAGGCCGCACATGGGAATCCACGGGTGAAGACTGCTGCAATCCCCGGCAGAAAGCGATCACTCTTTCGGGTGAGCCCAAAAGAATGGCCTGGACAATGTCGGTGCGTTTTTCCTGGGGTACAGGGTCCACTTTAAAACCCAGCCGTTCAAAGAGGCGGGCGGTAAAGATGGCCCCTTTTAAAGCTTCGGCTACCACATGGGGAGCCAGGAAGAGCCCCTGGAAGAGCAGGCGCTGGTAATCGGGACTGGGCCCAACTTCGCTGCCCAGGCCCGGTGCCGTCAGGCGGCTAGCAGCCATTTCCACGTAAGGTTGCCTCCCCACCACGTAACCGCCGCCGGGAGCCAGGCCCCCGCCGGGGTTTTTAATTAACGATCCGGCCACCAGGTCCGCTCCCACCGCCGGGGGTTCCAGAGGTTCCACAAATTCACCGTAGCAGTTGTCCACAAAGATTACCACGTGGGGGTGTTTTTTCTTAATCCATGCGATGGCCCGGCTCATCTCATCCAGGCTTAGGGAAGGGCGCAAACTGTAACCTCGGGAACGTTGAAACATTACCATGCGGGTGCGTTGATTCAATGCTCGGGCAATTTCAGCCATGTCAAGACTCCCATTGGGCAGTAGATCCACCTGCCGGTAGGTAACGCCCATTTCCTTTAAAGTTCCCGGTGCGTGACCCCTAATGCCGATCATTTCCTGGAGGGTATCATAGGGTGCTCCCGTTACTGCCAGCAATTCGTCTCCGGGACGCAAAACTCCAAACAAGCACAGGGCAATGGCGTGGGTGCCGCTGACAATTTGCCCCCGCACCAGGGCTGCTTCGGCTTGAAACGCCCGGGCATACACTTTTTCCAGGGTTTCCCGTCCCTGGTCGCCGTAACCGTAACCGGTGGAACCTTTCAAATGGTAATCGCTTACCCGGGCGTGGTTAAAGGCGGCCAGTACCCGGGCATGGTTTTGGCGTGATACGGCTTCGACTATTTCGTAATAAGGCTTTACTTCATCTTCTACTGTGGCCGCTAACGCGGTTAAGTCCTTTGCTTGCAACTTAAGACTCCCCTTTGTGATGGCAGTTGTATGTCATAGGAACATCAAATGTCTGGATTGTTTTCCTGGGCCCGGAGTATATCTTCCCGGGTGATGGTCATCAAGTCCTCCCGGTTGACCTGTCCTTTGCGAACCAGGCGCACTGCCTGCTGGCGTATGGCCCGTTCGATGAGATTGCGCACCAGGCGGGCATTGCCGCTGTGCACGTGAAGGGACCGGGTTTCCTCCAGAATGAGGCGCAGTTCGTCCCGGGCTGCCGGGGACAAATGGTACTGGCGCTTTTTCAACATCAGGTCCGCTATGGCCAAAAGCTCCGTGGTGGTGTAATCGGGAAAAGTGATGTGGATAGGAAACCGGGAGCGTAAGCCCGGGTTGCTTTCCATGAACCATTCCATCTCCTGGCGGTAACCGGCCAGGATAAGAATCAAATTGTCCTTGTGATCTTCCATTCCTTTGACCAGGGCGTCAATGGCTTCCCGTCCAAAATCCTTTTCACCGCCCCGGGCCAGGGAATAGGCTTCATCGATGAAAAGAATACCCCCCAGGGCCTTCTTAATCTGCTCCCTGGTTTTTTGCGCCGTATGGCCGATGTATTCCCCTACCAGGTCGGCCCTTTCCACTTCCACCAGGTGGCCCTTGGGTAAAACCCCCACTTCTTTGAATAGGCGGCCGATGATGCGGGCCACGGTGGTTTTGCCCGTCCCTGGATTGCCCTTAAAAACCATGTGCAAAACCTGGGGTTCGGTGGCTAGCTTTTCCCTTTGCCGCCGGCGCTGTATTTCCACAAAGGCGTGGATTTCGCCCACCAGTTTCTTTACCCCGGCAAGACCGACTAAAGAGTCCAGTTCTTTCATAATTTCCCGGACGTTTTTCTGGCGCTGGTCTTCACCTCCACCATGGTTTTTTTCCAGTTGTCCCCCCGGTGAAAAAACAGGAAGGTTTCGGCGTTCATTTTCTAAAGTTCCGTTCTGTTCACTGTGGTTTTGCCAGAGCCTGATTTTCACCAAAGGTGATCACCTCGCGGACCAGGGGTTTACTTTAAAATTATACGCCTGCCCGGGAGGATCATTGACCTTCTTTGGAATTGTTTAGCCTCTTTAGGTTATTATTCCCATTGGCTTTTTTTCCTAAAGTTTTGGAGCTGCCCAGAGCTATTTTTCTATACCCCCTTGGTTTCTCCTGCTATAGCACAGTATTTCCTTGAAATAAGGAGGGTTTGGTTCCCTGGGTATCGAATTATGTTAATAATTACAATGGCCTTAATTTTCTGAGGAGAGATGGTGCTTTGGAGATTTACCGACGTTTTTTGCCGCTGGGCACCAGGTTGGCCATTTTATCTTTTGTTTCGGTGTTGCTGGCCATTCTAGTGGCCGTAATACTCATGGGGGTTAAGGTTTCCCACTTGTTGGAAGAGGAAATGGGCAGGCGCGCCCTGGCCATTGCCCGGACCCTGGCCCAGATGGAGGCCATCCAGAATAATGTGGGGCATCCCGGCGGTGCCAGCATCATTCAGCCCGTGGCTGAAAAAATCAGGCTGGCCACCGGGGTGGAGTACATTGTCGTGGTGGATATGAACCGGGTGCGTTACTCCCATCCGGTGGCGGAACGCATCGGAGGCAGGTTTTCGGACAGGGACCTGGACCGGGCCCTGTCCGACCGGGAATATATTACCCGTACCGCCGGTGTGATGGGTCCCGCCGTGCGTGCCTTTTCCCCCATCAAGGTAGATGAAGGCACGCGACAGGTGGGAGTGGTGGTGGTAGGTATTATTACTCCTACCTTTGCTGAGCTCTTTCGGGCCATCCAGGCCCAGCTCTACCCATCCTTGGCCATCGGTTTGCTGACCGGTTTGCTGGGTTCCCTCTACCTGGCCAGCAGGATTAAGGGGGCCATGTTTACCCTGGAACCCGAAGAGATTGCCCGCATCCTGGAAGAGCGTACGGCCATGCTCCAGGCCATGGGCGAGGGTATTATTGCCATCGACCGGGATATGCGCATTACGGTGATCAACGAAGAAGCCAAACGTTTGTTGGGTACGGATGATGATGAGGTGGTGGGCCGGTCCATTACCGAAGTGCTCCCGGATAGTTTTTTACCCCGGGTGTTGCAAACGGGCCAACCGGAGTTTAACCAGGAGCGGGTTTTAAAAAACACGGTGGTTATTGTTAACCGGGTGCCGGTGCGGGTGAAGGGGGAGGTTGTGGGTGCCCTGGCTTCCTTTCGGGACCGCACCGAGGTGCATCACCTGGCCGAAGAACTGACCGGGGTCAAATCCTTTGTGGAGGCCCTGCGAGTGCAAAACCATGAATATCTCAACCGTTTGCACACCATTGCCGGTCTGCTCCAGTTGAACCGGGTGCAGGAGGCGGTGGATTACATCTTTGCCGTTACTGAGGAACAACAGGAACTTACCCGCCTGCTGACCAAGAACATCTGTGATTACAGCATAGCTGGGTTGTTGCTGGGCAAATATAGCCGGGCCCGGGAGCTAAAGGTGGACCTCCATATCAACCGCTCCTCCCGGCTGTCCCGGTTGCCGCCCCATATGGATGCTGCCGCCCTGGGGGTGGTGCTGGGCAATCTTCTAGAAAACGCCCTTGATGCGGTGCGGGAGGTGGAGCCCTCCCGCAGGCGGGTGGCATTTGAGATGCGGGATGATTCGGGGGGCTTGGTGGTGGTTGTGCGGGACTGGGGATTGGGCATACCGTCCCATCTCCAGGAGCGGATCTTTGAACAGGGGTTTTCTACCAAAGGAACCGGGCGGGGGATTGGCCTGTATCTGGTGAAAAAGCATGTCGATACTGCCGGCGGAAAGATTACCGTGCACTCCCGGGAAGGGGAGGGGACCACTGTTACAGTGCGTATTCCGGGGGAAAGTCCTTGTAGTACACCCTCGAGCAATGCAATCCAGGGGGTGACATCGTGAGCGTCATTGAGGTACTGATTGTCGAGGATGATCCCATGGTGGTGGAGGTAAACCGGGGTTTTGTCAATGCCGTACCCGGTTTTAAGGTAGTGGGCGTAGCCCGTACGGGAAAGGAAGCGGTGCAGCTGGCGGCCCGGTTGAAGCCCGCCCTGACCCTTTTGGATGTTTACCTGCCGGATATGAGTGGCCTGGCCGCCCTGCAGGAAATTCGCCGCCTGGGCTTGCCCACCGATGTATTGCTGGTAACGGCGGCCCAGGATGCGGAGACGATTCAAAACGCCTTCCGCTACGGGGCGGTGGATTACATCATCAAACCCTTCAAGTTCAGTCGTTTGAGGAGTGCCCTGGAGGGTTTCGCTCTTTTGTACAGCCGCTTAAATAAAGAAGGCCGGCTGGAACAGGATGATATCGACCAGTTGGCCTGGGGAAGGGCGCCAGTGGTTATTGATGAAGGGGCAGAAGAGATGCCCAAGGGTTTAAACGGGGTAACCTTAAAGCAGGTTTTACTTTTGCTCATTAAAGACGGCGGGGCCCTGTCGGCCGAGGAGGTGGCCGTCGCCCTGGGCCTGGCCAGGGTGACAGCCCGCCGGTATTTAGAATATTTGAGCCAGCTGGGCAAGGTGACGGTGGAATTGCAGTACGGTTCAGTGGGACGTCCCGTCAAAAGATATAAGATAGTTTAACCGCTGAACATAAAGACCAAAATTAACTTTATGGCCGCAATATTGCGGATTGATGGTAAAAGGGGGTAGAATTAAGGCGAGGTGTCAGAAAACTGGGGCAATTAACATATTACTGAATTGAGATTTGCTTCCCGGGGTCACTCCGCAAAGGAGGTTGCAGTGGTCGGCCATGATTGATCGGGCAAAGAAATGGTTGTTGTTCTTCATGGCGGTGGTCTTGATCACCACGGGGTGCGACCGGCGGGGGCCCGACGGGGAACAGGTAGATCCCCGGGAAAAGATTGTCATCAAGTTTTCCCACGTGGTGGCCGAGGATACCCCTAAAGGGCAGGCGGCCCGGCGGTTTGCCCGGCTGGTGCAGGAGCGGACCGGGGGGCGGGTGGAAGTCCAGGTTTTCCCCAATTCCGTACTCTATAAGGATGGAGAGGAATTGGACGCCCTGCAAAAAGGTGCGGTCCAGATCATTGCCCCTACCACATCCAAGTTAAGCAGCTTGGCTCCCCAGTGGCAGTTGCTGGATTTACCATATCTTTTTGAGAACGAAGAACAGGTGCACAAGGCGCTGGATGGTGAAATAGGCAAAAAGCTTTTTGCCACCCTGGAACCCCATAATATTCATCCCCTGGCCTTCTGGGATAATGGATTTAAACAGATGACCAACAGCAAAAGACCCCTGGTGCATCCCAGGGATTTTGCCGGTTTAACATTCCGGGTGATGATTAACAGCCGGGTGCTGGAAGAACAGTTCCGTAGCCTTGGCGCAAATGCCACCCAAATGCCCTTTAGCGATGTTTACGGTGCCCTGTCCGGAAATCAGGTGGACGGTCAGGAAAACACCATGTCCAATATTTATTCCCAGCGCTTTTATCAGCTCCAGCCTTATATGACGGTTAGCAATCATGGTTATATTGGTTACGTGGTGCTGACCAACGCCGCCTTCTGGCGCTCATTGCCTCCGGACATCCGTGAAATAATCGAGGAGACCATGGCCGAGGTAACCCGGTGGGAGCGGGATCAGGCGGCACACATAAATGACAAAAACTTCAAGCAAATTAAAGAGTCGGGAAAGGTCCAGGTACACATCCTGACTGCGGAAGAAAGGGAAAAGTGGCAAGCGGCTCTGGAGCCCCTTTACGAGCAATTCAGGCCGGTTATCGGTGCTGAGCTGCTGGAGGAAGCGTTCCGTTTAAAGGGCTCCCGTGCCGCCGGTTCCTGAAGGGCCATGGTTATTTGCTATTAAATGACCTGAAGGGGGGTATGTGCTGTTTACATAACAGGGAAACCGCACACTGAGTATTCAGAAGTTTTTAAGTTGAGTGACTGATAAAATCATAAGGGGGTCGAATGACATGAAAAAGGTATGGCAAATCCTTCTGGTGGGCCTTTTAGCCCTGGGCCTGGCGCTTACCGCTTCCGGTTGTGGCGGAGAAAAGAAGAGCGCCCAGGGGACCGGGGAGAAGAAACCCATTGTAGTTAAATTTTCCCACGTAGTGGCTGAAAGCACACCCAAGGGACAGGCGGCCTTAAAATTTAAAGAACTGCTGGAGAGCAAGTCCAACGGCCAGTTCAAGGTAGAGGTTTACCCCTCCTCCCAGCTTTACGGCGATAAGGAAGAGCTGGAGGCCCTGAGGGCTAACAACGTGCAGCTCATTGCCCCTTCGGCGACCAAGCTGGTGGGATTTAACCCGGCCTTCCAGCTGGTGGATATGCCTTTCCTGTTTGCGAGCGACCAAGCCGCCTATAAGTTCTACGACGGGGAATATGGCCAGAAGCTGCTGCGTTCCCTGGAATCCCAGGGTATGCTGGGTCTGGCCTGGTGGCCCAACGGTTCCAAGCACTTTACCAACAGCAAGCGGCCTTTAAAGAGGCCGGAAGACTTCAAGGGTTTAAAATTCCGGACCCAGAGCGGTGGCGTGCTGGATGAGCAGTTTAAGGCCTTGGGAGCTGGCTCCCAGACCATTGCTTTCGGTGAGGTGTATGTAGCCCTGCAGAACAAAACGGTGGATGGCCAGGAGAACACCTTTAACAACATTGACACCCAGAAATACGCCGAGGTGCAGAAATACATGACTGTCTCCGGTCACGGCCGTATTGATTACGTTGTGCTCACCAACACCACCTTCTGGAACAGCCTGACCGACGAACAGAAAAAACTCTTCACGGAATGCATGAAAGAGGCTACTGACTATGAACGCCAGCTGGCCGACGAACTGAACCAGAAGAGCTTCGAGAACCTGAAGAACAGCGGCAAGCTGGAAATCTACACCCTGACCGATGCGGACCGCCAGGCCTTTATCGAAGCCATGAAACCGGTATATGACAAGTATACCGACAAGATCGGTAAGGAGTACATTGAAGCGGCCAGGAACACCAAATAAATAGCTTTTCACCGGGGGCGGGCCCCGGTATGGTTCACCAGCCCGTCCCCCTTTTTGCTCCTTGCTTCGCCAAATTACGAAAAAATATGACATTCACCTGCCTTTTTTGAGGGGGGTTTAATGTGGGGCAATTCAAGAAGGCTTATGCGGCCTTTGAGGACTACTTTACTGGAGGTCTTTTGTTTACTGGGCTGACACTGGTTTTTGTCAACGTTCTGTTGCGTTATTTCTGGGGACGTCCTCAGTCCCTGCTGGATGAGTTTTCCGTTTATTTCGTGGTATGGGGGACTTTATGCGGTATTGCCGTGGCTTTAAGAAACGACCACCATATTAAAGTGGAGATGTTCTTCAGGCTGCTACCCCTGGGGATCCGGCACAAGGTGAGCATTGTGGCCCATTTAATCGGGGTGGGTTTTGCCCTCTTTTACACCTTTTACGGGTACCAGCTGGTACATACTTACATCGTGTCCGGGCAGCGTTCCACCGACAGCCAGTTTCCTTTATGGATCGTCAACCTGGTCATGCCCATCAGCGGCATCATGTTTACGGTACGTTTTGCAGAAAAGCTCTTTTTCCACTTTAAAAACGGCGGCAAGGACTGGATGGCCGCCCAGACTAAACGCTCGCTTTAGAAGGAACGAAGGATAGAAAGGAGTGCCGCCGATGGAAACGGCGTTGCTGTTTTTTATATTCGTGCTGCTCTTCCTGATCAACGTGCCCGTTGCTATCAGTCTGGCCGTCGCTGCCCTCATTGTTTTAGCTACCACCACCGACTTTACCATGTACATGATTGTCCAGCGCATGTTTGCTTCCCTGCTGTCCCCGCCCCTCATGGCCATTCCGGCCTTTGTCTTTGCCGGGGTGCTCATGTCCCACGGCGGTATTGCCAGGTACCTCATTGCCGCCCTCCGCAGCTGGTTCGGCCACCTGCCGGGGGGGTTGTCGGTGGTTACCATCCTGGCCTGCGCCATCTTTGCCGCCATTTCCGGTTCCAGTCCGGCCACGGCTGCGGCTATCGGTGCCATTATGCTTCCGGCGATGATTGAAGGGGGTTACGATAAGCGTTACGCCATGGGTCTTATTGCTGCCTCGGGTACCCTGGGTATTCTCATCCCGCCCAGTGTGACCATGGTGGTTTACGGCATCGTGTCGGAAGAATCCATAGGCAAGCTGTTTATGGGGGGGCTTTTGCCCGGACTTTTCCTGGCCGGCATGCTGATTGTCTTTGCCATCATTTATGCCAGGATTAAGGGCTACGGGCGGGGAGAACCGGCCTCCTGGCGGGATCGCTGGACGGCCACCGTCAAGGCTCTGCCCGGTGCCTTTTTACCCTTCTTTATTTTGGGAAGCATTTATTTGGGTATAGTTACCCCCACCGAGGCGGCGGTACTTTCCGTGTTCTATACCATCATAGTTTCCGCTTTTATTTACCGGGAGTTAAAGCTGCCGGACATCCGTAAAGTTTTCCAGGAGGCCATTAATATCTCCTCAATGATCTATCTGATTATTGCGGCCGCCATGGTTTTCGGCCTGTTCCTGACCTCAGAACAGGTGCCCAATAAGGTGGCCGAGTGGATTGCGGAGAGCCACCTGAACCGTTACGCCTTTTTCTTTGCCACCAACCTGATGTTCTTCATCATGGGTACCTTCCTGGAGGCTGTTTCCATTACCCTGATTACCCTGCCCCTGCTGCTGCCCATCATCAAGGCGCTGAACATAGACCTGATCCAGTTTGCCGTGGTCATGACGGTGAATATGGAGCTGGCCATGATTACCCCGCCGGTGGGTCTGAACCTCTTTGTGGTTTCGGCCATGGCAAAAGAGCGGGTTGAAGAGGTAGTCAGGGGTGTGCTGCCCTTCATCTTACTTCTGATTCTAGGACTGGTTATCTTCATCTTCTGGCCCGAGATTTCCCTGTACATTCCGCGGGTACTCATGGAACGTTAACCCCGGGAGGGGGGGAGTATGGAGAACTTATTCAGCGCCCTTTATGGGGCTCTGCGCATGATTGCCCGTCTGGCCGGGGGCTATGCCACGGTCATTGATCTGCGCAGCGGCGCCTATAAAACCGTGGATGCGACGGGGGAGGAAGTTTCCCATTACCCCCTTGAAAACTACGAGGGTTTAGAGGAGGCTAGGGAATGTCGCCGCCCCCTCCTGGTTGCTTCCCGCCGGGAGGAAGGGGTGTTACACTTCTTCCTGCCCCTGGGGGATTGCCTGCTGGCCGTAAACAACGTGCTCCGCGCCCGCCGGGAGGGGGATTTAAAGGCCATCTTCCGGGAGGCCCTTCCCTTGATTGCCCGGGTGGCCGGGGGGGAGGCGGTGCTGTTTGATCGCCAGGGGATTCGTTTTTTTGCCGTAGACCCGGACGGAAAGGAATCGGACAGGGGCATGGGGGAACTCACTTATCTGGGCAGGCAGGCCATGGAACTGGGGCGGCCGGTTATAGGGCCGTCCCTCCTGGAGGAGGGGGCCATGGCTGTGCGCATTCCAGTCACCGCGGAGTTTGGTATGGGTTTTAACAATGTCCTGGCGGTAAAACAGAAAAAAATGCTGGCTACTACCAGCCAGCGTGATTATGCCCGCTATACCTTCGCCCATATCATCGGCACTAGCCGGGCCATCCAGCATTGCATCCGCCAGGCCCGCCAGGTTGCGGTAACCAACTCTACCGTGTTGCTCTATGGAGAAACGGGCACCGGGAAGGAACTCTTTGCCCAGTCCATTCACAATGCCAGCCAGCGGTCCGGTGGTCCCTTTGTAGCCATCAACTGTGGGGCCATACCGGCCAGCCTGGTGGAAAGCCAGCTATTTGGTTATGAAGCAGGGGCTTTTACCGGCGCCCGCAAGGAGGGCCAGTCGGGGGTTTTTGAACAAGCTAACGGCGGTACCCTTTTCCTGGATGAGATTAGCGAAATGGAACTGGAACTACAGTCCCGGTTATTGCGGGTACTGCAGGAAAGGGAATTGGTGCGCATCGGGGGGAAGAAACCCATCCCCGTGGATGTGCGGGTAATTGCTTCCACCAATAAGGACCTGTGGCAAATGGTGGCCAGTGGCAAGTTTCGCCAAGACCTGTTTTACCGCCTCAATGTGGTGGACCTGCGCATCCCCCCCCTGCGGGAAAGAGTGGAGGACATCCCCTTGCTGGTGCGGCACTTTATCAAGCAGTTCCGGGACACCTTCGGTACCTTTGTGCGGGATATTTCCCCCGAGGCCCTGGAATGCCTGATGGCTTACAGTTGGCCGGGCAATGTAAGGGAATTGCAGAACTGCATTGAAAGAACCATGAACCTGGCCACCCACGAAGTAATCCTACCCTCGGATCTTCCCGCCCTTATTCGCAACTGCTCCTGCCGGCTACCGGAAAACACGGTTAGCGGTTCCTGCGCCGGGCAAATTTCACCGGTTCCTCTGTCCGGCAACAGCTCCCCCGGGGAGCAGGATAGGGCCAAGGATGAAACGCCTTTTGTAAAAACACCAGGCTCCTGTGTGTTAAAGGGTACCACCCAGGCCGTGGAACGGTCCACCATCCTGCGGGTATTGGAAGAAACGGGTTACCATCGCCGGCGGGCAGCCGAGAGGCTGGGAATCAGCACTACCACGTTATGGCGCAAAATGAAGCGGCTGGGCTTGCTTCCTGAGAAGGCGCGGGTTTCCGTTTAAATTTAAGTTTTCCCTACTTAAGAAATACACATTTTTCCCTATGCAGGCCATGGCCATAATAAGAGCCGTGGCTTTTCATATTTGCAACGGGGTTTACCTTGCGTGATTACAAAGGCCATTTCAATATTGAAATACTAGCCTATTCTCCTCCGGTGGTGCTTTCATCCCCGGACCTCTACTTTGCTGTAGTTCCGGGTCCCTTGTTATCCTCCATTATTCTGGTACGGACTTTGCGTGTTTATTTTGGCAAGAGGTGAGGTGCATGCATAAGCCACTGCGTAGTTTTCTTTTTGCTCCTGCCAGCGATTTGCGCAAGGTGGACAAGGCTTTATCCCTGGAAGCTGATGCGGTGATCCTGGACCTGGAAGATGCCGTGGCGGTGTCGGAAAAAGTACGCGCCCGGAGCCTGGTCCTGGACGTCCTGGGTCGTGCTGACCGGAAGAGCGTCTACGTACGGGTAAACGGGGTCAACACCCGCTGGATTGTGGGTGACCTGATGGCGGTGGTCGGGGGGCGACCGGCGGGTATCATGCTGCCCAAGGCTGAAGACGCCGAGGAAGTAAGGCGGGTCGACTGGCTCATTGGCCAGCTGGAAAGGGAATACGGCTTACCGGCTGGTGAGATGGAACTCATTCCCCTGGTGGAAACGGCCCGGGGAGTGATGAATGCCTATGGGGTGGCCGCTAGCTGCCCGCGGGTAAAACGGCTGGCTTTCGGGGCCGTGGATTACACCCTGGACATCGGCACATCGCTGACCGGTCAGGGTACGGAGATCTTTTATGCCCGCTCCCATCTGGTGGTGGCCAGCCGGGCGGCTGGCATTGAAGGACCCATCGATACAATTTACCCCAACATTAAAGATGAGGAAGGGCTGGCGGCAGAATGCCGCCTGGTGCGCAGTCTGGGCTTTGCCGGTAAACTGGTGATCCACCCGGTGCAACTGGGACCTGTAAACGAAATCTTTTCTCCCACGTCCGGGGAAATTGATTATGCGGCTAAAGTGGTGCAGGCTTTTGCACAGGCCGAAGCTGAAGGCATTGCGGCAGTGCAGCTGGAGGGTAAGTTTATTGATTACCCCGTGGCAGCCTGGGCCAGGCGGACACTGGCCATTGCCCGGGCTTTAGGTCTGGCGGGGGAAAAAGGATCGGGAGAACAAAAAGTTTGAGGGGGGAAAACAGTGGGTCGTCTGCTGGAACATCACAGCAAGCAGTTGCTCAAAGAAATGGGTATAACGGTGCCGTTGTATGAGGTGGCCGCTAGCGCAGTAGAGGCTGAAGAGGCCGCCCGACGCATCGGGAAACCCGTAGTGCTCAAGGCGCTGGTGCCCGTGGGCAAACGGGGTAAGGCCGGTGCCATTAAATTTGCCGATACGCCACAGGAAGCAGCTTTAAGGGCCGGGGAGTTGCTGGGCATCACGGTGCGGCATTTCCCCGTGGAAAAGGTCCTGGTGGAAGAAAAACTGGACGTGGCCCAGGAATGGTACCTTTCCATTACCTACGATAAGAGCAGACAGGCGCCGGTGATCATCGCCAGCACCAGGGGCGGGGTGGATGTAGAGGAATTGAGCCGCTCCTACCCGGGTGAAATGGTCATTCACCATGTGGATCCCTTTGAAGGCCTGCCTGGCTTTCGGGCCAGGGAGATCTGGGCGGACCTGGGGGTAGGGGGCAAACTGCTGGGTGCTGCAGGGGCGCTGTTGAGCAAACTCTATGCCACCTTTGACCGCTATGATGCCTATCTTTTGGAGGTCAACCCGCTGGTAGTAACCACCGGGGGAGAACTGGTAGCCGCGGCGGCAGTGATGAGCGTGGATGATAGCGCCATGTACCGCCAGTCCCGTCTTGCGGACATGGTCCAGCTGGGCAGCGAGCGGGCCTGGCGTCCCCTTACGGAACTGGAAAAGAAAATGGTGGAAGTAAATGAATCCGACCCCTATCGGGGTACAGCCCGCTATACTGAGATGCCCGGCGGGGATATCGGATTCATGTGCGGGGGCGGTGGCGGCAGCCTCCTGTGCTTTGATACCCTGATGTCCCTGGGGGGGCGACCGGCCAATTATTCGGAAGTAGGGGGTAACCCGCCCGAAGCAAAGGTATACGGCCTGACCAAAGGAATCCTTTCCAAACCTGGAGTGAAAGGGTTATTTGTCGCCCATAACATTACCAATAACACGCAGGTGGATGTGCTGGCCCGGGGGATAATCCGGGCGCTGGAGGAACTGAACATCAATCCGACCACCTTTCCGGTAGTGGTGCGGGAAGCCGGCGTGAATGACGCCATAGCCCGGGAGCTCTTTACGGCAGCCGGGGTGGAGTATTACGGGGATGAGGTAACTTTAACCGAGGCCTGTGCCCGGATGGTGGCCCGGATGAAGGAAGTTTACGGGGAAGGGGGACAACCATAAATGGGCATTCTTATTGATCGCCATTCCCGCATTGTGATTCAGGGGATCACCGGCCGGGAGGCCAGTATGGTCACCAAGCACACCCTGGCCTACGGCACCCGTATCGTGGCCGGGGTGACACCGGGGAAGGGTGGGCAGGAGGTCCACGGCGTACCGGTGTACGACACCTTAAAGGCGGCCTGCCGGGAACATCAACCGGATACGTCCTTGATCTACGTCCCTCCTGCCTTTGTTTACGATGCCGTGGCTGAGGCGGTGGCCAACGGGATCAAGCTAATTCTTATTCCCACCGAAAACGTCCCGCAAAAGGATGCGGTGAAATGCTTAAATCTGGCCCGCCGGGCCGGGGTGCGGGTGATCGGCCCCAATTCCGTGGGCATGATCAATCCCGGGGAACGGGTGAAACTGGGGGCCATTGGGGGAGATAATGTGGAGCGTTGCTTTGTGCCCGGCCCGGTGGGAGTGATTTCCAGAAGCGGTGGGATGACTGCTGAAACCTCCTGGATGATCAAGCGTGCCGGTTACGGGGTGAGCACCAGTGTTAGCATTGGCGGGGATGCTCTCATTGGCAGTACCATTAAAGACCTGCTGGCTCTTTTTGAAGCCGACCCACAGACCCGCGCCGTGGTCGTTTTTTCCGAGCCGGGTACTTCTCAGGAGGAGGAAGCGGCAGCCTTCATCCAGGAAAGAGGGTTTACCAAGCCGCTAATTGCTTACATTGCCGGCCGCTTTACGGAAAACATGCCTGAAGGAACTGTTTTTGGACACGCCGCAGCCCTGATTTCCGGCAATTACGGTCGTCCTTCCCTCAAGGCTGCCAGGTTGAGGGAAGCCGGTGCCCATGTCCTGGAAAATTTCGATGACCTGATTCCCACTTTAAAACAGATTCTGGGGTAGGGACGAGGGAATCTCAATGAAGAAAGAAGGTGATTTTCCATGTTGTCCCACCGGCTGGCTGACTTTATTGGCCAGATCCAATATGATATGCTTCCCGCGGCCACAGTACATATGGCCAGAATGGCTTTCCTGGACTGGCTGGGTTCGGCTGCGGCCGGCGGCCTGCAGGCGCCCGCCAAAAAAATCCAGGCGGTTGTCAAGCAGCAGGGGGGCTCTCCCCAGGCCACCCTGCTGGCAACCGGGGAGAAAATCTCCTGCCTCAATGCGGCCCTGGCTAACGGCATCGCCTCCCATATCATGGAGTTGGATGATGTACACCGGGCTGCCATCATCCATGCCGGGGCGGCAGTGATACCGGCTGCCCTGGCTGTGGCGGAGATGATCAGGGCGAGCGGTCGCCAGTTGTTGGAGGCCATTGTGGTAGGTTATGAAGTGGCCATCCGGGTTGGCGAAGCCGTTACCCCGTCACACTATTACTTCTGGCACACCACTGGTACCTGCGGTACTTTTGGTGCGGCGGCTGCGGCCGGAAAACTTTTGGGTTTAAATAAAGAACAGCTGGTCTGGGCCCTGGGCAATGCCGGTACCCAGGCTGCCGGATTGTGGGAATTTCTAGTCGACGGAGCCATGTCCAAACATCTCCACCCAGGTAAGGCCGCCCAGAATGGCGTGCTGGCCGCTTTGCTGGCCAGGGAGGGATTTACCGGAGCCATGCGTATTCTAGAAGGGGAAAGGGGGTTCTGCCGGGCTACGGCTCCCCGGTTTGACCTGAGTAAAATTACCGCGAACTTGGGCAAGCAACCCTACAAGGTGGAAGAAAATTCCTTTAAAATCCACGCCTCCTGCCGCCATACCCATCCCGCGGTGGATGTAACCTTGGAACTGGTTGCCCGCCACGGCCTTAAACCTGCCGACGTGGCTACCATTATCGTGCGCACTTACCGCACGGCCCTGGACATTACCGCCAATCACCAGCCGGCCACGGTTTATGCAGCCAAGTTCAGCCTGCCTTTCTGTGTGGCCCTGGCCCTGCAAACCGGGCGCTGCGGCCTTGAGGACTTCACCCCGGAAAAACTCTCGGATCCCGTGATCCATGATCTCATGTCCCGGGTTAGCCTGGTGATGGACGAAGAGCTTGATGCCCTTCATCCCGCCCGCTGGCCGGCAATAGTGGAGATAGAAACCCATTCGGGTCAGGTATACCAGGGGCGCACGGATTTTCCCCGGGGCGACCCGGAAAATCCGGTTACTGCCGAAGAACTGGTGACCAAGTTCCATGCTCTGGCTGCCGGACCCTGGGGAGAACAGAGGTCGCGGGTTCTGGCGCAGGCGGTTCTGGATCTGGAGAACGTGGTAGATGTGGCCGATTTGTTCCAGGTACTTTCGCCAAACCACTATGGGAGGGTATGGCACTCCTCCTGCGGAATAACACAGCACGAAAGGTGAACACGAAACACGGTGTAGCCGGGGAGGCCAGTATTAATGAAAGGTTCCTTTACTGAATTGCAAAACCGGGTTATCCAGCGGGGGCTGTGTACTGCCTGTGGAACTTGCGCCGGGGTGTGCCCGGCAGGGGCCATCGGCTGGGCTTATGTGGATGACGAACCACTGCCTGAATTAACCGGGGAATGTGCCGGCTGCAATATCTGTACCACCGTCTGCCCCGGGGAAGAGGTGAACTTACCTGCCCTGGAACAGTTTGTTTTTGGCCGGGTTAGGGAAGAACAGATTCCCGACCTGGGTTTTTACCGGGAAGCCCGGGTTGGCTGGGCCACTGACCGGGTCACCAGGCAACTGGGTGCCAGCGGGGGATTGGTTACGGCCCTGCTGATTTATGCCCTGGAAAAGGGCATTATCGATGGCGCGCTGGTAGCCGGTTTCCGGCAGGATCTGCCCTGGCGTACCGAGGCCAGGCTGGCGGTTAATGGTGAGCAACTCCTGGCCGCTGCCAGGAGCAAATATGCCTGTGTACCGGTAAACACCCTTTTAAACCAGGCTCTGGAACAGGGTTACCGGCGCCTGGCGGTGGTGGGCTTGCCCTGTCATATCCACGGCTTGCGCAAGATGCAGTTTTACGGTCAGCCCGTTTCCCTGGCACGGGGGGTGGTGCTGATGGTGGGGCTTTTCTGCGCTTCCCAGTTTTATTTTGAGGGTACGCGCCACCTGCTGGTAGAACGTCTGGGGGTGGACAGGCTGGAAGATATTGCCTCGCTGAGCTACCGGGGCGGCGATTGGCCGGGCCACCTGGTGGTGGAACTGAAGGACGGGCGGAGGCTGCTCCTGGACCGCCACGAGTATATGTACCACCATCTCATGCCTGCTTTCAAACGGGATCGCTGCGAGATGTGCGTGGATTGGGCTGCGGAACTGGCGGACCTGTCGGTAGGGGACTACTGGGACCCGCAGGTGCGGGCCGGGCAGGCTTTAGGAGCATCTTCTTGCCTGGTGCGCAGTCCAGCTGGTGAAGAGCTGCTGGATGGGGCCGTGAAAAACGGCTATGTGGAAACAATTCCCCTGGAAGCTGCCCGCCTGGCCGCCGGGATAGGATACGAGCTGAAAAAGCACGCGGCAGCCTTCCGGTTAAGGCAACGGCGTCGTTTCGGCTGGCCCGTACCGGAATATCACCGCGAGATCCACTGCATCCCCTTTGCCCGTGAGTTACATCTGGCGCCGGAAACTCATCAAAACCCCCAAGAGTGACTTTGAAGATTAAGGAGGTGTCCTTAATGCTAATCCACGAAGTGCTGGTGGTAGGGGGCGGGCTGGCTGGCCTGATGGCTGCGCTGGTGGCCTCGCAAAAGGCCGATGTGGCCGTTTTGAGCAAGATCTACCCCACCCGTTCCCACAGCGGGGCAGCGCAAGGGGGGTTTAACGCCGCCCTTGGGGAAGACGATAGTGTGGAAGCCCATATTTTTGATACCGTAAAGGGGAGCGATTACCTGGGGGATCAGGATGCCATCGAGGTACTTTGCAGCGAGGGGCCGGAAGTGATTTTAGAGCTGGAGAGGATGGGTGTGCCCTGGACCCGTACCCCCGAAGGCAGGGTGGCCCAGCGCTCCCTGGGTGGTGCCGGCTTTCCCCGAGCCTGCTTTGCCGCCGATTTCTCCGGCCATGTGGTCCTGCATACCCTTTTTGAACAGGTTCTCAGGCGGGGAATTAAGATTTACCCGGAATGGCATTTGGTGGAGTTGCTGGTGGAAGACGGGCAGGTGGCCGGGGTGCTGGCCTATGACCTGGCCCGGGCCAGGTTGGAAGTAATCCGCAGCAAGGCGGTCATCTTGGCCACGGGTGGATACGGCCGGGCCTTTGCCAAAACCACCAATGCCCACGCCAACACGGGAGACGGCATGGCCATTGCTTACCGGGCGGGAGCAGTTCTTTCGGATATGGAGTTCGTCCAGTTCCATCCTACCACCTTGTACGGTACCAACATTCTTATTTCCGAAGCGGCCCGGGGAGAGGGCGGTTACCTGCGCAATTATGACGGTGAACGGTTTATGGTTCATTACGCACCTCAGAAGATGGAACTGGCTCCCCGGGATGTGGTTTCCCGGGCCATTTTCAAGGAGATTAAGGAGGGGCGCGGATTTGAGGGACAGTACGTGCATCTGGATCTAACCCATCTGGGAGAGGCCCTGGTGGCGGAGCGCCTGCCCCAGGTGCGGGATCTAGCCATCCGGTATGCCGGGGTGGATCCCGCCAGGGCACCCATGCCCATCGAACCGGCCCAGCACTACAGTATGGGCGGAGTACGCACCGATGTTTGGGGTATGACCAGTTTGACCGGCCTTCTGGCCGCAGGCGAGGTGGCCAATGTGAGCGTGCACGGGGCCAACCGGCTGGGGGGTAATTCCCTGCTGGAGACGGTGGTTTTTGGCCGGCGGGCTGGTCATCGGGCTGCCCAACTGGCCCGGCAGGAGCCCTGGCCAACCCTTTCTGCAGCAACCATAACCCGTGCTTATGAATCCTGGTCATCCCTGTTAGCCGGTCGGGGACAAGGGGTTCAGGAGGACAGCACTTTTGCCATCCGGCAGGAGATGACCAACCTGATGACCAACCAGGTTGGGGTATTCAGGGTGGGCAGTGAGCTGGAAGACGCGGTTAACCGGCTGGCTAAACTAAAAGAACGTTACCAAAGGCTTAAGGCCCCCGGCGGAATGCAGCCCTTTAACTACGCCCTGATGGATTATCTTGAGGTAGGGTACCTTTTAGATTTGTGTGAAGTCATTGCCCGGGGGGCGTTGCGCCGCACCGAGAGCCGGGGAGCCCATTACCGGCTTGACTACCCGCAGCGGGATGATCAGAACTGGCTGTGCCATACTTTTGTGCGCCGCGGGGAAGACGGACCGGAGTTTAGTAACGGTCCGGTGAAGATCACCCGTTATGCACCGCAAGAGAGGGGGTACTAGGAATGAACGTGGTGTTAAACATCTGCCGCTTTAACCCCGAAGTGGATGTAAAACCCTACTTTCAAGAATTTACCGTGTTGGTGGAAGAGCATAACACGGTGCTGGATGCCCTGCTGCAGGCCTGGCAGCAGGATCCAGGGTTATCCTTTCGCCGCTCCTGCCGTAGCGCCATTTGTGGTTCCTGTGCCCTTTGTATCAACGGGCGCCCCGGCCTGGCCTGCCAGACCCTGATTCGTAACGCCATAACTGAGGGCGGACGCATTACCCTGGAGCCGCTACCCCACTTTAGGCAGCTGAAAGATCTGGTGGTGGATCTGGACCCCTTCTTTGAATCTCTTAAAGCAGTGGTTCCCTGGGTGGTTATCCGGGACAATCACGACGGTCGCATGGCGCCGGAGGTGGCACGGAAACTGGAAAGCCCGGCTACCTGCATTCTCTGTGGGGTTTGTCACGCAGCCATGGATGATCCCGGAGAAGTAAAACCGGCGGCCCTGGTAAAGGGTTTGCGGCTGGCCCTGGATCCCCGGGATGTCCTGGGTGCCGCCCGCCTGCAGTTAATGAAGGTACCTCGTGACATTTTAAGGTTATTCATCAAAAATTTACCTGAGAAGTGTCCCAAAGGAATCACGGTGCCTGAGGACGTATGCCACGTATAAATCAGACAAAGGAATGGCCATTAACATGCCATTCCTTTGCGATTGAGAAAGGAAGTGAGCCATGATGAGCAGGTGTGCAGAATGTGGAATTTATGCTTGCTACTCGGGTCAGACGGGGAAGATTCCGGAGCACTGTCCCATGAAATCCGAAGGCAGCGTTTATGAGGAAGCCAGAAAGGAATACCAGGAACCGGGCGTATTTAATCTAGCCCTTAGCTCGGCCTTAACTGAATCTGCCGGTTACGGAAAATGGACAAGGTTGGAGGAAATCATTCAGTTCAGCCGGAGGGCTGGCTTCACCATGCTGGGTTTGGCCTTTTGCGTGGGCTTGCGCAGGGAAGCAGCTGAGGTATCAAAAATTTTGAAACAAGCAGGGTTTAGCGTTATATCGGTAATGTGTAAAACTGGCTCGGTGCCAAAGGAGTTTTTGGGCATTACTGACGAACAAAAGGTCCGCCCCGGTCAATTTGAACCCATGTGCAATCCCATCGTGCAGGCACACATATTGAACCGGGCCGGAACGGAATTGAACGTTTTATTAGGCCTTTGTGTCGGTCACGATAGTTTATTCATCAAATATTCGGCAGCTCCGGTCACCGTTCTGGCAGTCAAGGACCGCGTGCTGGCCCATAATCCCTTGGGAGCCGTTTACGCTGCTCATTATTATATCCCGAAGCTGGCAGCTTACAAAAAGGATTAGGGACAGGGGGGAGGGGTTTTAACTTTAAAGTTTACGCAGCAGGCCCACTACCTTGCCCAGGATTAGCGGGTTTTTTACCTTGATGGGAGACATGGCCTTGTTTTCCGGTTGCAGGCGAATATGGTCGTTCTCCCGGAAGAATCTTTTTACCGTGGCTTCGTCCTCCAGAAGAGCTACCACAATGTCCCCGTTATCGGCACTGGGCTGGCGCCGGACTACCACCAGGTCCCCATCCAGGATGCCGGCTTCAATCATGCTGTCGCCCCGGACGGTAAGCATGAAGAATTCTCCCTCTCCGGTAAAACTGGCCGGCAGGGGAAAAACATCTTCCTGGTTTTCCACGGCCAGGATGGGTTCACCTGCCGCTACCCGTCCCAAAAGGGGGACCATCTGCATGGGCCGGCTAAAGGACAAAGTGTGTTCCAGTAGTTCTAATGCCCGGGGTTTGGTGGGATCCCGGCGTAAGAGGCCTTTATCTTCTAAACGCTTTAAATAGTAATGCACTGTAGAGCTGGATTTTAGCCCGACAATTTGACCGATCTCCCGAACCGAAGGGGGATAGCCTTTGGTGCGTATGTTTTCTTTTATTACTTCTAAAATAATCTTCTCCCGGGGGGTGAGTGCGGTGTTCATAAACCGTCAACCTCCCTTTTTCTTTTGAATTATACCATAAAGGTATTGGTGAAAAAACGGTTGTTCGAAATCAATGTTTTTTATTTTTTAGAAGGGATTAGAAAATAAGCGTCGAAATAATCCCCTAAAATGTCGGAATAATCCCGTAAAATTTGGACCACATAGAAGGTGAAGCGGCATGCCCAGGTTAACCGTAGCCATTATCGGGGGCAATGAGGACGGTTATTCCATTTACCGCATGTTAAAGGCTGTGGGAGATGTGGAAATTTTGGGGGTGGCCGATCCCGATCCTTCATCTCCGGGAGTTAAAGCTGCGGCTGCAGACGGGGTTTTTACTACTGCCGATTATACGGAAATAGTGCGTTTGCCCGGCGTGGATGTTTTGATCGAGGCTACCGGAGAACCGGAAATCCAGATGTACCTGCACCAGATAAAACCGCGGAAAACGTCCATCATGGAGGCCCGGGCGCTGGATCTTATGCTGGCCGTATTAAGGGAAAAGGAGAAGTTGCTTGAAGCACGGCGGGTACAGGGAGAATTGGCCGCCATCCTTGATTCGGTCCAGGAGGCCATCGAAGTGGCGGACTCCCGCGGGGTGATCAAATACGTCAATCCGGCCTTTACCCGGATTACCGGTATCAGTGAAAAGGAAAGGATTGGACAGAATATTTTTGAAGCTTCCCCCGACGGAGCTCTGGCCACGGTGTTGCGCACCGGCCGCAGTGTGGTGGGGCACCGTACAAGGGTAGGGGGGAGTAATGCGGAAGTCATTTCCAACGCCGCCCCCATCATTGTGGACGGCAAGATGGAAGGAGCGGTGGTGGTTTTTCAGCACTTTACCGATGTCATGAATTTGATGGAACAATTGCGCCAGAGCACCAGCATTATCGAGAATCTCTCCGATAAATTCGGCCAGGTTACCACCAGTAAATATACTTTTGCCGATATCCTGGGCAATAGTGCCGAACTGCGCCGCTGTATCCAGGTGGCCGAGAGGGCAGCCCGTACAAACTCCACCGTTCTGTTGCTGGGAGAGAGCGGTACGGGTAAAGAGTTGTTTGCCCATGCCATTCATCATGCCAGTCCCCGCAGGGATAAGCCGTTTATTAAGGTTAACTGCGCCGCCATCCCGGACAGCCTTTTGGAGAGCGAGTTTTTCGGGTACGCTAAGGGAGCCTTTACCGGAGCCGTTAAATCTAAGATCGGCAAGTTTGAACTGGCCCATGGTGGAACCATTTTTCTCGATGAAATTGGAGATATGAATCTGAACTTGCAGGGAAAACTGCTCCGGGTTTTGCAAGAAATGGAGTTTGAGCGGGTGGGAGGCACCCAGACTATAAAAGTGGATGTGCGGGTTATTGCGGCTACCAACCGCAACCTGCGGGAATTAATCCGCCAGGGCAGGTTCCGTGAAGACCTCTACTACCGGCTAAATGTAGTCGAGATTACCATTCCACCCTTGCGGGTTCGCAAGGAAGATTTACCTATTCTGATCAATAACTTGATTATCAAGCTTAACCGCAAACTGGGCAAAAAAGTGAAGGGCTTGTCTAAGGATGCCGAGGAGATTCTCTACAGCTACGATTGGCCTGGTAATGTGCGGGAGCTGGAAAATGTGTTTGAACGGGTGATGGTAACCGTAGACGAGGAGGTTTTTACCAAGAAACATTTTATCCAGCATGTCAGCCAGTTTAAGGCATCCCCGGAACGGGATATTGAGCTTATTCCCATTGATCAGATGGAACAATTGCTGATCAGAAAAGCTATCGCCAAATTTGGTACCAGTGTGGAAGGCAAGCGGCGGGCCGCCCAGGCGCTGAATATTTCCCTGGCCACCCTGTATAACAAGCTAAAGAAAAGTCGAACTGAAGATTTCACCAATTAACAAGATTATAATTATTAGACTAATTCTAAAGGTTAGAACAGAGTGTCTATCCTTTTTACCCTAGAAATAATGGATATCTCAAGTCTCTCTTTATAGAGTTTAGAAAAAAAAGGTGATACCCCTTTTGTTTTTATATTTTAGAATTGCCCTAAGTAGGCGGCAAAAACACTTTTTGATGTATTGGTCGGTTTGTCCTGCACTTGGTATAAAAATTGCACTTGTGAAATAGTTGCTTAGTGAAGGTGGAAGGGGGGAAAGGCTTTTTGCGACTTGTAGATACTGCTACCATTACAGCCACGGTAGCCGAATTATGTCAGAAAGCGAACTACGAGCTGGGTGAAGATGTACTGGCGGCATTCAAAGAGGCCTTGGGTCAGGAAATTTCCCTCACGGGCAGGGATATCCTGCAACAGTTGCTGGAAAATGCCCGTATTGCCCGGGAGGAGCAGGTCCCCATGTGCCAGGACACCGGTTTTGCCGTTGTTTTTCTGGAAGTGGGGCAGGAAGTGGTCGTTTCCGGGGGGGACCTGTACGAAGCAGTAAACGAAGGGGTGCGCCGGGGCTACCAGGAGGGTTACCTGCGTAAGTCCATCGTTGATCACCCCCTGCGCCGCAAAAATACGGGGGATAACACGCCGGCAGTAATTCACACCCGCATTGTCCCCGGTGATAAACTCAAGATCATTGTTGCTCCCAAAGGGGGCGGCAGTGAGAACATGAGCGGCCTGCGCATGCTTAAGCCGGCTGAAGGGGTGGAGGGGGTTAAAAAGTTTGTCATCGAGCAGGTAAGAGCAGCCGGCCCCAATCCTTGCCCGCCCGTGGTGGTGGGTGTGGGTATTGGGGGCACCTTTGAAAAGGCTGCCTTGCTGGCCAAGGAAGCCCTCCTGCGCCCGTTGGGACAACCCCATCCTGATACCGAGATTGCCTGCCTGGAAAGGGAGCTTCTGGAGGCTATTAATAACCTGGGTATCGGTCCCCAGGGCCTGGGCGGTCGCACCACTGCTCTGGCGGTGCACGTGGAAGTCTTTCCGTGTCATATAGCCAGCTTGCCGGTAGCAGTAAACATTAACTGCCATGCCAGCCGGCACAAAGAAGCAATACTCTAACGCGAGTATTGTGTGGGAGGTAGAAGAATTTGCCCCAGATCAGGTTGACAACCCCGCTTACCGATGAGGTAGTAGAGAAGCTACGCATTGGTCAGCGGGTTTTGTTAAACGGTACACTTTATACGGCCCGGGATGCGGCTCATAAAAAAATGGTGGAGTTGTTGGACCGGGGAGAAGAGTTGCCCATTCCCATCAAGGGACAGGTTATTTACTACGTGGGGCCTTCGCCAGCCAAACCCGGGCGGGTGATTGGTTCGGCTGGTCCCACCACCAGCGGCCGGATGGATCCTTATGCACCGCGCTTAATTGCCCTGGGTTTGAAGGGTATGATTGGCAAGGGGAAACGCTCTCCGGAAGTAATTAAGGCCATGAAGCAATACAAGGCCGTTTATTTCGCTGCCGTGGGAGGTGCAGCGGCATTGCTAGCCCGGGCCATCAAATCATGCCGGGTAGTGGCTTACCCGGAACTGGGTCCGGAGGCCATCCATGAGCTGGTGGTGGAGGACTTTCCGGTAATTGTGGTTAATGATGTTCTTGGTGCTGATTTGTATGAAGAAGGAGTCAAAATTTATGCTGGCCGGTAGCGGCTGGTAGTTTCCTTTTCTAAAAGTTTTTTCGTGGGATTTAAAAGGGCTATTGGCCAAAGGGGGAAAAATTGTGAAACTCTATGAATATATGGGCAAGGAGCTTTTTGCCCGCTACGGTTTAACCGTACCCCGGGGTAAGATGGTTACCTCTCCGGATGAAGCGGCGGCAGTAGCGGCGGAAATCGGTGCCCCAGTGGTAATCAAGTCCCAGGTGCTTTCGGGTAAACGAGGTAAGGGGGGCGGGATTAAGTTTGCCGATACCCCGGAAGAGGCTCGCGAGGCGGCTGCTCAGGTTTTGGGCATGACTGTTCAGGGCCTGAAAGTCGAAATGGTCCTGGTGGAAGAAAAGCTGGCCATCGATCATGAGTTTTATGTCGCCATTACTGTAGATGGGGCAGCCAAAGCGCCGGTTTTAATTGCTTCCGCTCAAGGCGGCATGGATATTGAAGAGGTCCCCGATGAATTCATCGTCAAGGAACACCTGGATGTCTGCCTGGGCGTCCAGCCCTATTTGTGCCGGGAAGTTTGCCGCCGGTTGGGTCTAACGGGCGCGGTGGCTAAGGAATTTGGCCGTTTGTTACCTACTCTTTACCGTATTTTCCGGGAGAAGGATGCTGAACTGGTAGAGATCAACCCGCTAGTGTTGAGCGGCGAAAAATTAATTGCCGCCGACGCCAAGGTGACTATCGATGACGAGGCCTTATACCGGCAAAAGGATCTGCCCGTAGTGGATGACCGTACCGAGGCCGAACGGCAGGCTCACGCTCTGGGACTCTCTTACGTTCAGCTGGATGGGAATATTGCCGTGATGGCGAATGGTGCCGGCATTACCATGGGCACCCTGGATATCATTCAGTATTACGGTGGTGCGCCAGCCAATTTCCTTGATGCCGGCGGCGGCACCGGGATGGAGGCCACAGCCAAAGCATTAGAAATTCTCCTGTCCACCAATCCCCGGGTGATCTTCATTAACATCTTTGGGGGCATTACCCGGTGTGATGATGTGGCCAGGGCACTGGTCAAGGTGAAGCAGGAGAAGGGAATCAATGTTCCGGTAGTCATTCGTCTAGTTGGTACCAACGAAGAAGAGGGTGTACGCATCCTCAGGGAAAATGGCATTGAAGCCTACAAAGTTATGCATGAGGCTGCGGCCAAGGCTGTGGAACTGGCCAGGGCCCAGGGTTAAAGGCACCCTCGATAAGGAAGGAGCGGTCAGGAGTGGCCATTATAGTTGATGAAAAAACCAATGTTCTGGTTCAGGGGATAACGGGTAACCAGGGCACGTTTCATACCAAGCAGATGCTGGGCTATGGAACACGGATTGTCGCTGGGGTTTCCCCGGGTAAGGGTGGCCAGACGGTAGAAGGGGTTCCCGTGTATGATACCGTGGCTGCGGCCATGGAAAACCATCAAATTGATGCCTCCGTGCTTTTCATTCCGGCTCCCTTTGCCAAAGATGCCGCTTTTGAAGCCATTGCCGCCGGGGTACGGGTTGTGGTCATTATTACCGAGCATATTCCCGTCCATGATGAACTGGAGATCATTGCTTTTGCCCGGCGACGGGGCACAATAGTGATTGGTCCTAACACCTTTGGTATTGTTTCCTCGGGACGGTGCAAAATTGGCATTCCACCCAATCAGTTCTTCGTGCCGGGCCACATTGGTGTAGTGGCGCGCAGCGGCACCCTGACCTACGAGATCGTGGCCAATCTAACAGCCAACGGTTTAGGACAGTCGACGGTGGTCGGACTGGGTGGTGACCGGGTGGTTGGTTTGTCATTTGTGGATGTTTTGGAGAAATTCGAAAAGGATCCGGAAACCAGGGCCGTGGTGCTGGTAGGTGAAATTGGGGGGAATGCGGAGGAAGAGGCTTCCTTGTTCATCAAGAAAATGACCAAGCCTGTGGTGGCTTATATTGCCGGGAAGAGCGCCCCTCCCGGTAAACGCATGGGCCATGCCGGGGCAATCATTGAGCGGGGGAAGGGTACCTTTGAGGGCAAGGTACAGGCACTGACGGCTGCCGGTGCCGGGGTGGCTACCCTGCCTTTCGAGGTGCCCGGGTTGATTAAGGAAGCTCTAGGTTGAGTCTTTAAGGGGGGAGATGGATGTTCGAAAAGGAAAAGCTGGAAAGCATCCGGGTGTCGGCCAAGGAATACCGGGAACGGCTGGAAGCCCAGGTGAAAAAAAGACCGGAGAGGCAGGCCGAGTTTGCTACCGATTCGGGTATTGAAATCAAGACCCTGTATACTCCGGAAGATATAGCTGATCTTGATTACGAACGGGACCTCGGCTTTCCGGGTTCCTACCCCTTTACCCGGGGAGTGCAGCCCAACATGTACCGGGGCCGGTTGTGGACCATGCGCCAATATGCCGGCTTCGGTACAGCCGAAGAAACTAACGCCCGTTTCCGCTACCTGCTGGAACAGGGACAGACTGGTTTGAGCGTGGCCTTTGACCTGCCCACCCAAATTGGTTATGATTCGGATCATCCCCTGGCCCGGGGCGAGGTGGGCAAGGTAGGGGTAGCCATTGATTCCTTAGAGGATATGGAAACCCTGTTCGAGGGCATTCCCCTGGACAAGGTGAGCACCTCCATGACCATTAATTCCCCGGCCGCCATCCTGCTGGCCATGTATATTGCCGTGGCGGAAAAGCAGGGAGTTACTCCCGACAAGCTCAACGGGACCATCCAAAATGATATCTTAAAAGAATACATCGCCAGGGGAACCTATATTTTTCCGCCCGGTCCATCCATGCGCCTGATTACCGATGTCTTTGCCTATTGTTCCAAGAATGTTCCCAACTGGAACACCATCAGCATCAGCGGCTACCATATCCGGGAGGCCGGTTCCACGGCGGTGCAGGAAGTGGCCTTTACCCTGGCCGACGGGATTGCCTATGTCCAGGCGGCTATTGATGCCGGCTTAAATGTGGACGATTTTGCTCCCCGCCTATCCTTCTTTTTTAACGCTCACCTAAACTTCTTCGAGGAAATTGCCAAGTTCCGGGCGGCCAGGCGGCTTTGGGCCAAGATTATGAAGGAGCGGTTTGGTGCCAAGAATCCCCGCTCCTGGATGCTTCGCTTCCATACCCAAACGGCAGGTTGCAGCCTGACGGCCCAGCAGCCTATGGTAAACATCATGCGTACCGCCTTTGAGGCCCTGAGTGCAGTGCTGGGCGGCACCCAGTCCTTGCACACCAACTCATACGACGAAGCCCTGGCCTTGCCCAGCGACGAGTCGGTGCTCATAGCCCTGCGCACCCAGCAGGTAATCGGTTATGAAATTGGCGTTACCGATACGGTGGATCCCCTGGGCGGTTCGTACTATATTGAAAGCCTGACCAATGAAATTGAAGAAAAGGCCATGGCTTATATTAATAAGATTGACGAGCTGGGCGGTGCTCCCGAGGCGATTGAATTTATGCAGAAAGAAATTAAGGACAGCGCCTACCGCTATCAGATGGACATTGAAAGTGGCAAAAAGGTGGTTATTGGCATTAACAAATTCCAGATGGAGTATGAGAAGCCCAAGAATTTGTTAAAGGTGGATCCGGCAGTAGCGGAACGCCAGACGGCCAAGCTGCAGGCATTGAAGGCCCGCCGGGATAACCAGAAAGTGAAGCAGGTATTAAACAACCTGCGGGAAGCGGCATCCACGAAGGAAAACTTGATGCCCCTGTTCATTGACGCCGTAAAAGCTTATGCCACCCTGGGAGAAATTTGCGATACCCTGCGGGAAGTCTTTGGCGAGTATCGCCAGCAAATTGTCTTTTAAGGCAAGGAGGGGAGATAGATGAGTGAACGGCCCATTCGGGTCCTGGTGGCCAAACCGGGCCTGGACGGTCATGACCGGGGGGCCAAGGTTATTGCCCAGGCCCTGCGGGATGCTGGAATGGAAGTTATTTATACCGGCTTGCGGCAGACCCCCGAGCAAATTGTGGAAGCAGCCCTCCAGGAGGATGTGCAGGTGGTGGGCTTGAGCATTCTCTCCGGCGCGCACATGCACCTTTTCCCGGCGGTGGTGGAGGGATTGCGGGCTCAGGGAGCTGATGACATACTGGTGGTGGGCGGGGGGATCATCCCCGATGAGGATATCCCTCTCTTGAAGGAAGCGGGGATCGCGGAAATTTTTGGCCCCGGCACCCCCACAACGGAGATTATCCGCTTTATCCGGGAGGAAGTGGCGAAAAGGACCCAGAAGGGGGAGGGAAAACAGTGATCGGGATCAAAAAAATCGATCACATCGGCATTGCCGTTAAGGACCTGGCCAAGGCCATTGAGTTTTACGAGGGCCTTTTAGGGTTGAAGGTAACAGGAACCGAAGTGGTGGAGGAGCAAAAGGTAAAGGTTGCCTTCTTGCCTACCGGCGACAGTGAAGTGGAGCTTCTGGAGTCCACTACCCCTGACGGGCCCATTGCCCGGTTTATTGAGAAAAATGGCGAGGGTATCCAGCACATCGCCTTCCGGGTGGAAAATCTGGAGCAGGCGCTGGAGGAATTAAAAGCCAAAGGTGTGCGACTCATTGATGAAAAGCCTCGCCGGGGTGCCGGGGGGGCCAGGATTGCTTTTCTTCATCCCAAGTCCACTTTTGGCACGCTGGTGGAATTGTGCGAGCGTGACAATTAATTAAGGGAGGGAACGCCATTGGGTATGCAGGAAAGGCTGGAACAATTAAAACAGCTGCGCGAGCAAATCCATGCGGGCGGCGGGCCAAAACGTATCGAGAAGCAGCACGAAGCCGGGAAGAGAACCGCTCGGGAACGGATTGAAATGTTCTTTGATCCCGGTACTTTCGTTGAAATAAATACTTTTGCCGGTGACCCCGACATTTCCAATCTCAAAAACCCCGGCGAAGGTGTTGTTACCGGTTACGGTAAAGTTGACGGGCGTAAGGTGTACATCTTTGCCCAGGACTTTACAGTGGCAGGAGGTTCCCTGGGGCGCATTCATGCCGCCAAGATCTGTCATGTACTGGATCTAGCCATGAAGACGGGTGCTCCGGTGGTCGGCCTAAATGATTCTGGGGGAGCGCGCATTCAAGAGGGCGTGGATGCCCTTAACGGTTACGGTGAAATTTTCTTCCGGAACACCATTGCTTCCGGAGTAATCCCCCAGATTTCCGTGATCATGGGACCATGTGCGGGAGGAGCGGTGTATTCCCCGGCGTTGACTGACTTCATTTTTATGGTTCAGGGTACCAGCCAGATGTTTATTACGGGACCCCAGGTAATTAAGGCTGTAACCGGTGAAGAGGTGACCATGGAAGCCCTGGGCGGGGCAGCCACCCACAACCAGACCAGCGGGGTAGCCCACTTTATGGCCCCCGATGAAGAAACGTGCCTGCAGATGGTTCGCCTTTTGTTGAGTTACTTGCCTTCCAACAACCTGGAGGACCCCCCCCTGTACGCTCCCCAGGAACCGGCAGGCAATCCGGAAGAACTGTTGCAGATCATCCCCGATAACCCGAATATGTCCTACGACGTACGCAAAATAATTAATCTCATTGTGGATGGCGGTCAGTTCTTTGAGGTGCAGCCCCTCTATGCCCGCAACGCGGTAATTGGTTTTGGCCGGATAAATGGACAGGCGGTGGGGATAGTAGCAAACCAGCCCGACTATCTGGCCGGCTGCTTGGATATCAACGCTTCCGACAAGATTAGCCGTTTCGTCCGTTTTTGTGACTGCTTTAACCTACCCCTGATCACCTTTATGGATGTGCCTGGTTTCCTGCCTGGAACAGCCCAGGAATATGGCGGAATTATCCGGCACGGGGCCAAGATGCTCTATGCTTACTCTGAGGCCACCGTACCCAAAATCACCATTATTTTGAGAAAAGCTTACGGGGGAGCCTACCTGGCCATGTGCAGCAGCTCCCTACGGGCTGATGCCGTCTTTGCCTGGCCTACCGCGGAAATTGCTGTGATGGGGCCAGAGGGTGCTGTCAATATCATCTACCGGAAGGAAATTGCCGAGGCGGAAAACCCCATGGAAATGCGGGCCAAGCTGACTGCCGAGTACCGGGAGAAGTTTGCCAATCCATATGTAGCCAGCGCCAGGGGTTATATAGAGGATGTTATTGATCCCCGGGACACCCGGTCGCGGATTATGGTTACCCTGGAGTCGCTGGCCGGCAAGCGGGAAACGAGACCCCGCAAGAAGCACGGCAACATGCCGGTATAGCTTCGAAAGGAGAGGCGGTTTTGATGGCTTTGAACAAACCAGTAACATCCTTTACTGTGCGTCCCCAGATTGTGGCGGCAATTACTGCCGCCCTGGCGGCCGCCGGGTATCTGAGCACCGGCAGCCGGATTACTTCCATTCGCCCCGTGAAGCGGACTAACGCCTGGAAAATGGCTGGTTTGCGTGAACTTATGCTCGGACGGGATCTAAGCAGTTAGTTTTTGGTTAGGTAAACAGGAGGGAAGGTAATGAGAAAATTTAAAGTGCTGGTTAACGGAGAACCCTTTGAAGTTCAGGTACAGGAAATCCAAGAGGCAGCCGCCCCGCCAAGCGTTAAGCTGGTACAAAGTCGCCCGGCTGCTCCCCCGGCCCCGCCGGCCCAGGCCGCACCTCCACCGGCAGCCACCACTCCCCCGGCACAGGCGCCGGCACCGGCTGCCGCTGCCGCCCCTCGACCGGAAGCTCCGGCCGGAGCTGGAACGGTTACCGCTCCCATGCCCGGGAATATCAATGCGGTCAAGGTTAAAGTAGGGGACCAGGTCAAGGCGGGTGATCCCCTGGTGATCCTGGAAGCCATGAAGATGGAAAACGAAATTACTGCCCCGGTAGCTGGAACGGTGAAAGAAGTACGGGTGAAACCGGGACAGACGGTAAACAACGGCGATGTGCTGGTAATCATAGGTTAATCTTTGAGAAGAGTTTTTTAGGGAGGGACCAGTTTTGAAAAGAAAAAAGATAACCATTGTTGGGGCTGGAAACGTAGGAGCTACCTGCGCCCACTGGGCTGCGGCCAAAGAACTGGGCGATATCGTGCTCATTGACGTGGTGGAAGGAATTCCCCAGGGTAAGGCCCTGGACCTTATGGAAGCGGCGCCGGTGGAAGGTTTTGATGCTATAATTACCGGTACCAACAACTATGAAGATACAAAGGACTCGGACGTGGTGGTAATCACCGCCGGCATTGCCCGCAAGCCGGGGATGAGCCGGGATGACCTGCTGGCCACTAACTGCAAAATCGTCCAGTCAGTTACCGAACAGGTGGTTAAGTATTCACCAAACGCCTACATCATTGTGGTGACTAACCCCCTGGATGTAATGACCTACGTGGCCTTAAAAACCAGCGGCTTCCCGCCCAACCGGGTGTTCGGTATGTCCGGCGTCCTGGACTCCGCCCGCTTCCGCACCTTTGTGGCCCTGGAACTGGGTATTTCCTTTGAGGATGTGACCACCTTTGTCATGGGCGGCCACGGGGATGACATGGTGCCCCTGGTGCGGTACACCTACGCCGGTGGCATTCCCATTGAAAAGCTGATTCCCGCCGAGCGCATTGCGGTCATGGTGGAACGCACCCGCAAGGGCGGCGCTGAAATTGTTAACTATTTGAAGACCGGCAGTGCCTTTTATGCTCCCGGTGCCTCCGTGGTGCAAATGGTGGAGGCCGTGTTAAAGGATAAGAAACGGATATTGCCGGTGGCCGCCTATCTGCAGGGGGAATACGGTTACCATGATATTTATCTGGGTGTGCCGGCCATTATCGGCGGGGGTGGCGTGGAAAAGGTCTTGGAGATCGAGCTTACGCCTGAAGAAAAGGCCGCCCTGGATAAGTCCGCAAACTCCGTGCGCAAGTTGATGGAGGTATTGCCCCAGCTTTAAAAATTGTGCCAGTCGAGGGGAGGATAGAAATGACTGAAGCACGCAAGGTAAAAATCACCGACACCACCCTGCGGGATGGCCACCAGTCCCTGCTGGCCACCCGCATGCGCATAGAACACATGTTGCCCATTTGCGAAAAAATAGATCAGGTGGGTTTTCATTCCCTGGAAGTCTGGGGTGGAGCTACCTTTGACGCTTGCATGCGCTTTCTCAATGAAGACCCCTGGGAGCGGCTGCGCATCCTGCGCCGCCATTTAAAGACTCCCTTGCAAATGCTCCTGCGCGGGCAAAACGTGGTAGGCTACAAACACTACCCCGACGATGTGCTCACCGAATTTATTAAAAAGACGGTTTACAACGGCCTGGATATCTTCCGCATCTTCGATGCTTTAAACGACGTACGCAACATGCAAAAGGCCATCGAGGTAGTTAAACAGGAGGGTGCTCACGCCCAGGCAACGGTGGTATATACCATCAGCCCGGTACATGACCTGGAGTACTACGTAAAAACCGCCAAGACCCTGGAGGAGATGGGGGCAGATTCCATTTGCCTGAAGGATATGGCGGGTATTCTGGCTCCCCAACCGGCCTACGAGATCATCAAAGAGTGGAAATCGGTACTGAAGATACCGGTGCAGCTCCACTGCCACTACACCAGCGGCATGGCCTCCATGTCCTACCTGCGGGCCATAGACGCGGGTGTGGATGTCATCGACTGTGCCATTTCCACCATGGCACTGCAGACCTCCCAGCCGGCCACTGAAACCATGGTGGCCGCCTTGCAAGGTACCCCCTATGATACGGGGCTAGATCTCAAGCTGCTTTCGGAAATTGCCGAGTATTTCAAGGAAGTGCGCAAGCATTATAAGGAATTTGATGTGGCCTCACCGAGCGTGGATGTCAACGTCATGATTTATCAAATTCCCGGCGGCATGATGTCCAACTTTATTTCCCAGCTAAGCCAGCAAAACGCCCTCCACCGGCTGCCCGAGGTGCTGGAGGAACTGCCCCGGGTGCGTAAGGAGTTTGGCTACCCGCCCCTGGTGACCCCTTCCAGTCAGATTGTGGGTACTCAGGCCGTGCTCAATGTGCTGTTGGGCCGCTATAAATTGCCTACCAATGAAGTTAAACAATACATGCGGGGATACTATGGTCAGCCTCCGGCACCGGTGGATGAAGAAGTGCGCAAGATGATTATTGGCGACGAAAAGCCCATCACCTGCCGGCCGGCGGACTTGCTGGAGCCTGGTTTGCCTGCGGCCCGTAAGGAAGCGGCTCCTTACATGCAAAAGGAGGAAGATGTCCTTTCGGTGGCCCTCTTCCCGCAGGTCGCGCCCCAGTTTCTGAAAGAACGCCTGGCCAAAAAGCTAAAAGTAGACCTGGAGCTGGCTGCTCAGGGTAGCGAATTCTACCCCGCTTAAATGCATTAGGCAAAACTCCCTTGGGGTCATTTGTGAGCGCTGGTAATATACTGGCGCTTTTTGTTTTGGAATTCGATCTAACACCAGAAAGAAAGTAAAATCAATCCCCAATTAACATAGATTTAACCTATCGCTAACCTGAGGATAACTTACCCATAACACTCCTTCTCTACAATGTTCTTAGTGAAAAAAAGTGCAGCCCCTGTAAGGCTGCTTGAAATAGAAAAAAGATTTTTTTAAGAAAAAGAAAAGGGGGATTGAATGTTGGGTAGCAGGGCAAAGTGGATTTTGGTGCTGGCTGCAGTGCTGATGCTGGTAGTAGCCCTGGCCGGTTGCGGTGGTGGAGGGCAGTCTTCCGGTGGACAAGCAGAGATTGCAGGTAACCTTACGGCGGTTGGTTCTACAGCCATGCAACCGCTGGTGGAACAAGTTGCCACCCAGTTCATGGCTAAATACCCCAAGGCACAGATTGTGGTCCAGGGTGGTGGCAGCGGTACCGGCCTGACCCAGGTGGCCTCTGGTGCGGCGGATATCGGTAACTCCGATATTTTTGCTGAAGAAAAGAGCGGCATTGATGCCTCCCAGTTAGTGGACCACAAAGTTTGTGTGGTGGGGATGGCTACCGTGGTTAACCCCGGCCTAACGGTGGATAACTTGACCAAACAGCAGTTGGTGGATATCTTCACCGGCAAGGTTACCAACTGGAAAGAAGTTGGCGGACCGGATCAGAAAATTGTGGTCATCCACCGGCCCAAGGGTTCCGGTACCCGTGCCACCTTCAAGAAATTTGCCCTGGGTGGCGTGGAAGACAGCGCCGCCGGTATGGAGCAGGATTCTTCCGGTACTGTGCGCAAGATGGTCGCTGAAACACCGGGCGCTATCTCTTACCTGGCACTGTCTTACATTGACAATAGTGTTAAAGCCCTCAAGCTCGATGAGGTGGAACCCACTGTAGAAAATATTGCCAACGGCAAGTACCCGGTATGGGCTTACCAGCACATGTACACCAAAGGTGAACCCACCGGCCTAAAGAAGGCCTTTCTGGATTACATGCTCAGTGACGAGGTCCAGGGTCAACTGGTTGAGAAAATGGGTTATATCCCCATTACCAAGATGCAGGTAGAACGGGATGCCCAGGGTAATGTAACCAAGAAATAAGACCTTGGAGATCAGCTTTAGACAGTGGCGGGGCAGCCGGCGGTTAGGGAACCGGCACTGCCTCGCTGCCTTTCGTGTTGCTAGAAGAGGAGGTAGTTATGCACAAGGAATTTTCTCCGGGGCCGGATGCAGAAAAAAGCTTCCGGTTCCCGGATAAAGGGAATATTCAAAGGCGCAAAAGATGCGGGGAATTTTTGGGGCGCTCGGCGGCCTTTCTGGCAGCAGCACTGGTGGTGTTACTCACTGTATCTATTATTTATTTCATTGGGAGTAAAGGACTGGCCACCTTTACGGTACACGGAGTCAGGGTGACGGAGTTTCTTTTTAGCACCCAATGGTGGCCCGACCGGCCCCTTGAGGAAGGCGGCCCTGCTGTTGGCTCATTAACTTTCATTTTGGGTTCCCTCCTGGTTTCCCTGCTGGCGGTGACCGTTAGCGCACCCTTAAGCGTCGTTGTGGCTGTTTTTATGGTGGAAATTGCGCCTGTATGGGGACAGAGAGTATTGCAACCAGCCATTGAGATTCTCGCCGGCATACCCTCGGTGGTTTACGGATATGTGGGTTTAAGTCTGCTGGTGCCTTTTATCCGCAATTATTTAGGTGGGGAAGGGTTTTCCGTTTTAGCCGGTTTTATTGTTCTTTCCATCATGATTTTACCAACCATAATCAGCGTATCTACCGACAGTTTGCGGGCCCTGCCGCCCCAGTGGAAGGAAGCGGCGCTGGCCCTGGGATCTACCCGCTGGCAGACCATCCGCCTGGTGCTGGTGCCGGCGGCCCGCTCGGGTTTAATTACGGCCGTTGTCCTGGGCCTGGCCCGGGCTTTTGGTGAGGCCCTGGCCGTACAAATGGTTATTGGCAACACCCGGACCATTCCCCATTCCCTTCTGGATCCAACGATTACTTTAACCAGCGCCATCACCATGGATATGGGGTATACCATCATGGGCTCTCTGTGGAACAGCGCCCTGTGGTCCATGGGCTTGATTCTCCTGTTCATGTCTTTCCTGTTTATTATGGTTATTCGGGTGGTCGTGCGGGGAGGGATGGTTAGGTGAATGCCCGGCTGGCGGATCGCCTGGCCACCATTATGTTCTGGATGGGTGCCGCTGCGGTTCTGGCCATTTTAGCTTTGCTTTTGGGCTATATTCTCTGGCACGGCATCCGGGTTATTGATTGGCGTTTTCTGACTACGCCCCCGCAGACTATCATTGCTGGCGGCGGTGTGGGACCCCAAATTTTTAACTCCTTTTACTTGCTCCTGTTAACTATGCTCATTTCAGCCCCCCTGGGTTTGCTGGCGGGTATATACCTGGCCGAATACGCCAGTAGGGGACGTGTTACCGAATACATCCGCCTGTCCATCGAAGCCCTTACCTCCCTGCCCTCCATTGTGGTGGGCTTGTTTGGCCTGCTTATCTTTGTCAACATGACCGGATGGGGGTACAGCTTAATGTCCGGGGCGCTGGCTCTGACAGTAATTAACCTGCCGTTGATGGTGCGGATTTCCGAAGAATCCATTCGCAGCGTTCCCTCTGAGCTAAGGGAGGCCAGCCTGGCCCTGGGGGCCACTCGCTGGGAAACTATGTGGCGGGTAATATTGCCTTCCGCTCTCCCAGGCTTGGTTACGGGGGCCATTATTGCCGCCGGGCGGGTTTTTGGTGAGGCGGCAGCTTTGCTGTATACTGCCGGCATGAGCAGCCCCATTTTAAATTTTTCCGATCTCAATCCGTGGAGTCCCACCTCGCCCCTTAACCCTTTCCGTCCCGCCGAAACCCTGGCGGTGCACATTTGGAAAATTAATTCCGAGGCATTGATCCCAGACGTGCGCCGGGTGGCCGACGGTTCGGCTGCCGTCCTTATTCTGGTTGTGCTGCTTTTTAATATCTGTGCCCGCTGGCTGGGCCGGCGCATCTACCGCCGGCTGACCGCTACGTAATTTTGTCACACATTACGGGGACGGCAGTTTAAGTAGAGAAGCCCGGGAAGAATTTTACTAGCCGGCCCGGCCGGCAATTTGCCGCATATTGGCCGGCCTTTTTTTATCTAGCGGTGAAAGGTTCTGCAAAACTTGCTAAAAGTTCATAAACAATTAACCGTAGTTTAATTAAAACTTACCAGCAGGTTAATAAAAGAACGTTATAATAAAGGCCAGGAGGTGAGGCTTGTTTGGTTAAGATTTGGCGAGATGGCAATTTCCTTCGCGTGAGCGGTATTGTGGTGAACCACCATTTTAAGAAGTTGCAAAGAGTAGTGGAAGATGTGGCCCGGGAAGAAGGGCACATTGTCCTGGATTTGCGTGAGCTGGAGTTTATTGATGAGCCAGGAGTATGCCAGCTTTTTAGTTTCATTGATCAACTCTCTCAGCGAGGTATCCGGGTGGAACTGATCAATGCCCAGGACAAGGTGCTTTCCAAGTTTCTGGCGGTGGGAGCCCGTCTCTGGTTGGACGAGCAAATCTTTACTAAGGTGGGGTAATAATTCCCACCCTTTGATAAAAAGGTGGGGTCGAGTTTTCCCCCGTGTGCGCTGATTAATCCCTGCAAAATCAGGTTATGATAATAGAGCGCTTACGGGGGAGGACTTGCCATTGGTGATTAACCCTTCGACGTGGGCCATAGCCAAGCGGTTCTTAGCCGTGGCCGATCCTCTGCAAAACCTGGTGGATCGCGGGGGAGTAACCCATACTTTTTGTAACCAGCAGGCCTTAACCATTTTAGAACAGGATGGTTTAAAAAAACAGGTCCAATTGTTGCGCAGGCACCTGGTGACATTCAACCGGGGCACACTCTGGGCCGACCGGGGGTGGAAATGTTTCGCCCACTACCTGGATCCCCTTTCCGGTAGAGGCCTCGGCTCATGGCCCGATGCGGCCGGTGAGTGCGAGGAGTATTTTCAGCAGGCGCTGTCCTGCTGGTATCAAGGAAAAAAGGATCTGGCCTTTTTTTACCTGGGAGCCGCTGTCCACCTGGTACAGGATTTATGTGTTCCCCATCATGCGCGCGGTGTAGCTTTTAACGGGCATCAACGATACGAAGCCTGGGTGCGGGAACACTGTGGCCTCTTCAGGGTTAACCGCGGTGGCTATTACCAGGTTGCTACCCGGGCCGGTGATTGGGTATATGCCAATGCCCGCCTGGCTAGGGAATATTACCCTCGGGTTAGCGCCGGGCAGGAATATCACGAAGTCACTGGTGTGCTGCTGGGCCTGGCCCAGCGCACAACGGCCGGCTTTTTAGCTTACTTTTTTAGTTTGGTTACATAACCTTTACCGCCCACTACCTCCTTCTTCAATATAAAGGGACTGCGGTACAATACCGTCAGTCCCGTTTTTTTAAAAGACAATATATGTTTGAAGACAAATACCCTTATATAACGAAATTGTAAGGGCAACTGTAACAAGGGGGAGAGGAAAGCTGGTTCACATGATGCCGACAAAATTTATAGTAGCTCCATCCGCACATCCAGCAGTTCCACCGTTCCCAGGTCCTCAACAAAGCGTACCACTGCCGTCAGGGTCTGGTGAACATGGGCACTATCGTTACTGACAAAAGACACCCCTATGGTAGAGAAGTGCCAGGTGTCCTGTTTACCTACTTCGGCTACGGAAACGTTGTAGCGGGCCTTTACCTTATCCAGCAAACTTTTTAACACCCGCCGCTTGCTTTTTAGAGAATCAGCTTCACTCATGCGTAACTCCATTACCAGTATACCTACAATCAATATGCGTTCCTCCTGCCTACAGGGTGCTGGTTTGCACTTCTTTTGATGTTTTACTTATCATCCGGATGTGTTTTCCCTTCAGTTCGGCCAGCAACATGCCACTGAGGATCAAGATGCATCCAATGATTTGGCGCGGGGTGAGTATTTCCCCTGCTAAAAAATAGGCGCTTAAAGCGGCAAAGACGGGTTCCATGGTAAAGATAATCGCCGTATGGGTAGCGGAGGTAAAGCGTTGAACGTTGTTTTGAATCAGAAAGGCCAGGGCGGTGGCCGGTATAGCGGTCAGCAGCAGAGCTACCCATACCGGGCGGTTCAAATGCTCCGGCCAGGTCTCGGTAGCCAGTCCAAAAAGAAAACCGGCCAGGGAAACAATCCCGATCTGAATTAAAGCCAACAGGGGAGGGTGGAGGTGGCGGGCATAACGCCCAACCGTGATGATATGTAACGCAAAGCAAAGGGCACAAAAGAAAACCAGCAAATCCCCGTAATTAAAACTTAATCCTCTTCCCAGGGACAACAGCCCCAGCCCGGTGGCGGCCAGGACTACGCCTATGGCGGCAAAAACGCCGGGCGCTTGTCTGGTAAAAAGCGCACTGAAAACAGGCACCAGCACTACCGATAGACCAGTAATAAAACCGGCGTTAGATGCGGTGGTATACTGCAAACCCACGGTTTGAAAGGCATAGCCTCCAAATAAAAATACTCCAATGATGCAACCTGCCCCCAGGGTGTCCCGGTTAAGTCGCACTAGCTGCCGGTGATAAATTGCGGCCAGAAAAAGGAAGGCCAGCAGAAAACGAATGCCCAGGAAGTAATAGGGTCCGATGGAGGAGAGGGCGTTTTGCACCACCACAAAGGTAACACCCCAGATAAAACTTACTCCCAGCAGGGCCAAATCGGCCTTTAACTGTAAAAGATTCTGCCTCTGTCCGGTCAATCAAGCCACCTCCCGACCGCATCTTTTTTATTGTCTCACGGCAGCTCAGGGCTGTCAACCGGGCTATCTGCACTTGGGAGAAAGCCGAGATAAACAACATTTTTAAGATAAAGGGAGATAGCTGGAAGTGGAAAGAGGTTCCATAAAAAAATGCAGGTTTTTAAACCTTTTAAGCAGGATTTTGGCGTTTTAAAGCGAAAGTGTAGTGTCTGTGACCAAGTGACGAGGGAGGTGTTGTCCAAAAATTCAAATAGTTGTCTGGTTGTTCAAATTACAGCGGGGTAAATCCGGAGTGCCCTTACGGAAATGTACTGGTTGGCTAAATACATAACCGAAGGAGGTAGACAAGTTGTGCTGAGAACTGTAAAAGTGATAGTGGTCATGCTGGTTGTTTTGGCCCTAGCGGTGGCCGGTTGCGGCGGGCAACAGGCAAAAGATACTAAGGACAGTAAGCAGACCAGTGCCCAGACCGGGGGCGGGCAGCAGCCAACCGGCAAGCAAAAGATACTGGTGGCTTCGGATACGGCCTACGCACCCTTTGAGTTTCAAGATCCCAACACTGGCAAGTACGTGGGATTTGACATGGAACTGATCCAGGCCATTGCCGAGGTCAATAACTGGGATTATGAAATCCGGAGCATGAATTTTGACGGCATTGTACCCGCCCTGCAGAGTGCCAGCGTGGATTTGGCCATTTCGGCCATGACCATTACCGACAAGCGCAAGGAACAGGTTAATTTTTCCCTGCCCTATTACCAGTCCGGCCAATGTGTGGCGGTGAAGGCCAGCAACAACACCATCAAAGGTTTTGACGATCTGGCCGGCAAGAAAATAGGGGTGCAGATTGCTACCACGGGAGCGGACGAGGCACGCAAGATTCCCGGTGCCAAAATCACCGACTATAACACCATTAACGAGGCCTTTATGGCCTTAAAGAATGGCAACGTGGATGCCGTGGTAAACGATTACCCGGTAACGTTCTACTTTATCCAGCAGGGAAACAAAGACGTTAAGATTGTGGGTGACCTGCGGACCAGTGAATTCTACGGCATTGCGGTGCCCAAGAGCAAGCCGGATATTCTGGAAAAGGTAAACAGCGCCTTGAAGACCTTGAAGGAAAACGGCAAGTATGCCGAGATCTATAAAAAGTGGTTTGGCAAGGAGCCTCCCGAATTCCTGCCCGGCGAGCCTCCGGCCAAATAAAGGGACAAGGCCAAATATGCGTAACACTTCCGTGTTACGCATATTTGCCTGTTAGCGGTCTACGGGGAGAGTGAAGTCTTTTGGAAACTGTTATAAGTTCTCTGCCGGTTCTATTGCTAGGTGCCGTAAAAACATTGCAGATTACGGCCATTTCCGTGTTTATCGGGTGTATTCTTGGTTTAATTGCCGGGTTATCGCGGCTTTCCCGGAATCGTGTTTTAAGTTTTCTGGCCGTCTGTTATGTGGATTTTTTCCGGGGCACTCCGCTATTGGTTCAGATCGTGATTGTTTATTTTGGCATCCCCCAGATTTTAAAAGATATTCAAAATCAGCTGGTGCAGGCCTATGGTATCACCCCGGTGTTTGAAAATATACCCATTTTTCTTGCAGCAGTGATTGCCTGTAGTCTTAACAGTGGAGCCTATATAGCCGAGATTTTCCGGGCCGGCGTTCAGTCCATTGAGAAGGGACAGATGGAAGCGGCCCGCTCCCTGGGTATGACCCATGGACAGGCCATGCGCTACGTTATTTTGCCCCAGGCCTTTAAGCGGGTGATCCCCCCCCTGGGCAACGAGTTTATCGCCATGCTTAAAGACACCTCCCTCCTTTCGGTCATCGGCTTTGAGGAACTCTTCCGCCGGGGCCAGCTCATTGTGGGGGCTACCTACCAGGCCTTTCAGATCTATCTTACCGTGGCCTTTATATACCTCGTTATGGTCGTCTCATTCTCCCGGTTAGTGGATTACCTGGAAAGGAGGTTGAAGACGGGTGATTAAGGTATCCAACTTATACAAGCGCTTTGGCCACCTGGAGGTCTTGCGGGGAATTGATTGCCATGTGGCTCCCCAGGAAGTGGTGGTGGTTATTGGCCCCAGTGGTTCGGGGAAAAGTACCTTTTTGCGATGTCTTAATCTCCTGGAGCAGCCCACTGCCGGGGAAGTGGTGGTGGATGGGGTCAATCTCATGGATCCCAAAACGGACATTAATAAAGTCCGGCAGGAAGTGGGTATGGTTTTCCAGCGCTTTAACCTTTTCCCCCATAAAACAGCCCTGGAAAACATCACCCTGGCTCCCATAAAGGTGCGGGGAATGACGCAACACGAGGCGGAAGAAATCGCCCATAACCTCCTGGCCAAGGTTGGTTTGAGTGATAAAGCCCATGCCTATCCCGACCAGCTATCGGGGGGACAGCAGCAAAGGGTGGCGATTGCAAGGGCGCTGGCCATGCGTCCCAAGGTGATGCTTTTCGACGAACCTACTTCGGCGCTAGATCCCGAGATGGTCGGCGAAGTCCTGTCGGTAATGAAGGACCTGGCCCGGGAGGGTATGACCATGGTGGTGGTCACCCACGAGATGGGATTTGCCCGGGAGGTGGGGGACCGGGTCCTGTTTATGGACGAGGGGCGCATTGTGGAAGAAGGAACTCCGGAGCAAATTTTCAATTACCCCAAAAATGAACGCTTAAAGGTGTTCCTTAGTAAAATCCTGTAAAACAGCCGAAGAAAATTAAAGCCGGGCATTTGTTACCCGGCCATTTTATATCTCTAGCCTTAAGAAGATAGGTGCGACAATGGTTAAGATAGAGCCTTAATCCCACTTTACAGGTTAACCGAAAGCCCCGCGGTTTGTTAACTAAATTTTAGTCGATAACCTGTCTTTCTACCGTAATGCGCCCGGAAAGGGGTTCGTATTTGATCATATCTATGGCTGTGGTTTCCGGCTTTTCGCCGGGGGTAAAGTAAAGAATAGATGCTGAATAGGGCACTTCCTGGCTCGCTTGTAGGCCACGGATACCGGCGGCGCCAGTGGTCCCCGGGTTCACCAGCAGGGAAGGGCCAATTTTTTTGATCTCGGGCTGGTGAGTGTGTCCGCTGGCCAAAACAGGTATGCGGCCGGCAAATTTTTCGGCTACCTGCGGGTTATGCACGAGTAAAATATCAGGTTTAAATTTATTACGGGATAAGGTCTCTTCCAATTGCTTAACTGTCTCCTGAAAATCATTTCCTGTCCCTGGAACGGGGCGGTAGGCCCACGGGTCTGGCATGCCTAAAATTTTAATTCCGGCGATGGTTATTACCTTTCCCTCCAGCACATGGCCCCGGGGGAGTTGACGCACAAAATTCATTACCGCCGGAGAGTCGTGGTTGCCGGCAGCAAAAACGTAGGGAATGTCCAGTTCCCGTAGCGATTTTATGAGTTCGGTTTCTAAAAGGGAGCCGTAGTCGGTAAGATCACCTGCGTCAAGTACGGCGTCCACATTAAAGTGCTTAGCTAGCGCGTGAATCAGGTCTATCCCCAGGGGATTGTTATGGATATCGGCAACCAGCAATAACTTGGTGCTTCCTGTTCCAGGTGCGTTGAGTAGATCCAGTTGTCCAATGCGTCCCGACAATGACTCTAAGTTTGCCGTCACCAGCGTGGTTTTAGATCGTAACTCTGCCAGCTTATCGAGGGTTTGACTAGTCAAATTCAATACCTGTGGAGCGGCCGCCACGGTTCCCTGGAACTCAGCCTGGCGGAAAGCATCATAACTGTAGCTGTACCGGGTAAGCACCAGCACGGCCAACATTAAAAACAGGCCTACCGCAGCGGCAAATGCCAATCGCTTGATGGACGAACGCAATATAAGCCACGTTAACAAGACTGCGCCTAGGGTCGCCACCAGCAGCTGTCGGAGTACAAACCGGTTCAGAGCTTCTCTGGCTGCCGGAAAAAAAATATCCTGAAACGCTTTGACCGTAAAGGTGGATTGGTGGTTAAAAATATCTAGATTAACATTTTTGAGAATTACCGTTATCTCCAAAGGGGTGGCGTGGGTGCGGGCTGAAAGGCTTCCCAGGGGTGGTAGTTCCACTATGGTTTGTCCTTCCAGTGCTGGCTTCAACGAAATTCCCACTTGAAAACCCTGGATCTCATAAGTGGCCGGACCCAGGAAAGTAACAAATAAGCATATCCCGGCCAGGGTGGTTAGTAAAAGTGGTATTAACGGGTGAGGGGCAGGTTTAGGTTTTTTAAACGGATAATTCTTTGCAATGGGTAAAGCCATTTTTCTTTCCTTTCCCGCAAAATGTTTCATTTCTTTAACTAGAGTTTATCCTTCAGCCCTTGCATCCGGCAAGTGGAAAAGGATGGGGGAGGGATTTTAATCAAGCTGGGCTATGTGGAGTGGGATTCCGAGATTGCCAGTACCCACGTGGTGAAGCATGTGCTCATGAAACTAGGTTATGACGTTGAGCTCAAGGCAGTTGATGCGGGAGTAATGTGGACGGGTATAGGAGCTGGCCATTTTGCATTGTGGCCGCCTGGTTACCGCACACCCCGGGGACTATTATAAACAAGTGAAAGACAAGGTGGATAATCTCGGTCCCAACCTGGAGGGGGCTAAAATAGGACTGGTTTGTTGTCCGTGGCGTCGTGTCTACCCGTATCGGTGCTTTTGAATACCGGGTAGGGAAGCGGGGGGAGGAGGGGTCTAACTAACTGGCCTTGGAAGATTGTTTTGCAGGGCGCAGGCTTGACCAAATATTAGTCACGATGTTGTGTATCCGGCCCGACTTTTTAGCCAGCGATGGACTGACTAACGCGAGTGCCAGTACATAAAGGGCGGCAAAGGGCTGAAACACTGCCGTAAGTTGAGCGCTGGCTGCTATGCCGGCAACCAAAATAGCCAGTTCCCCCCGGGGGATCATGATGCTGGCCACGTTCAGGGCCGGTCGTCCGCGATAGCCACAAATCCAGGCGCTGAACCATCCGGTGAAGAGGTTGCCAAAGACGGTAGCCAATACCACCACGGCAGTGATACCTGCTACGGCCGAAAACTCACGGTAGTCTATACCCATACCAAAGGCGAAGAAAAAAACGGCTCCAAAGAGGTCGCGCATGGGCGCAATCATCTGTATGAGACGTTTGGCATGGGAGGTTTCAGCCAGGATCAGGCCCAGGAGCAAAGCGCCTACTGCTTCAGCCACGTGTAGCTTTTCAGCTACCAGGACGGTAAAGAGGAGAAGGGTAAAGCCAATGGCAATAAAAGACTCTCCGCTGCGGATGTGCAGCCATCTTTCCAGGTAGGGGCTAAATCGCGGACCTGAGAATAGAACGGCGAGGATAAAAAGCAGAGTAACCAGGCCGCTAAGGAGCCCGCTTGTAAAGGAAGTTCCTCCCGTTAAAAAGTAGGTATAGAGTAAGGAAAGATAAACAGCCATGAAAGCGTCCTCGTAGACCATAAAACCCAGAACCAGTTCCGTCTCCGGGTTGGCGGTGCGTTTTAGTTCCATGAGCAGCTTGGTCACCATGGCGCTGCTGGAAATGGTGGTGATCCCGGCCACAATGAGCGTTTCAGGCAGGGAATGAAAAAACACCCAACCGAGGATTAGGCCGCGCAGAAAGTTCAGCCCCACATAAACAGTGCCACCTTTGAGGATGGTGGGGCCGTTTTGCACCACCCGGCTGGCCGAAAACTCCAGACCCAGGTAGAAAAGCAGTAGCAGGACCCCCAGATGAGACAGGAAAGACACTAGTTCACAGTTCTGCACCAGTCTTAAATCAAACCATTCGTTGTGGGGACCGTAGGGGCCAAAAAGGATGCCCAGAAGGATGAGCAAGGGGATGGATGAGAAATGAAGCTTGTTGGCTAGTAAAATGGCCAGGGTGATGAGGAAGAAAATAATGGTTAGATTGGTCGTGGTCTCAAACGGCACCGTTTTGGACCCCTCCCCCTGTGATCATTTCCTCGAAGGCCTCAATGTCTCCCGCTCTTCCCGCTGCCACAACCATCTGGCCGGGAAGGAACACAAAATTGGGACCAGGGTTTATGGCCGTGCATTTCTTTTTGCCCCGGCCGGCGTCTTCAATAATGGCGATAACGGTAATCCCGTGGTTTTTACGCAGGTTTAACTCACCAATACTTTTTCCTACTGCCGGTGCCTGTGGTGCTACTTTCAGCCACTCAATGCGCAGGTCGGCAATAGCCATTTCCAATTTTTCCAGCATTTTAGGTTGATAAAAAACTCCACCCAGAATAGAGGCTATCTGGCGGGCTTCTTGGTCGGTAAGCGTTACTGTGTACGCAGGTTCGCTCTCCCCGGCTGGGAAATAAAACAGGTCCCGCAAACCTTCGTCATAGACAACCACCCCGATACGTTCTCCGTCTTCCAGTTCCAGCAGATATTTTTTCCCTAACCCGGGTAGCTCCGCTTCCTTAATTAGCCCCATGGTTGACTCCTCCTTCAATAATTCTTGTGCCCAATATTCTTATACGCGAGTTGAATTAATCCACTAACATTATACCATATACCATGGAGGTGACCCAGTGGGCGACTTAAATAAAAAGGTTAACATAAAATTCACTCCTCCATGTGGGTTCAGGGGAAGAAGTAAAATTGATATAGATAAGATTTTTCCTTAGTTGAATTATGAACTGGTTCCCATAATAAGTATTATGTCAACCGGCCCCGGAAACTCCTGCCACTTCGATGCGCTCCGGGCCGGGCACTGCGCTTGCAAGCCTTGTGGTTCACGACAGGCTTTCAATTCACCGGCAAGCTCGTGCCCGGCCCTCCGCTGGCCACTTTGCCGTTGCTTCCGGGGCTTGAACGACCCCCCGGTACTATATATAGGTGAAAGGATGTTTCCAGGGGGGTTACCCGATTGGCCAACCAACGAAAACTGAGTCACCAGGCGATGACATTAACGTTCAGGCGAGAGGTCTCCCTGGAGGAAGCACGAGAAGCCATCTGCCGTCTCCAGAATGCCCTGCGCCAGCGGAAACACCGGGAGGGCTGG
>NZ_FQZM01000060.1 GCF_900142025.1 Desulfofundulus thermosubterraneus DSM 16057 | reverse complement strand
AAGCGCACTATATGGAGGTAACCGCTACTTATTGCGGGAGCTTACACAGCCACCAAAGGTGATGGCTGAAAAGCCTAAGAAAGCCCCGGCAAGTAAGGCTCATAAGCCAGCGCCAGACCATCCCTGGCGTCGTATGCCTATTAACCCGGCTAAAAAAGCAATACCTCTACCTCACAATAATATCTTACCCACCAATCAAGAGGGGTGACATTTTCTCTGTCCCGTTAAGGCGTTTTTGGGGTGACATTTTCACTGTCCCTTGACATGCTTAGTCAAACTACTGGATTTGCAAAGCTGTACCTAGAAAAGTCTAGTGTGGGAGGAACGGTGGTGCCGCGTTAGAAAACCGGGGAAGCACGGAAGGAAAAGCGGAAAAACGGCCAGGGGCCGGGTTTATCCCGGCCCCTCATTTAAGCAGTTCGGCCAATTTTTTCAACTCGTTCCCTGTCAACTCCCTGTATTCGGCGATCCGCTTTGCGGTTGTTTTGTATGCTCCCAACCCTTCCCGCTTTCCAACGGCAATTACGGCAACGAAGACGGTTTTTTCTTCCGGCAGGTAAACCAGGCGGTGCCCCCCAATACTGATCTTCCTCAGCCCAACCAGGTCGAGGCCCAATTTTTCACCCAGCGGTTTTCCGTAGTTCAGCGGGTCAACTTCAAGCTTTAAAGCCGCTTTCAGCACTTTCATGCGCACGCTCTTGTCGAGCTCTTCCAGGTCTTTTACCGCTTCGGGGAGCCATTTAACCGTCCACCGCGTCATCGGGAACCCCTTCCACTTCTTCGCGAGTTAACCCGAATCTTTTGAGTACATCGTCGGTATCTACCAAAGCTTTGGGAGACTTGAAGTGTTCGACAAGGCGGCGCAAAGCCAGCACGGCATAGTAAAGCTCTTCTACTCTTTGCTCTTCCAGGAGAAGTTCCCGGTAGTCGTCGATATTTATGAGAACTGCTTCAACCTCTTGTTCCCTGGTGATGAAAACAGGACGTTTTTTGATTTTTTCCAGGTAGGCTCCGAGGTTCTTGCTCAGTTTGGACGAGGAAACTAACTGGCTTGGACTTAGTAAGACAGGATCTTCTATATCGCTGAAAGACATAATGCTCATCTCCTTCTACTCCTTTCCGTAAATATCATATGTTTTCCGTACGTAAATTATACACCGTTACATTACGTACTTCAATCCCCTTTGAGAAGGAGGTGAAAACGCAAAAATGACCGAGCAATAGCCGCCGCAGGCCCCGCCCTTTAGGGCTGGGGATAAGGCGGCCAAATTTTGGGGTGCTGTAGTTATATCGCTACCTGTGGTATAATAATCATATGAGGCGCCAGTTCAAGTCCAACAACAATGTCGTGTATTCTTGCAAATACCATGTGGTTTGGTGTCCGAAGTACCGCCGTCCCGTTCTAAAAGACGGGGTGGACGTGCGGCTCAAGGAGATCCTCTTTGAGGTGGCTCGTGAGAAAGGGGCCGAAATCATCGAATTAGAGGTCATGCCGGATCACGTCCACCTGCTGGTGGAAGTGGACCCCCAGTTCGGCATTCACCGACTGGTGAAGCTCATGAAGGGCCGCTCCTCCCGCATCCTGCGGCAGGAGTTTCCGTGGCTCAGATCGAGATTACCCACACTTTGGACAAATAGCTACTTTGTGGCCACCGTTGGGGGTGCTCCTCTTGCGACCCTGCGCGAATACATCGAGAAGCAAAAGTACGTCTGAGACGCCCAGCTTCGTATGTGAGATCCCCCTCCGAGTCTCGCCCTCTCAGGAGAAGGTTTTGCTGGCCCGTCTGGAGGCGGCCCGCCAGCTCTACAACGCATGCTTAGGGGAAGCCGTGAAACGGGTAAAGCTCATCCAGCAGTCCAGGCTGTGGCAGAAAGCCTGGAAAGCAGGGGACAAAGATCAAAGAAACGCTCTCATCCGGGAAGCTTGCTCCAAATACGGTTTTACAGATGCCGCGTTGCAACACTATGCTATAGAAACACGGCGCTCCTGCTGGATAAGAGACCACCTGGACGTCCACGTCGCCCAGAAGCTGGGCACCAGGGCCTTCCGCGCCGCACAGAGGGTGCTCTTCGGGCAGGCCCGCAGGGTGCGCTTCAAAGGCAAAAACCAGATGGACACCGTGGAGGGCAAGAGCAACGACGCGGGCATCCGGTGGCGGGATGGCTGTGTGGCCTGGAAGGATCTCATCCTGCCTGCCTTCATCGACCCGGAGGACCCGGTAATCCGCCACGCCCTCTCCTGTCGAGTGAAGTACGTCCGCCTGGTGAGGCGCAAGGTAAACGGGCGCAACAGGTTTTACGCCCAGCTGATCTGCGAGGGCGCGCCCTACCAGAAACCCGAAAATGCCCTGGGAGAAGGGACTGTCGGCATCGACGCCGGCCCCTCTATCATCGCCCGTATCAACAGTAAAGAGGCGCGCCTGGACCGCTTTTGCGAGGAACTTGCAGAGAAGGAAGCGGAAATACGCAGGCTCCAGCGCAGGCTGGATCGTTCCCGCAGAACCAACAACCCGGAAAACTACAACCCCGACGGCACAGTAAAGAAAGGTCCGAAGCAGTGGAAGAAGACCAAGACGTACCTCAAGACCCAGGCCCGCCTGGCGGAAATATGGCGCAAATTGAGCGCCCACCGCAGGAGCCTCATTGGCAGAATGGTCAACGAAACCCTGCGCATGGGCAACGTGTTTAAGTTCGAAAAGCTTTCCTACCGGGCCTTACAAAAGACGTTTGGCAAGTCCGTCAACACCCGGGCGCCGGGGAGGTACTTTCAGGAACTCGCCCGCAAGGCTGAGAGTGCTGGCGGGAAGATCCTGGAGTTCCCCACCCGGCTTAAAGTCAAAGGTACAGAAACTCACGTTGGTCTTTCCAGCTACTGCATCTGCAGGGAACACAAGATGAAGTCTTTGTCCGAGCGCTGGCACATATGCCCCTGTGGTGTGAAGTGCCAACGGGACCTCTACAGTGCCTACCTGGCATGTTTTGTAGAAGAGGCCGGAGAAGACCATTTCGAGCTCGACGCAGGCGCTGCCGCGAGGCAGTGGCCGGGTCGGAGCCGCTCCTGCAAGCGGCGTCGGGCCGTATTCCCAACTCCCGAGTGTCCGGTTCCACCGGACAGCCCCGCGAGGGGACAGAGAGAGTCGCTGCGGAAGGGGGGACAGCCAAGGCCGAGGCCCGGGATGGTGTAGCGCCGCCTCCTGGCGGTGACGAGAGCCCGGGAGAGGCTGCGGTGGTTCCCCTCAGAACCCCCCGGCTTTAGCCGTGGGGAGGCTCAGCAAAGCCGACCTTGTCAAAGTAGTAGCCGACAAGACAGGCCTGAGCCGGAAGGGCGCGGAGCGGGCGGTGGCCGCCTTCATGGACGCGGTCCGGGAAGCGGTGACCCGCGGCGAAACCGTGCGGATTCCCGGGTTCGGCACGTTCGCGGTCAGGGAGCGAGCCGCGCGGCAGGGGCGGGACATCAAAACCGGGGAACCTATAACCGTCCCGGCACGGAAGGCCGTGGTGTTCCGCGCAGGGGAAGGGCTGAAGCGCGCGGTTGCGGTTTAACGTTCGTCGAAGAGCCCGGCCCGTGCGCGTCCATAAAGCGACGACGGGCCAGCCGATTTTTCCAAAACCCCCCTTCTTTCACTTCTCTACCCGGCTTTGTGCCGGGTGTTCTTTTTGGGGAGGGGAAAATCGTGCTTTTCCGGAATGTTGCTTCCGTTATTGCACTCTATGTTATTTTCCTGGGCATCGCTTACCGCGTCCTGCCTCATGTCAAGATACCTGCCTTCGTATTTTTCGCCTTACCAGGCGTGGTATGGGGGTTGGCTGACGCGGCGGACCTGACCGGTGCGGGAAGAAAGCGCGCGGTAACCATCTGGAGCGGGTTCGCAGCGGCAGTAACAGTTTCGGGGTGGTTCCTGCTGTTCCCGTTGCTGTTCAAGGCTTAGCAAAGGGGATGGTTTTTTGGGGAAACGGATAGCGATAACCGGCGCCCACGGTGCCGGGAAGACGACGCTGGCGAAGGCACTTTCAGAAACGCTCGACCTCCCGCTCATTACGGAGCGGGCGCGGGTGGTGGCCAGGAACATGGGGATCGGGCACTGCCGGGAGCTGGTCCAAAACCGCGCCCTGGCCTGGAGGTTTCAGGAGGAAGTGCTGGAGGCCCAGATTCGTGCCCAATCGGAGCATCCGGGTGGCTTTGTAAGCGACCGGAGCACGCTGGACTGTATCGCCTATTTCAGGCTCTACCTTGGTGATCGTTTCAGGGGAGCAGAAGCATCCCGCTACTACTACCGCGCCCGGTTCCATGCTTGGCGGAAGCTGGACTTGCTGGTATACGTCCCCCCGGTCTCCCGGGTCGAGCCCGACGGGTTCAGGCTGGAAGGCTTCGCGGGACAGGTAGACTCGCTCATCCGGGCAGAGGTCGACATGGCGGAGGGGTACGGCCTGGCGGTGGTCCGGGTGGGGTGCGGCCCGGTGAATGAACGGGTCGCGGAAGTGCTGGCGTACCTGTATACCGATAGTTGAGTTGGATGAGCTACGGCGGCGCGTCAAAAGGTGCATTCTCAACCTGGCCAGGAAGCTGGCGTAGTATTACAGCATTTCCGCTGGCCCGCCCGCGACGGGTGTCCCGGGCGTGGAGTCCCGGCCCGGATGGGCGGCGGGCCGGCTTCTTCTAAGATCCTCCCCCTTTTTGTTTGCCCGGTTAGGTGCCGGGCTTTTTCTTTTTCCTGGGGGTGGTGGAAATGCTTGCCCGGGTCAAACAGTGGTGGGAAACCGCCGCGCCGTACGTGATAATCGCGGCCTACGCAGTCGAGCTGGCGTTCTTCCTGCTGATTCTGTTGTGTGCCCTGCGGGTATTGGTGCCCGTACCGGCGAAAATCATCGCCTTTCCGGGTAAGGGGGTGGTCATGTGAGAGTGGGCGTGACTGATCACGCGGTGGAGCAGTACCGCAAGAAGTACCTGCGGTACCACGGGGATGAAATGTCCGACGAGGAAATCCGCGCTGTGCTGATCCGCGTGGTGGAACGGGGCAGGCGGCTCCGGAGACTGCCGGGCGGCGTCCGGGAGTACGTCCTGGACGGCCTGGCGGTGGTCGTTGACGACCGCAATCCCGGAAACGTCACGGTGATAACATTTTTGGGGTACTACGATTGGAGGTGGTGGTGGAGGAAAAAGGAAACGGGAATGCGTCGATCTCCGAAAGTCCTGGCGGCGCTCTGACCCCGTTCCGTTCCGCACATTTCTTTAAGGCGCGCGGGCGGAACGGAACAAAACGCCAGTCCCGTAAAGTTCAGATATCTAAACATCCAGTCAAGTTTTTCTGAAAAAGGTCTGCTCACGGACGACCATTCGTCCGAGCAATCACAATTACAGAAGGAGGTTTTATCACTATGCGCAAAACAAGCTCGCTGTGCAAACACCTGTTAAGCTTCGCGTTTCTCTTTCTGGTGAGCCTGTTCTGCTTCGCCCCGGCGGTCCTGGCTGCTCCAAGTGATTTACCGCCGGCGGATCTCTTCAAGCCGGATCCCCAGGTGGTCACCACGGGCGGCTCGGCGGCGGTCTTCATCAAAGTCATCTCGTGGCTAGTGGCCCTGGTGGCCGGGATCTACTTCGCCTGGGCGCTCTTCCACTTCGTGCTCCACGATCTGAGGGACATATTCACCGGCAAAGCCGACCTCAAGGGCAAGTCTACCAGGTTCGTCGCCCTTGGCGTGTGCTTTATTATCCTCCTGCTGGCCATCACTGGCCAGTGGTACACCGTGGTCCAGGTGGTCTGGGACAAGATCGTGACTCCTCTCATCAATACCTTAGGAGGGAAGTAGTAGTGAAGAGGTTAGGCCGGGTTTTTACGGCGGCCGTCCTGGCCTTTTTGCTGGTATTCCCCGTCCTGTGCCTCGCCCCGCCCGCCCCGGACACACCGTGCCCCGGCGGTAAGGCCGTCCCGGTCCTGAAAGCGGCCTCTGCCGCTACCGGGAACGCCGGGGCGGGCAAGTCTTCGTCGTCCGGCAGTAAAAGCAGCGGGAGCAATCAGAGCGGCAAGAACACGCAGGGAAGCGGGGGAGGCGGTGGTGGTGGCGATGGCCTCCTGGCCAAAATATCCCAGCTCATCGACACCATCAAGGCGTTCGTTGATACAGTAGGCAAAATCCTCCGGGGCGAGATCTTCGACATCTTCGTGGAGTGGTGGGGCAAACAGCTCCAGAAGACCCTGGACCCGCTGATAGGGGCCTTCGGGGCGGTGTTCCTGTACACGCCGTACCTTCACTCCCACCCGTGGGTGCACTCCTGGTGGTCCTGGACGTTCTGGATATCCTTCGGGTTACTCTTCGCGGCCACCGTGTGGGCCGGCATAAAGGTGTTCACGGCCAGCGCCGACCCCGGGAAGGACATGTGGAAGCCGCTCAAAGTGGTAGGCGTGGCGCTCGTCTCCGCTCTCGTATCCCTCTGGGCGGTGGACTTCCTGATCCTGCTGGTCAACAAGATGGGCGCGGCGATCCTCACTGACGCGGTCAAACAGGTGGCTTCCCTCGGCGGTAAGCAAATCGCCCTGAACGGCCAGGACGACGGCGCCCTGGCCATGGGACTGCTGTTTTCGTCGGACGCCGCGCTGAAGAACCCTCCCGCGCTTTACCAGATGCTCGTCCCCCAGGGGTTATTTTTGCTCACTATCATCATGATCGAAATACTCGTCCTGGCGCTTTTCGCTATGGCCCGCTTCTTCGTCCTGTGCGTGCTGGCTGTCGCCGCGCCCCTGTACTTCGTGGGGGCGTCGCTCACTTCCAGAATGGAAACCCTGGTGGGGTGGTGGGCGCTGGTTGCTCGAACGGTGTTCTTCCAGCTGGTCTACGCCGTGGCGTGGAACTTCTGCGTCAGCGTGAGGTTCGCTGAGGAAGGTAAGGCGGCGTCGTCCGGCCCGCTGGCTTCTCCCTCGGCGGCGTTCTTCGGTGCAAAAGCTACCTTCATCGAGATGGTCATCCTGCTGGCGCTGATCTACGTCACCTGGAAGTTCTGGGCAAGGCCGACGTGGACGGCCCTTAAGGAACCGGCGACGTTGGGCGGCGCGAGGGTGATCCTTTCGGCGGCGGCCCTCGCCTCGGACGCCAGCCGCGTGCTGGGCCTCGTCTCCAAAACCATGCACGACCCGGGCATCGGCGCGGCGGGCATCAAGCTCGGGGAGTACGCCGGGAGGCTCCGCAGGCGGGGCGAGGATCTGTTGAGGCAGAGCGGCGCCGGGGAGAAAACCCGCAACCGGCGTTTTGAACCCGGCTTCTTCGGGAAGGTCATCGACCGCGTGGCTCCGGTGCCGGAGAGGATCAGGTCGGTGGAGGTGGCGCGCGTGGAAGGAAAGCCTTTTGAAGAGAACGGCGTAACGTGGTCCGCCGTCCGGATACCGGAGGGCGAAACGCAAAACGCGCTCAAGGCCCTGAAGGGGGCCGGGATACCGGACGCGGCGGTCCGCGTAGATCTCAATGCAACGGACGTGATCCTGGTGGCGCACGGCTACGCCTCCCGCGCTGTCCAGGTGCTGAAAGCGGCGTTCAAGAAGCGGATCCCGTACTGGACGGACGGCAATTATTTCGTCGTGCTCCAGGACGGCATACCCGTCCACGTCCCTGCGCCGCCCGACAACGGCATAAACATGGGGCGGTGGCGGCAGTGAGACTACTGAAAAGCCGGGTACCGAAAAACCCGGCTTTTTGCGAGGTAGGTGATAGTGGTTGCAGCCTGTATTCTTTCCCGCTGACGTTAGACAAGACGTGTCGGTCTTCGGCGTCCGCGTTGGACTTCTGTGGATCCCGGTACTGGGGTTGTTCGCCGGATTCCTCCTCTTCGCGTACCTCCCGCCGGGGTTCCCGGTACTGCCGCGGTTCCTGATCCTGGTGGTGCCTCCGCTGGCGCTGTTTTTCTTCCTGGCGGCGCGCGTGGACGTGTTCTGGAAGAAGTTCCGGGCGTACGGGAAAGAGCCGTCTTTGAGGCTCCCCGACGCGCGGGGCGGGCCGGGGAGTTTCCAGTCCCTCGTGTCGGCCTCCGCTTCCGAAGACACCTTCATCCTGGAGTTCGACGACGGCTCCCGGGGGGCGGTGCTCTCGGTCGTCCCCGCCCCCTGGGAGGTGATGACCGAGGGCGACCAGACGAGCGCCGTGGCGGCTTTCGGGGCCGCCCTCTCAAGGGTGGGCGTGGCGGACGCCGAGGTTACCGTGTACCTGGACGCGGACGCCGACCTCCCCAGGGCGGAGTGGGAGCGGAAGGAGGCCCGCTGGCGGAGCGCCTTCCCGGAAGGTTCCGGGCTGAGGAGGATCGCCGAAGCCAGGCTGGCACACTTCCGCGGGCTCGAGCGGACGAAACCCCGGGCCGCCGTCCGGATCAGGTGGAAGCCGTACGACGCCGCCCTGCCCAGGAAGCCGAAGGACGACGCCGACCGCGAAGCGCTTGTCAGGCGGGCCGTGGCCGACCTGGTTTCCGGTTTCGCGGCGGAACTCGAACGCTCGGGTGCGAAGGTGCGCGTCCTCGGGGCGGAAGCGGTGCGGGACCTCGCCGCGAGGCAGGTCCATCCCCTGGACTGGCGGAGGCTCGCGCCGGTCACCGGGACGGACTGGCTCGGCGGAGCCCGCGGCGAAGAAAAGAGGGACCGGACCCGCGCGGCGAGCGCCGGCTCCGGGCTCCTGTCCCGGTTCCGCCGTAACGGTACCGGCACGGCACAAGAAAACCCGCGGGTGAAGGCCAGGGTCATCGCGGTCGCGGCGGCGTCCGAAGCCGGACTGAGGGAGGCGGCGAAAACCGCCCTCCGCACAGCGGAACGCGAAAACCTGCCCCTGGTGGACGCCGACCCGCGCGGTTTCGTGGCGTCCGAAGCCAGGCTTGAAGAGGATACCGCCGCCCGGTTCGACTGGCGGTTCAATCCCGGCGGGGGCGGCTTCACCCTCCCCAGCGGCGTCCGGCTCTGGCCGGTTTCGGGCCGCCTCTTCGCGGTGGGCGACTATTCTGGAACGCTGAGGGAGATCCTGTCCGAGGCCGGGGAGGTCGTCGTGGTGAACCTGGGCACCGGGACCCTGCCGGAGGGGGTGGAAGCGGAGCGGGTAGTGGTCGTGGTTACCGACGCGGCCGATGTGGAGGTTATGCGCCGCCTCTACCCGCCGGGCCGCACCGGGCGGGTGGAGGTGGTCATAGGGGGCGGGGACCCCGGCCTAGCGGAGGTGGTGCGGAGGATGGGGTATCTCTGCCGGTAGGGGTCGTTCCCCTGCCCTGAAACCCCATCCAGAGGCGCTGGAAGACTTTTTAAAAAGGGGTTTTCGGGAAATAAATACTCCCCACAAATTCCACCGGAACATCTCCGCCTTCAGGACCTTTTAAAAACGTCTGAGGGTCGTCCGCGGAATCAGCTTTTCCAGCTGGCCTCTCCGGGAAGCACCGTTTCGACAGTGGGAAAATCTTTGACGTTTGAGGTGACCACCTTCAGGTTCCTCAACTCGGCCGTCGCCGCGATCAGGCAGTCGGCCATTCCCAGGGTTCTGCCTTTTGCGGCCTGATCCCGCCGGATTTCGGCGGCGCGTCCGGCAACTCTGCGGTCCACGGGAAGCATTTCCCACGCTTCCAACAGCTTTTCGACGGCGGCTCTTGCTTTTTCAGTACGAGCCCCGTACAGGAGTTCGTGGTAGACGATCACGCTGGTGGCCGCGGAACCGGACGCCACCACCTGTTCCAGCCAGGCGTCCGCATCGGGGGACAGCCTCCCGGTCAGGTGGTCGATCAAGACGCAGGTATCTATCAGGTAGCCCATGCCGGCGGCTCACCATCCTCACCGCGCACTTTTCGGACCCAGTCTACCCCCGGAACTTCCGCCCACTCCGGTGCGTCCTCCGGTCCGAGAATCCCCCGGGTTTCCCTCAACCCCCTGAGCCGTATTTCACGGGCCACTTTTTCCGCAACCGCCTGGACGATAAACTCGTTGCGGCTCATACCGAGAAGTTTCAAGAGTTGTTCCATTTGTGCGACGATATTTTTTGGTAACCTGATATGCACCATACGGGTGTTATCCATTTTGTAACACCTCCTGTTATATACTCATGTTATCAAAACATAAAGAAAAGGTCAATTCCGGAGCGAGGTGACTCAATTGTTCTTGAAAATGCTCAAACGCGGAAAAAACATGAAACCAGGGGCAGAATCGAATTCGGCCAGCGGGCTCGCCGACTGGGTCGCTGAACGCGCCGGCGGCCTGGAACGGAAGCGCACCAGCCTGGCCGTGGGCGGTGAGGTGTGGCACCGGACGTTCGTCGTGCACGGGTGGCCCCAGGCGGTGTCCCCCGAATGGCTCCGGCCGCTCGTCCGGGAGCCCCTGCCGGAAGGGTGCTCGCTCCGCATAGCCGTCCACTACCGGCCCGCCAGGGTGGACTGGAACTGGGCCACGAACATGCGGGTGCGGCGGCTCGAACGGAGCGTCCAGAGCGCGGCGGAGTCCGGGTCGCCCCCGTCCCCGGACGAAGTGCGCGCGCTGGAGTCCATCCGGATCCTGCAGGAGAAGACCCTCTACCACGGCGCGGCGGTGTTCGACGTGTGGTGCGTCGTCACGGTCTCGGCCGCTTCGCCGGAAGCCCTGGAGGTGGCCTCCTCGCGCCTGGAGAAGGTGTGCCGGAACGCCAGGATAGCCGTCTCCCGGGCGCCTTACGAGCAAACCGACGCCTTCATGGCGGGGTGGGTCGTGGGTGTGCCGGACGGCGAATTCTTCAAGCGCCACCCCGGGCGGCTCGCCGACGAGGACAGCGCCGCGGCGCTCTACCCCTTCACCTACGGCACCCTGGACGACGGGACGGGCATATACATAGGCAACCGGGCGGCGGACGACGGGGACGGGTCTTTCATCTTCCTGGACCTGGAGCGCGACCCGGAAGGCAACAAGAACTTCGTCGTCCTGGGCGCGTCGGGCGAGGGCAAGTCCACCTTCATGAAGTCCTTGCTCACATCGCTCCTCCTGGAAGAGTACCAGTGCTTTGTGTTCGACGTGGACGGGGAGTACCGGTTCCTCTGCAACCAGGTGGGCGGCCTGTGGGTGGACCACACCCTGTCCTCCGGGCGGTACGTGGACCCCCTGAGGGTGCCGCCCCCGCTGGGTGACCCGAACGAGGACGCGGCGCGGCTCGACGGGGTGCTGAACGCCGTCATGCGCACGGCGAGCCTCCTGGCCGGAGGGCTGTCGCCCGCCGAGGCGAACGCCGCCGACCGGGCGCTGATGCGCCTCTGGGAGAAGTGCGGGGTCAGGCGGGACGACCAGGGCACGTGGGCGCGCCTGAACGAAAGGCGGGTCCATGACTGGTACGCCCAGCTGAAGGCGCTGGCGAATGAAGGCGCGCCGGGAGCCGGGTCCCTGGCCGACAAGCTCTGGCGGTTTTTCGAGGGTGCCCAGAGCCGGATGTTCGCCGTGCCGGACGACGTGGACTTCGGCGGCTCTCCCCTGGTGGTCTTCCACGTGGCCCAGACGGTGAACAACGAGCTGGAGGAACACACGGCGGCGGTCAAGATGTCCCTGGCATTGACCTCCGTGTGGGACGCCGTGCGGCGCAACAGGATCCGGGGGAATCGCTGGTCGGCGGTGTTCTGCGACGAGGGCCAGCGGCTGCTCCTGGACCCCAACGCCAGCCGGTTCGTGAACACCCTGGCCACGACCATCCGGAAGTGGAACGGCCTCCTGGTCCTGGCCACCAACAAACCGTCGGTGCTCTGGGCGCACGCGGAGGGCGGCACCGAGGGCGGGTCCGGGCTCTGGAGCAACTCGGCATATAAGGTCCTCTTCTGGCTCGAGGACGCGGACATGATGGCGGTGGAGAAAAACGCGGAACTCCCCGCCCCGGTGCTGTCCACCATAAGGAAGCTGAGGCGGACCCACCGGTTCGTCCTCAGGGTGCTCGATAAGGGCTTCGACGTGCTGAAGCTGAGTTTGCCGGCTGAGGAGCTGGCGCTCTACAAAACGAGGGGGCTTGCGGAGGAGCGGTAGTTTGTGGTATTCTTGGTGGGGAAGAGGGCTTGTTTTCGAAAGATTTTTCCTGTGGTCTTGGTAATCCAACCAAATCAAGGATGTAACCGGTGTAACCACTATGTAACCAGTATGTAACCACTCAGGAATCCAGTAAAATCAGGGGTGTAACCACTGTAACCACTTTTTTTATGGATTTTTTTAAAGGAGGGGTTTCCCGGGCTGGTAAATATGTCAAATATACCCAACCCCGGAACCCCCGTCGTTGCTGGATTTTTTGCGATGTTGCACCTTAGGTGCAACGTTCTAGCACCCGGGGGTGCTAGGGGGCAGAAGCTGGAAAGCCTTGCGGCTCAAGGCTTCCCTGGCACGGGCCGGAAGCGTGTTGCACTCCGGGTGCAACATGCCTCAGCCCTTGCGGCTCAAGGCGTTGAGGCCAATTTCCAGCCGAATGTTAAAAAGGTGATCTCGGAGGCCCTATATAAGTACATGTTTTTTTTGGGTGCAACATACCCCTCCCTTATATACCTCCAGCCCTAGAGCCATGCGGGTTTGACCGTGTTGCACCCTGGGTACAACACCCATTATTTGCCAACCCGGAAAACCTTGCGGCCCTAAGGCGGAAGGCAATTCGACCTTGTTGCACCCCTGGGTGCAACAAGGTGCTACATGAGGTGCAACATCAGAGAAGGAAAAAAGCGATCTCAGGAATATTCCTGAGATCGTTTTTTTTCTTTTAACTAGTAACTAGGTCGCCTGTTTTCATTGATACAAAGCCTTTCTTTGATAGCTGCCTGGAGCAATTGAGAAAAGTTTATTTTTTCTTTCTCCGCCAGGTCATTCAACCACTTGGGGAGAGTGACTGTTTTTTTCACGGCTTTCCTGGCCATCCTGTCCCGGACCAGGGGCATCCAGGCTTCGATAACGGTAACAAACCCGTTTTCAGGAACTCTGACTTTCTCGGGGGGAGTGGGGGAAGGGATCTCATCTCCGTCTTCCTCCATCCCGTACAGGTGGAGCTCCAGCGCTTCCCTGGCCATCTGCAGAGCCTCTTCTAAGGTGTCTCCCTCCGTAATACAACCCGGCAGATCCGGGAATGTGACGCAGTAACCTTTCTTTTCACCGGTTTCGAAAACGGCCGGAAAAATGTACTTATCCACGATTATTCACTCCTCCATTGAAATTTGTGCCTGCCTGAAGATGCTTCGCACGGTTTTCGGGTCAAGATCTTTTCGTGGATGCGGTACCGTGACCTTGCCGGGTTTGGTCGGGTGCTTCAACTGGACATGCGATCCTTCCTGGTTTTTTACCACCCAGCCGTTCTTTTTAAGAATCCGGAGAATTTCTGTGGACGAATAGCTTTTCATCGCTTACACCTTAATTCTTCAGTTGAACTAATTATAAAACGTGTTATTAATACGTGTCAACAAGAGGCCGATCCCGAAGATGCAGTTTCGGAATTGGCCTTTTCTTTTTCCCAAAAGGCGTTGACTTCCTCCCCAGGGCTAAAGCCCGGGGATTCCTTCAGGCGGCTTACGCCGCCCTCCGGCTGCCGCTCGCCGCTTTAGGCGTACCGGCGGCAGATTCGAAGCGGCTTACCCACCGATGGCGGTTCCACCGGAGGGCAAGCGGCTTCAGGGGCGCGGCTGTCAATTCTCACTTTAATTTAGCCCAACCCCTGCCCATTTTCGCAGACTAAACAATCTGCAACTATTTCCGATACCAGAATAATCTGCAACTGCTTCGCATATTGTTTTGGTATTTCAGGTCAGTCAGTCCGTCTATTCACCAGAATATGACAACCAGTGATTGACCCCTTTTCTTCCGGCTGTGGAACAGGTAGAATATTTGCTGGAAGTGACCGCCATGCAGCAGATATTTTACACGCCTGTACCGCCGGAAGAATACGCCCGCCTGGGCAAAGATTTTCCTTTTCCCCAACCCACCTCATGC
>NZ_FQZM01000045.1 GCF_900142025.1 Desulfofundulus thermosubterraneus DSM 16057 | reverse complement strand
GTGAGATTTATTGTTGGCTTTGGCTTTGCCAAAGCCTTCTTAATCTCACTTCTAACCTCTCACCTCTCACCTCTCAATCGCTCGACTTGCATGTGTTAGGCACGCCGCCAGCGTTCGTCCTGAGCCAGGATCAAACTCTCCATTAAATCTTCAAGTCCGTCCATGCTCTTTCGGAATTACTGCTCGCCTTCCGACGAGGTCCAGGCCGCTTCCGCACCTCTTTATGGCGCTTCCAACAGCCCCCCCGCTTGCCTTCTTCCTCCCTGTTTAGTTTTCAAGGACCACTACCCGCGCTCAACGCGCAAGCTTGATTTTATCACTTTTCCGCCGGCTTTGTCAAGCACCATTTTTTGTTTGCTTAATTACCGCCGGCAGATATATATAATAATGCACTTGCACCGGAAGATCAACGGGTAATTTATGGGGATATGACCTCTAATCTACCTTGTTCGTGCCAGTTCAAGTAACTATATTTCTCGAGCGCCAGTTTTCGGGCCGTGAGGCGCTCACCTGCGGTCAGTTCGGACGGAATTAGATCGATGCCCAGGGCCGCCGCAAATCCCCGGGCCACGGCACGGCAAACCTGGTCGTAGCCAGGTGGCTGGGGCAGTACCCGGTCCAGTGCAGTGGCCTTCGCCCCAAAAGCCGCCTTCACCCGCTGGCGTACCGCTTCCGAGGGAAAGGCCAGGATGGCAAAAAGTATCTCTTCATCTACACTGAGCAGTATGGAACCGTGCTGGAGAATGGTGCCCCGCTGCCGGACCTGGGCGCTCCCCACCAGTTTCTTGCCCGCTACCGCCACTTCATATCCTGAGGGGGTGTCGAAACAGGCAGCCGATTGTTTTGACCTCAATTCTCGCTGCGTTTTATCAGGATAAAACAGGTCCACCTCTACCTCCAGCAGCCGCAACCCGGCCACCAGGCCCTGGCTCAACAGGCGGTACGTCTCCAGCACACTGCCGGGCAGGAATTTCTGGGAAATGGTGACGCTATAGGTTACTTCCCGGTCGTGGAGAACGGCCCGGCCGCCGGTGGGGCGGCGTACCAGGCCAATGCCCATGCGCCGGCAAGCTTCCCGGTCTACTTCCCGGTCGGCGTTTTGGAAGTACCCCAGGGACAGGGTGGGAGGGTCCCACCGGTAAAAGCGCAAGGTAGGCGGCACCTCACCCCGGCTGTGATGAATTAAAATGGCTTCATCTATGGCCATATTGGTGGCTCCGTCGGCCGCCCCCGTCTCCAGCAGGCGCCACTGACGGGGCCACGCAACCGCAGCAGCTTTTATTTCCCTGCAAGACAAATCTATTCACTCCTTTTTCTGGCAGCCCGGGCTGGAAAAACGCCCGTAAATATTCAGAAAACCGTTATAACAAGGATGCGGTGCTGTCCGAAGCGAACGACTTGCGAAGCGCCGATAACAGCACCCGGTAAACCCAGCACTCACTGGCAGTGGTGCTCTTTCTAAGCCTGCTACGAAAGATAGTGAGCTGCATGTTTTTCCCCGTATGGCTTTTTCAGTGAGTGCTGGGCGGCCCGAAGCGAGCCGCGGTGCGCATCTTACGCGAAGCACCGGAGTGAGCGAGGACAGCCCCGCATCCAACCAAGTTTACTAAATATTTACCCGCCCGGGCCTCTTACGCGCGCCAGCGCAGGTCGGGCTTGCGAGCGGCGGTGGCTTCGTCCAGCCGCCCCAGGTAGGTGGTGTAGGGGGCGCCCTTTACCTTTTCGGGATCCTCCTCCACCTCCCGGGCAATCTCGACCATGGAGGCAATGAAACGGTCCAGGGTTTCCTTGCTTTCCGTTTCCGTGGGCTCGATCATCATTGCTTCCTCCACGATCAAGGGGAAGTAAATGGTGGGCGGGTGAAACCCGTGGTCTAAAAGACGCTTGGCCATATCCAGGGTCTTGACGCCATAACGCTCCTTTTGCCACTTGCCCGAAAGGACAAATTCGTGCTTGCAAAGGCGGTCGTAAGGCAGGTAGAAATACTTTTTCAAGTGGGCCATGAGATAGTTGGCATTAAGCACCGCATCCCGGCTTACCTGCTTCAAGCCATCGGGCCCCATGGAACGAATGTAGGCGTAAGCCTTGACCACCACGCCGAAATTGCCGTAAAAAGAGCGCATCCTGCCAATGGAACGGGGCAGGTCGTAGTTAAAATAATAACGCTTTCCGTCGTAGTCCACAAGGGGTACGGGCAGGAAAGGAACCAGTTCCTTTTTCACTCCCACCGGCCCGGACCCGGGACCGCCGCCGCCGTGGGGCGTGGCAAAGGTTTTATGCAGGTTGAAGTGCACCACATCAAAGCCCATGTCTCCGGGACGGCTGTATCCGAGAATGGCGTTGGCGTTGGCCCCGTCGTAGTACAAAAGTCCGCCGGCCTGGTGGACCAGATCGGCAATAATATGAATGTTCTCGTCAAACAGGCCCAGGGTGTTGGGATTGGTAAGCATGAGCCCGGCTACCTGGTCATCCAGGAGTTTTTCCAGGGCCGCCACATCCACCCCGCCCCGGCGATCCGAAGGCACGCTGACCACCTGGTAACCGGCCATGGCCGCCGTGGCCGGGTTGGTGCCGTGGGCCGAGTCTGGAACAAGAATCTTGGTGCGGTTCTCCCCCTGCTGGCGGTGGTAAGCCCGGATCAACAAGATACCCGTCAGCTCCCCATGGGCACCCGCTGCGGGCTGCATGGTCACCCGATCCATGCCCCCTATTTCTGCCAGATAAGATTCCATCTCATACACTAACTGCAAGGCACCCTGGGCCAGTTCTTCCGGCAGGTAGGGATGGATGCCGGCAAAGCCGGGAAGGCTAGCCAGCGCCTCATCCACCTTGGGGTTGTACTTCATGGTGCAGGACCCCAGGGGGTAAAAATCGGTGTCCACCCCGTGGTTTAAGCGGGAAAGGGCGGTGAAGTGCCGTACCAGTTCCGGCTCGCTCACTTCCGGCAGGCCGGGGGGCTTTTCCCGGCACATATTTTCGGGCCAATCCAGATTCATTTCCGGCACATCGCTTGCGGGCAGGGAAAAGGCCTGCCGGCCGGGAGCGCCCAGTTCAAAGATGAGCTTTTCATTCCACGGGCTTTTGATCATCCTGCCACCTCCTCCAGAGCTTCCGCCAGCCGGTCAATTTCTTCCTTAGTGCGTTTTTCGGTAACGGCCACCAGCAGGTGGTTGGAGAGTTCCGGGTAAAAGCGTCCAAGATCCGGACCGGCCACCAGCCCGCGTCGCAACAGCACTTCCTGAACCCTGGTTACGGGATACTCACTTTTAAGCACGAATTCCTTAAAGGAAGGGGCAGTAAAGGCTACCGTTATACCCTTCACACCGGCCAGGCGTTTTTTGGCGTAGGCAGCCTTTTGGGCACAAAGCCCGGCCACCTGGCGCAAGCCCGCCGGCCCCATGGCCGACAGGTAGATGGTAGCCGCCAGAGCACAGAGAGCCTGGTTGGAACAAATGTTGGAAGTAGCCTTTTCCCGGCGAATATGCTGCTCCCGGGCCTGCAGGGTCAGCACAAATCCCCTGCGACCGTGGACATCGGTGGTGGCCCCCACCATCCGGCCGGGGATGCGGCGCAGGAATTTTTCCCGGGCGGCAAAGTAACCAAAACCGGGACCGCCAAAACTCAGGGGCAGGCCCAGGGATTGCCCCTCGCCCACCACTATGTCGGCTCCATATTCCCCGGGTGGTTTAAGCAGGCCCAGGGATATGGGATCGGCGCTGACAATAAACAGGGCCCCCGCCCCGCGTGCGGCCTGCTCCAGGGAATGGACATCTTCCAGGCAGCCAAAGAAGTTGGGTTGCTGCACCAATACCGCCGCCGTCTGCCGGTCTATATACCGGTCCAGGTTATCTGTTACGGTTATTCCATCTGCAAAAGGCAACTTCACCAGCTCCACGCCCCGGGGCTCCAGGTAGGTGTTTAAAACCTGCCGGTATTCCGGGTGCACCGTCCGGGCCACTACAACCCGGCGCCGGCCGGTTACCCCCGTCGCCACCGCCGCCGCCTCGGCCAGCGCGGTGGCCCCGTCATACATGGAAGCATTGGCTACATCCATGCCAGTTAGTTCACAGATCATGGTCTGAAACTCGTAAATGGCGGCCAGGGTGCCCTGGCTGATCTCGGCCTGGTAGGGGGTGTAAGCGGTGTAAAACTCGGAACGGGCCAGCAGGGCGGGGACCACTGCGGGTATATAATGGTCGTAGTAACCTCCGCCCAAAAAACAGGTATAGCGGCCCGTATCCCCGTTTTTCCCGGCCAGGTTTTCCATGTGACGAACGAGCTCGGGCTCGGAAAGGGCTTCGGGCAGGTCCAGTTCCCTTTTTAAACGTACCTGTTCCGGTATATCGGCAAAGAGCTCTTCCACCGAACCAACCCCGATATCCGCCAGCATTTTTTGCCGTTCGGCAGGTGTATTCGGGATGTATCTCATTTGTAGATCAACTCTCTTTCACCATTTCCTCATAGGCTTTGGAGTCCATCAGGTCGTCCAGCTCCCCAGGGTCGGACATTTCAACCACGATCAACCAGCCATCGCCATAGGGGTCCTTGTTGATCAAATCGGGGTGATCAATGACTTCCTGATTGACTTCCACCACTTTACCGCTTACCGGAGCATAGAGGTCGGAAACCGATTTCACCGACTCCACCGTACCGAAGGACTCCCCGGCAGCCACTTCATCCCCAACCTGGGGTAGGTCTACGTAGACCACATCCCCCAGGGACTCCTGGGCATAAAAGGTAATGCCGACGGTTCCACGGTTCCCCTCCACGCGGATCCATTCGTGATCTTTGGAATATTTGAGGTCGACAGGATACATGAGCAAAACCCCCTTAGATTGATTTAAAAGTAATTTAGGTTTGTGTTGACGTACCTTAACTTTTTGTCTGACTACTTTCGCCGGTAAAAAGGTGTTGGTACCACTTTTGCCCGGCTACTCCGGCCCCGGATGATCACCTCCAGTTGCGTATTTATGGCCGCATACTCCACCGGCACGTACCCCATCCCCAGAGCTTTACCCAGGGTGGGACTTTGAGTGCCGGAAGTTATTTCGCCAATAACCTGTCCGTCCCGGGCGATGGCATACCCCTGACGGGGTATGCCCCGGTCTACCATTTCAAAACCCACCAGGCGGCGCTTGACTCCCTCCTTCTTTTGCCGTAGAAGCGCCTCCTTTCCGATAAAGTAATCCTTTTCCCAGCTGACAAAACGCTCCAGACCGGCCTCCAGGGGAGTGATATTTTCACTTAGCTCATGGCCGTATAAAGGCATGGCCGCTTCAAAGCGCAGGGTGTCCCGGGCGCCCAGCCCGCAAGGTAACAAACCCTCCCTTTCTCCGGCGGACATTATTTCATCCCACAACCGGGACGCTTCCTCCGCCGGACAATAGAGTTCAAAACCATCCTCGCCCGTATAACCGGTACGGGAGATCATGCATTTTACGCCGCCCACCTCCACATCGGGGCTGACCCAGTAATACCGTAGGGAGGTTAGGTCGGCGGAAGTCAACCTGGCTAAAATTTGCGCCGCCCGGGGGCCCTGTAGGGCGAGCTGGGCCGTCTGGCTGGAGATATCTTCAACGGATACCCCGGAAAATTCAACGGCCAGTTGACCAAACCAGGCGTAGTCCTTATCCTTGGTCGCGGCGTTGACCACCAGCAAAAACTCTTCCGGTCCCAGGCGGTACACCAGGATATCGTCTACTACGCCTCCCCGGGGAAGGCACACGGGAGTGTAGAGGGCCTGGAATGGGGAAAGCCTGGAAACATCGTTTGTAACGGCCTTTTGCACCAGGGCCAGGGCACCGGGACCGCTGAGCCGGATTTCCCCCATATGGGAAACGTCAAAGAGGCCGGCTCTTTCCCGTACGGCCTGGTGCTCCTCAATGATGCTGCTGTATTGAACCGGCAGTGCCCAGCCACCAAAATTAACCATCTTGCCCCCGTTCTCAATGTGCTTGTTATACAGGGGGGTCTTTTGTAAATTTTCCATGGCAGGTACCTCCTAACCCAACCTGACATTAGTATGGCCAACTCCCCCAAAAAAACAAGGACAGGGGAGATAGGTCACAACCATCTCCTCTGTCCTGGAACCTGAGAGTTTCATTTCCCGCTTACGGGAAACTTGCCCCGTCGGTGTTCCTTCCTGAGGGGAAGGAATCTCTCCAGAGGTCCGTCCTGCTGCTTTACCGGGCGAAGGATTAAAAAAGGTTAATCGCCCTTCAAGCAGCCATCATCCGGTTATTAATTTTTGCGCAAATGCTACTTGTATTTTGCAGTTTTGTTTCTACACGCAATTTGAATTTCCTCCCGGGCGGCAAAAGATTTTTAACCGCAACAGTTTTCAATCAAAAAGCGTTTTTTATGTGTTCCAGGAATTCCACCCGGCCGTTACGCCCGTATTTAATGGCCAGGACATCGAAACGCACCGGCCCCCGGTGTCCCCCGCTAGCCGCCAGGTAGTAGCGGGCCACCCGGCGCACTCTGGCCTGTTTTTCCCGGCCCACGCTTTCCTGGGGCAGGCCGAAATTGTCCGTTGCCTTGCTGCGCACCTCCACAAAGACCAGCGTAAGGCCGTCCAGGGCGATGATGTCCACTTCCCCATGGGGGCAGCGAAAATTACGCTTCACCAGGCGGTAGCCCTGCCCGGCCAGGTAGCGGACCGCCTCTTCTTCCCCCTTACGCCCCTGGTTTTTTCTTTGCAGGGTCACCGGCCTCCCCCCTTTAAGCCGGCACTAAATTAAATTTTTTTCCTGCAGGTATTCCATGAGCAGCCTGGCCGTGTTTCCGGTTATCTTCAGGCATTGGCGCAGGTGTTCCGGTGTATCAAATGGATGGGGGTTCAAGGCCCGGCAACAGGTTGCCCCGAACTTTTCCTCAAAGCGGTCGTGGAAGTCCCTGGCCAGCCCGTAGGCCCGGTGGCGATCCTGCCGGTGATCGGTACGCCCGCAAAGCAGGCCAAGAACCATGGTGGAAGCGGTCAGTGCCCCGCAGAGGCACCCCGCGTGTCCCAACCCGCCCCCAAAACCGGTGGCCAAACGGACGAGATCCCGTTCCACCTCCGGGACTACCAGTTCCCGGAAAGTCAAAAAAATAGATTCGGCACAGTTATAGCCCTCGCGGAAGTAGTTCCCCGCCCTGTTCCTTGCTTCCAGGGCCAGATCCTCAGCCATTTTCCACCACTCCGTTCTGGTTAATCACATTGTTGGTTTATTTCGCCAAACATTTTCTTATTCCTTTAAAAGCTGGTTAAATTGAAGCTTTCTTTCAGAACATAATCCGGGCCGTGGCCGGTGCCCGATTCCATGCCCTGCAGGGACGGTAAGAAAGCGGGGCGTTGAAACCCCGCTTCCGGTTTGTTGTGTACCTGCGGTCTATTCCTAAGGGAGGAAGAAGGAATGAGCCGCCGTGTTGACCACTTCCGACAGCGGTCCGGGATAAATGCCCAGCACCAGGGTGGCCACCATGGTGATGATCAGGGTCAGGGCCACCGGGCCGCTTAAAGATATGGGCGTATGATCAACCGGTTCGTCCCGGTACATGACCAGGGCCACCCGCAGGTAGTAGTAGACCGAGACCATACTCATGATCAGGCCGATGAAGGCCAGCCACAGGTAATTGTCCACAATGGTCTTGAAGAGATAGAATTTGCCCACAAAGCCCGCCAGGGGCGGAATGCCGGCCATGGAAAGCATGGAGATGACCATTACCGCAGCCATCAAGGGGGAGCGCTGGCTCAAGCCCGCATAATCCTTGATTTCGTCACTGCCGGTCACATTGTAGAAATAGGCGGCTACGGTAAAGGCACCGATGGTGGCAAAGACATACAGAAATGCGTAGAACATTACGCCCTTAATCCCGGCTTCACTGGCGGTAACCAGACCAACCAGGATGTAGCCTGCCTGGGCGATGCTGGAGTAGGCCAGCAGGCGCTTGATGTTGGTCTGGGGAATGGCCACCAGGTTGCCCACAATGATGGTGACGGCGGAAAGAATGGCCACCAGCATGGTCCAGTGGGCCCAGAGCCCCGGTAAGGCCGCGACAAACACCCGCAACAGGATGGCAAAGGAGGCCGCCTTGGAACCCACGGCCAGGAAGGAAGTCACCGGTGTCGGCGCCCCCTCGTACACGTCCGGCGTCCACATATGGAACGGCACGGCGGAAATCTTGAAGCCCAGGCCCGCCACCAGCATGGCCACGCCCAGGATCAGGGCGGGCACGGGCTCTGTGGTTACCGCCCGGCCCACTTCGGAGATGGCCACCGAGCCGGTTACACCGTAAACCAGGCTCAGACCGTACAGCAGTACCGCCGAGGACATCCCCGCCAGGAGGATGTATTTAATTCCGGCCTCCACCGACCTGGTTTCGGTACGGCGGAAGCACACCAGCACGACAAAGGCAATGGTCATGAGCTCCAGCCCCAGGTAAAGGGTCATGAAGTCTCCGGCCGAGGCCAGCACCATCATCCCCAGGGTGGCAAACAGCATCATGCTGTAATACTCGCTTTGATCGCCCATCTCGTCAACGTAACGCATACAGCCCAGGGTTACCAGAAAGGCCGCCGTGAGGAAGGTTACCTTGAAGAAGATGGCATACCGGTCCACGATAAAGATGCCTTCATAAAGGGAACCCTGATTGTTCCACCCGGCGATGGTCAACCCCAGCACTCCCAGCAGTCCCAGGGCCGTAACCCAGCCCAGGCCGTGACGGGAGCCTTTGGGAACGATTAATCCCAGGACCAGTACACCAAGACCCAGGATGGCCATGGCAATCTCAGGCGCCAACAACGAGAGATCCACATTCATCTAGAAACTCCCCCCTAACTGAAGCGCACCGCTGATCTCGGCCATCAGGGGCACGATGCCGCTATTGACCATATCGAAGAGCAGGAAGGGGAGCAGACCGCCCACCACCAGAACGGTACCCAGTACAGCGAGGGGTACCAGCTCGGGACCCCGGATGTCCTTCAAAGAGTCATACTCAGGACGGGGCGGCCCAAAAAGGGTGTTGGCACCGGCCCGCAAGGCATAAAGGGCGGTGATGATAATCCCGGCAATGGCCACCACGGCCAGGCCACCGTAAACCTTAAAGGAGGCCACAAAGATGGTAAACTCGGGTATAAAGCTCACCAGGCCGGGCAGACCCAGGGAAGCCATGGCCGCCAGCATGAAGGCCACGGCCAGGCGGGGCGTCTGCCTGGCCAGACCGCCCAGATCGGGAATCCAGCGGGTATGGGTTTTTTCGTAAATGAAACCGATGGTGGAGAAGAACAGTGCCGCCATGATGCCGTGGGCAAACATGTTGGCCACGGCGCCGTTTAAGCCAATGACGTTCAGGGAAGCCACGGCCAGGAGCACGTAACCCATGTGGCTCACGCTGGAGTAACCGACGATATACTTGAGGTCTTTCTGGGCCAGGGCCGCCATAGCCGCATAGGCCACGCCACATACACCCAGCACGGCAATCACCGGTGCCCAGAATTTAGCGCCCACCGGCAGAACATAAAGGGCGATCCGGATTAAACCGTAACCCCCGATCTTTTTCAGCACCCCGGCGTGAATCATACTCACCGCCGTGGGAGCGCCGGCGTAACCGTCGGGCGACCAGGAGTGGAAGGGCCACATGGAGAGCAGCGAACCAAAGCCAAAAAGCATCAGGGCAAAGAGCCATTTCTGGTCGAAATCGCTCAAACCCTGGGCGGCCTGGGCCAGGCCCGTGAAGCTCATGTCGGGTGCGCCGGTAACGGCTACAGTCTTCATAAACAGGGCGATCACGCCTACCAGCAGGAAGGCTGAACCAATCAAAAGGTAGATGGTCAACTTCATACCGGCGTATTCCTTGGTTACCCGCTTGGTGCTACCCCAGATGATCACCAGGATGTAGATGGGAATGACCACCACTTCGTAGAAGAGCAGGAAGATGAACAGGTCCTGGGCCACAAAGGTACCCATCACACCGGTGATCAAGAGGCACAGCAGGATGAAGAAGTCCCGCGGACGGTGATTGACATTCCAGGAGGCAAAAACCGCCGAAAAACCAATCAGGTTGGTCAGCAACAGCATGGGCAGGCTGATACCGTCCACGCCCAGGAAGAAAGTGACGCCCAGATCCTTAATCCAGGGCACCTGCTGCACAAACTGCAGGCCGCCCAGGGATTGGTCGTAGGCAAAGTACACGTACAGGGACAGGGCCATGGAAATGAAGGTTCCCGTGGCCGCGATACACTTGATGAGCATGTGCTCCTCCCGGGGAATAAAAGCCATGATCACCGCTGCCACCACGGGAGCAAGCAGGATGGTTAGTAAAACGGGGAAGCCTTCCATTTACTTCACACCCCCCACAATCAGGCTGGCAGCCGAAGGACCGGTAAAGGCCAGGAGAACGACCACGGCCAGCACACCCAGGAAAAACACCAGTGCGTAGTTCTGGAGCCGGCCGGTGTTGCTAACCCGCAGGCCTTCGCCAAACAGGCAGGTCAGTGCGCCCAGGCCGTTGACGATAACGCCGTCCACCACGTAGATATCGAACAGGTAGAACAGTTTGGCCGCACCGTCAATGATGGTGTGGTTGAACCAGAGGTAGATTTCATCAATATAGTACTTGTTGTACAGGATGGTATAGATGTGGTTGTAACGTTCGGCCAGCGCTTTTACCTTTGCCCTGGCCTTATCCACACAGTAGAGCTGGTAGGCCAGGTAAATACCGGCCGCGGCCAGCACGATGGAGCCAATCATGACCCAGTAGTTGGGCTCGCCGTGGTGCGGGTGTCCAAAGAAGATCCACTCGCTCCAGTAGGGCGCCCAGGGAGTCCCCACCAGGCCGCCAACGGTAGATAAAATGGCCAAGCCGATCAAAGGCAGGGTCATCACAGCAGGAGACTCGTGGGGATGGTTCTCCGGATTCTCGTCGCCGAAGAAGGTCAGGAAAATCAGACGCCACATGTAAAAGGCGGTCAGGAAAGCGGTAAAGGCAGCCATGACAAAGAGGACATAATGTCCGCTCTCCAGGGTCATGGCCAGGATTTCGTCCTTGCTCCAGAACCCGGCAAAGGGGGGAATACCGGCTATGGCCAGGCCACCAATGACAAAAGTCCAGCCGGTAATGGGCATTTTCTTGATCAGGCCGCCCATCTCCCACACATCTGCCTTGTGGTGCAGGGCATGCAGCACGCTGCCGGCGCCCAGGAACATGAGGGCTTTAAAGAAGGCGTGGGTCCACATGTGGAACAGACTGGCCGTCATGCTGCCTACCCCCAGGGCCAGCATCATATAACCAATCTGGCTCACCGTGGAGTAAGCCAGAATGCGCTTGATTTCCCGCTGGGTGACGGCAATGGTGGCGGCAAACAGGGCTGTAAAACCACCGGTGATGGCCACCAGTTCCATGGCGTTGGGCACTTCATGGAAGAGGAACATGGTCCGGGCCACCAGGTAGACACCGGCCACCACCATGGTAGCGGCGTGGATGAGGGCGCTGACCGGGGTGGGGCCTTCCATGGCATCCGGCAACCACACGTGCAGGGGAAACTGGCCCGACTTACCGATGGGCCCGATAAACACCAGCACGGCAATGAGGCTCAACACAGCGAGAGTGGTATACTGCTCAAAGTGGGCGATTTTTTCCGAAAGTTCCACCAGGTTCAAAGTGCCAAAAACGATTTGCAGCGACAAAAGCCCGAGCAACAAACCGAAGTCGGCAATACGGCAGGTAATGAAGGCCTTCTTGGCCGCCTCCCGAGCGGAAATCTTGTGGCTGTAAAAGCCAATCAACAGGTAGGAACAGAGACCGACCAGCTCCCACGCCACAAACATTTCCAGCAGGTTGCTGGAAATAGCCAGCAGGAGCATGGAGGCAGCAAACAGGGAAACATAGGAGAAGAACACCGAAAACCCGGGATCACCTTTCATGTAACCGATGGCGTAGATAAAGATCAGGGACGCCACCATGGAGACCATGAAAATCATCATGGCCGATACGGGATCCAGTTGCACCCCTACGTCTATCTGCAGGCCAGGCATGGAAAACCACCGCACGGCGTAAACCAGGGGCTCTTCCTTAAATGCCGGATTGGTAAACACGCCGTATGCCGCCAGGGCCGAAACGATAAAGGAACCCACTATTCCGGCCACGGCCACCAGGGCGCTGAGCATGGGCCAGGGCCTGGTGAAAAAGACGATGGCTAAAAAGGCCAGAGCAGGCAGCAGGGGCACCAGCCAGGCGTGGTGCATCGCAAATTCAACCATCTCGTTGAACACCCACCTTTCCTACCACTTAAGCCAGTCAAAGTCATCCAGGTTGACCGACACCCTGTTGCGGTAGATGGCGATGATGATGGCCAACCCAACCCCCACTTCGGCAGCAGCCACCGTGATTACGAAAATGGCAAAGAGCTGGCCCATGAAAAGGGTGGGGGTAATATACTTGCTGATGGCCACCAGGTTAATGTTCACGGCATTGAGCATCAACTCAATACAGATGAGCACTGCGATGGCATTCTTTTTGGCCAGCACGCCAAAGAGACCGATACCAAAAAGCAGCGCCGACAGCACCATGTAGTGGGTGAGGCTAATCGTTGCGAGCATCGGCTTTTACCTCCTTGGCCAGGAAAATGGCTCCCACCAGGGCCACCAGCAGGAGAATGGCAGCTACTTCAAAGGGAATGACGTACTTGCTCAACATAATTTCGGCTATGCTTTCCACGGTATTTTCCGGCACGGCCGCCGCCGGGCTCGCCCAAGGGGTAGTTGCGGCAAGATAACCGCAAACGGCCAGCACCAGGGCTACCACCCCTGCCGCGGCTTTGGTTTGGTTGTTAAACAGGTTGGTGCTTCCCATGTCGCCGCGCTGGATGAGCATGATACCGAAGACCACCATGATACACACCGCACCGGCATACACCAGTACCTGCACCGCGGCCAGAAAATCGGCGTCCAGGGTCAGGAACAGGCCGGCCATGGCCACAAAACATACCGCCAGCCAGAGCACTGAATGTACGATATTTTTTAGCAGAACCACCAGGAGAGCTGAGCCCAGGATAATGGCGGCCAGCAGGTAGAAAGCGGCAGTCATCCAAATGCCTTCCATATAATTAACCCTCCTCGCCAGGAGCCTTGCCGGCGGCCACTTCCGCCTTGGCGGTCTTGGCCCGGGCTCCCGCCGGACGTTCGGCAGCGGCTTCCGCCGGCTCCTCCTCGGGTAAAGCTTCAGGAGCAGGACGATCCACCAGCACCAGGCGCACCTTGTCCCGGAAGAACTGGTTCATGTTGATTACATGGCTGAACTTAAGAGCGTCTTTGTTGCATGACTCCACACACAACCCGCAGAACAGGCAATATTCGATCCGCATGACATACTTGGTCAGGTACTGCTTTTTGCCCACCTTCTCCTTGGTAATCTGAATTACCTTGTTGGGACAGGCGTTGGCACACAGGCCGCAGGCGATGCACTTATCCACATCCAGTTCAAAGCGACCGTGATAACGTTCAGGCAGGGGAACCTTTTCCTCCGGATATTGTACGGTAACCTTCCTGGTAAACAGTTCCTTCCAGGTGATGGCCAGGCCCTTTAATAGACCTTGTCCGAACATTCAATCACCACCCTATCGCCCGGTAGATGTACATACCCACACCGGTAACAAATATGTTGGCCAGGGAAAGCGGCACCAGTACTTTCCATCCAAACCCCATTAGCTGGTCAACCCGGATACGGGGGTAAGTCCAGCGGATCCACATGAAGATGAAGATCATGGCGTAGACCTTGATGAAGAACCAGAACCAGGAAGGCAGAAAAGTCCAACCAAAGGGGGCAAGCCAGCCACCCAGGAACATAATGGTGCACATGCAGGAAATGACCATCATGCTGCCGTATTCCGCCAGCATGTACATGGCATAGCCCATACCGCTGTATTCGGTATAGGGGCCGGCAATTATCTCCGACTCGCCTTCCACCAGGTCAAAGGGAGTACGGTTGACCTCGGATACCCCGGCAATGAAGTAAATCAGGAAGGCCAGGGGCTGTGCAAAAATAAACCACGTCCCGCGCTGGGCATTGACAATTTCGGTAATGCTCAGGGTGCCGGTGAGCATGATCACTCCCAGCAGGGAAAGCACCAGGGGCAGCTCGTAACTGACCATCTGGGCCACCACCCGCATGCCGCCCACCAGGGAGTATTTGTTGTTGGAGGACCAGCCGCCCATCCAGAAGATGATGGTGGAAAGGGAGGCAACGGCCAGCACGTAAAAAACGCCGATGTTCAGGTCAATGGGGGCCATGCCCTCTCCCCAGGGGATGACGGCAAAGGCCATCATCGGAGGAACAAACACAAGGACGGGAGCGGCCAGATAGACGATCTTATCCACCCGCCGCGGGATAATAATTTCCTTGGCCAGGAGTTTCACCACGTCTGCTACAGTCTGGAGCAGGCCTTTGGGTCCAACCCGGTTGGGTCCGATCCGGCACTGGATATAAGCGGCAACCTTCCGTTCCATGTACACCAGCCAGACGACGTTGAGGGAAACAAATATAATAACTGCCAGTAGCTTAACGACCATGACGATAAATTCACTGGCCAAGGGAGGCACACCGGCACCGGCCAGATAGGTTCGCAGGCCCGCGGCAATACCGGTAAAAATATTTTCACCCATGCCTCTTCTCCCCTAACTCCATTTTTTAGCAATCAACTTCGCCCAGAACTATATCTAGACTGCCCAGAATGGCTATGACGTCGGCAATCTTCCAACCTACCAGCAGTTCATCCAGATAGCCCAGGTTAATGAAGGAGGGCCGGCGGAAGTGCACCCGGTAGGGCTTGGGGCTACCGTCGCTGACCACATAGCAACCCAGGATGCCCTTGGAGCTTTCGATTTCCGCATAGGCCTCCCCGGCGGGGGGTTTGATCACTTTGGGTATTTTGGCCATAATAGGACCTTCGGGCAGGCCCTCCACCGCCTGCTGGATAATGCGGGCCGACTGGCGGATTTCTTTAATCCGGCAGACGAAGCGGTCAAAGCAGTCCCCGTTTTTCCCCACCGGTACCTCAAAATCAAAGCGGTCGTATACGCCGTAGGGGCGTACCTTGCGCAGGTCGTAGGGAATACCGCTGCCCCTTAAAACAGGACCGCTCAGGCTGTAATTGATACCCATCTCGGGGGTGATGATCCCGACGTATTTTGTTCGGGCCTGGAAGATCTCGTTGCCCGTAATCAGGCCGTCGTATTCGTCGCACAGGGACGGCAGATCTTTTAAGAATTTTTGCAAGGGCGGGAAAAACTCGGGGGGCAGATCATCGGCTACGCCACCAATACGGAAATAGCTGAAAGTCATGCGGGAACCGGAAACCATCTCCAGGAGGTCCAGCACCCGCTCCCGGTCCCGGAAGCAATAAAGAAACCCGGTGAACCCGCCGATGTCCACGCTGTAGGTGCCCACAGCTACCAAGTGGCTGGCAATGCGGGAAAGCTCACCCACAATGACCCGGATATACTCAGCCCTCTCGGGAACTTCGACACCCATCAGCTTTTCCACCGCCGCCACATAACCCCAGTTCATGAGCATCGAAGCCAGGTAGTCCATGCGGTCGGTGTAGGGAATTACCTGGGTGTAGGTCCGGGCTTCCGCCAGCTTTTCAATACCCCGGTGCAGGTAGCCGGGAACGGAAGTGGCCTTCACCACCACCTCGCCGTCCAGCTCCAGGATGATCCGGAAAACACCGTGGGTACTGGGATGCTGGGGACCCATGTTGAGCACGTATGTTTGTGTTTTCATTTACACACCTCCCGAAAATCGTGGAAGGCTACTCCCTGCCACCTTCCCATTGGAAATCCTTGCGCAAGGGGTGGCCCTTGAAGCTGTCGTCCAGGAGGATGCGGGTGGGATGGCCGGGATAACCCGTGAAGTTGATCCCCATCAAATCGTATACCTCCCGTTCCTGCCATTTGGCCCCACCCCAGAGCGGGCAAAGGGAAGGTGCGGCAGGATTTTCCTTGTCCTCCAGCTTCACCTTGACCATCAGGGTGTAATTGTGCTTCAAGGAAACCAGGTTGTAAACAATCTCAAAGCGGTCCGGGTAATCAGCTGCCGTAAGGTTGGTCAGAAAATCAAATGCATAGTCGGGGTTCTCCCTTAATTCGGTCATCACGGGGATGAGATCGGCAGTGGAAACAAGGAGCACCCCTTCCCCGGCGACCTCGAGGGCGGGAAATTTTTCCTTCAGCGCTTCCAGCAGCTGTACAGGCGGTTCATAACTAGCCACGGGGCAGTGTCACCACCTTTGGATTCTTGATTTTGTCCCGCAGCATCAAAAAACCTTCGATGACTGCCTCGGGCCGGGGAGGGCAGCCGGGTACGTAAACATCCACCGGCAAAAGCTTATCCACCCCGGGAACGACGTAATAGGAGTCAACAAAGGGTCCCCCGGAAATGGCACAGCTGCCTACGGCAATAACCCACTTGGGCTCGCTCATCTGCTCATAGAGCCGCACCACAAAGGGGGCTGCCTTTTTGGTCACCGTACCCGCCACAATCATCACATCTGCCTGCCGCGGAGTCCCGCGCATCACCTCGTATCCGAAGCGGGAGAGATCAAAGCGCGAAGCGTTGGTAGCCATCAGGGCCTCAATGGCGCAACAGGCCAGGCCGAAGCCCAGCGGCCACAGGGAATGGGCCCGGGCAATATTCAGGAGCTTTTCCAAAGGGGCTATATGAACCAATCGCTTGACCTCACCGACAACTGCCGGGTCCTTTGTCAGTTTTTCCACCGGGTGGTTATCCTTGGTCACTTCCATTCTAACGCTCCTTCCTTCCAGGCATACCAGAGGCCCACAATTAAAATGAAGAGGAAGATGATCATCTCAATAAAAGCAAACAACCCCAGGCTCTGGAATTTTACGGCCCACGGATAGAGGTAAATTGTTTCCACGTCGAAAATGACAAAAAGCAAAGCGTAGAGGAAATAGCTTGTCTTGAACTGCACCCAGGTGGGGCCAATGGTGTCCACGCCGCACTCGTAGGGCTCATATTTTTGCCCCTGGTAACGACGCGGGTGAATCAAATAACTGGTTACTATAGCTCCGCCACCAACAAGCAGCCCACCGATGAGAAATAACAGAACCCCCGTCCATTCCGAAAGCACCCTTATCTCCCCCCTTTCCCAGTAGATTCACTCCATATCAAACCGGGCTGTTTCATTGCCCGGTAAACAATGACTTGTGAATTCTGTAACTCCCGGGCGCAGGGAACTTAATCCGCCCGCAGTAACTACCGCACTCCCCGGAAGCTGGGCCGGTGCAAAGGGCACGGCCCCCAGCGGACCAGAGCCTGCCGGTGGGCGGAAGTGGGATAGCCCTTGTGGCGGTCAAAGCCGTACTGCGGGTAGAGATGGTGGCAAACCTGCATGAGCTGGTCCCTGGTGACCTTGGCCAGAATAGATGCCGCGGCAATGGAGGCACAGGAGGCGTCCCCGTCCACCAGGGCCCGCTGGGGCAAAGATAAATTCAGGGGAAAACGGCCATCTACGAGCAAGAACTGCGGCGCCACCGCCAAACTCCGTACTGCCCGGCGCATGGCCAAAAGGGAGGCATAATGGATGTTTAATAGCTCTATCTCGTTTACAGTGGAAATACCGATGGCCCAATCCAGAGCCACCTGCTTAATCCGGTGAGCCAGGTCCTCCCTCCGCCCGGGGGAAATCTTCTTGGAGTCGTTTAGCCCGGGGAGGAACACCCGGCCAGGTAGAATCACGGCCGCCGCCACCACCGGGCCGGCCAGGGGGCCCCGCCCGGCTTCATCCACCCCGGCCACCAGGGAATAACCCTGGCGCAAAAGCTCTTCTTCGTAGCGGAACCAGTTGTCCAGGTTGTCCAAAGAAAGTCAGGCCTTTCTTTAACTATAGCTATTTTCATTCCACACAATATATAAGTAAGTTTTTCGCGGTTTAGACACAAATCCCTCCCCGGGGAGAAGATTTTTTGCTGCCTTTTTTTCATTATCCAGGCGGGACATCCAGTGTAAACCGCCCCAGGCGGCCTTCCCGGAACTCCTTTAACAGGTGAACGGCGGCCCGGTGGCTGTCCACGACACCTCCCGGTCCCACCAATCCCCTTTTGGCACCAATCAGCTCCAGCACCCGGTGACCTTGATCCGGAGGATCCTCCAGACGGTAGCGCTCCTTTAAAGAAGCGGGATATGATTGCAGCAGCCAATCCGCCAGCCAGGCGGCAACCTCCTCTACATCGAAAACCTCTTCCTTAACCGCACCGGTGGCGGCCAATTTCAACCCTACCCGGGGGTCGTCAAATTTGGGCCAGAGCACCCCGGGGGTATCCAGCAATTCCACCTCCCTGGCGAGGCGGATCCACTGCGCCCCCCTGGTAACGCCGGGGCGGTTACCCGTCCGGGTAACCCGGGAGCCCGCCAGGGCGTTAATAAAAAAGGATTTGCCCACGTTGGGTATACCCACCACCATACAGCGGGGATGAGGGGGTCGCCTGCCGCGGGCAACCAGGGAAGCTATCTTATCTTCCACCATGCGCCTCACCAGCACGGGAACTTCCGCCACACCTTTTTTGCGGGTGGAGTCCACCGCCAGGGCCGGCATACCACAGCCACGAAACCAGTCCAGCCAGAGGCGGGTAAAATGCGGGTCGGCCAGGTCCTCCTTATTCAAAACCACCAGGTGGGGTTTTCCGCCCACGATTTTACCGATGAGCGGGTTGCGGCTGCTGGCCGGAATCCGGGCATCCAATAGTTCAATGACCACATCCACCAGTTTCAGGTTTTCCTGAACCAGCCGCTTTGCCCTGGCCATATGGCCGGGGTACCACTGAATGGACATATCCTATCACCGGACGTAAAGTAACAGTAAGCCATAATTTATACTTAACGGTTTACAGCTTTTACCTCATAGTTATTTATTGGATTTGTGGGCAAATTAAACCCTCTTAGTGTAACAAACCGATACGCTCGAGGGGCCAGTAAACCAGGATTGCTTTTCCAACAATATTCTGCCGGGGAAGGGGACCCCAAACCCGGCTGTCATCGCTGTTGTTGCGGTTGTCCCCCAGCATTAAATAATAGCCGGGAGGAACCTGCACGGGACCAAAATCGGCAAAATGGATGTCCTGGGGCAAATAATCTTCGGTTACCAGGCGCCCGTTAATATAAAGGTGGTTGTTGCGCAGGGCCACCGTTTCTCCGGGCAAACCAATGAGCCGTTTGACAAAATCCCGGCTGGGGTCCAAAGGGTACTTGAAGACCACAATATCACCGCGCTGGGGCTCGCCAAAACGGTAGGCCAGCTTGCTGACAATGATGCGGTCTCCTATTTGCAGGGTCGGCTCCATGGAACCCGACGGTATATAAAAGGGAGCTAAAATAAAAAGCCTGATTACGGCAGCCAGAAGAACAGCTACAACTACCGACTCAAGAATTTCCCCGAAAGTGGATTTTTTGCCTTCCGGTTGCCGGGCTGTTTCGGCCAAATTCGTCTCGCGTTCCACATCCTCCATTGCTCGCTTCCCTCCCAGCAGGCGTAAAAGCCAAAAAGGGACTGTCGCGGCAGTCCCCTGGGTGAATAACAACTATCTTCTGTCCCGAATACGGGCGGCCTTGCCCCGCAGCTGACGCAGATAATAAAGCCTGGCCCGGCGAACATGGCCCCGCCGTACCACCTCGATGCTTTCAATCCTCGGAGAATGCAGGGGAAAAGTCCTCTCTACTCCCACTCCGTAGGAAACCCGGCGTACGGTAAAGGTTTCGCTCAGGCCGCCGCCACGGCGACGGATAACTACCCCTTCAAACACCTGAATCCGTTCCCGGTTTCCTTCCACCACCTTCACATGCACCCTTACGGTGTCCCCGGGACGGAAATCGGGAATATCCGTTTTCATTTGCTCCTGTTCCAGGGATTGAATCAGGTTCATTTAACGCCCCCCTTTCCTGCTGGATGACGGTCATATGATCAAGTCCAACACCGGACCGTCCGTAAATCAACAAAATAAATTATAGCACAGCGATTACCAGCAAAGCAAGGCATTACTGAATCAGGTGAATCAGGCTTTTTATTTCTTCCAAAACCGAGGCCAGGATTTTCCTGTCTTCCTCGGTCAGGGAGGCCCTGGCTAGCAAGTCAGGACGGCTGGCCAGGGTGCGCAGCAAAGACTGGCGCCGTCGCCAGAGGCGGATTTTTTCGTGATGACCACTTAAAAGCACTTCCGGTACTCTGTAGCCCCGGTATTCCCTGGGCCTGGTGTAGTGGGGATATTCCAGCAGGCCGTCACTGAAGGACTCTTCCTGTGCCGAGGCTCTTTCCCCGAGCACCCCGGGAATCAAGCGGCATACGGCATCCACCACCACCATGGCCGGCAGCTCCCCGCCGGTGAGCACATAATCGCCAATGGAGATCTCGTCCGTGACCAGGTGTTCCGCCACCCGCTCGTCAATGCCCTCGTAATGACCACAGATGAGGACCAGGTGTTCCTCCCGGGCCAGTTCCGCCGCCACCTCCTGGTTGAAGGGGCGGCCGGCCGGACACAGCAAAATAACCCTGCCGGGATCTCCCTGCCGGGTACGGATCCAGTCCATAGCCTCAAACAGGGGTTCCGCGGCCATCACCATGCCCGCCCCACCCCCGTAAGGGGTGTCATCCACGGTACGGTGTTTATTCCGGGAAAAATCCCTGATGTTGATGAGGTTGATTTTTACAAGTCCCTTCTCCCGGGCCCTTTTAATAATACTGGCGTCAAAGGGACCGGCAAACATTTCCGGGAAAAGGGTTAATATATCCACCACCATTTTTAGTTCACCCGCTAGTCCCGCAAGCCCGGAGGCAGGTCCACCACCATGCGCTTCCGGTCCAGATCAATATTCCGGACCACGCTTTTCAATGCCGGTATCAGCAGGGGGCGTTTGCCCTCCTTCTGCACCACATAGACATCATTGGCACCGGTGGTTAATACATCGGTAACCTTTCCTAACCATTCCCCCTCCGGGGTGTACACATCCAGATCGATAATCTCGAAAATGTAATACGTATCTTCCGGAAGGTCAACCAGCTGTTCCGTGGTTACCTGCAAGAAGGCCCCTTTCAGGGCCACGGCCGCATTCATGTCCGGCACTTCCCTGAACTTGAGGATAATAAAGCCTTTATGACGCCAGGTTTTCTCAATGTGATAGGTTTTTCTTTCCCCGTTGTGGTAAATAAACACCTGATCCATTTGTTCAAAGCGCTCGGGAAAATCGGTGAGGGGAAGAACCCGCACTTCCCCCCGGTGACCCTGGGTGGCGAGGATCTTGCCGATGTTAATGTAATCAACCATCAAGGGCATTCCCTCCGGTTGGCCGGATGTCTATGACCACACCATCCTGCAGGACGACCTCCATCCCGGTAGTTTCCTGAAAGTTATCTCCGACTTTTAATTCCACCAGACTCTGGAGTTGCCCGTGAACTACCTCTTCCCCCGGATTCAGCCGGGCTACCTCCTTTAGTTTATCCAACAGTTTCTGCCGGGCTTCCAACCGGCGGGCACGTTCTTGTTCAATTTGCTTACGGGCGGCAGGTACACCCTGGGGATTTTGTTTTTCCAGCTCGGCCACCACGCGCCGGGCCTGCAATTCCAGATGCTGCATCTGCACATCGATCTGGCGGATGGCTTGCTGGATACCAGTGCTTAATTTTTGTTTGTATCCTTCGGTAACTTTAACCTTAACCAAAACGGGACAAATTATAGTCAATTTATGCATAAGTTTATCGCCTCACCGACAGGCAAAAACGCATGTATATACAGGGGAGGGTAAAGATTCCCTCCCCTATACTATCTCCACGGTTACTTTTTTGCGCTGCCTGGCGGCCGCAGCCTTGGCCACGGTGCGGATGGCCTTGGCAATACGGCCCTGTTTGCCAATTACCTTGCCCATGTCTTCCGGGGCTACCTTAAGTTCAATCAGGCAGGATTTATCCTTTTCAATCATATTAACGATAACTTTATCCGGTTGATCCACCAGGGCCTTGGCCAGGATCTCCACTACATCCTTCATAACACATTAGACCTCCCTAAACTACTGGCTCTCCCCGGCGGGCTTATTTAACAACCCGGCTTTCTGGAACAACGCCCGGGCGGTATCGGTAAGCTGGGCACCGTTTTTGAGCCATTTCAGTGCCCTGGCTTCGTCAATCCTAATTTCAGCCGGATCCTTCAAGGGATCGTAATACCCCAATTCTTCCACAAACCGGCCGTCCCGGGGGGAACGGGAATCCGCCACCACAATACGGTAGAAGGGATTTTTCTTGGCCCCCATCCTTCTCAACCTGATCTTAACGGCCACAGGTACTTCACCTGGTTCAAAAAACTTAACAATTCCTGATACATTGTATCATTCCTTGTTAAGCGGCCTCCCCATGACCAGGTTTTCGCTCCTTTCCGGATTGGATTTGCCCGCCCCTGGGAGCGGGCTGTAGCGACAGAGAGACCTCGGCCCGGGAGTCTCACCCGGTGCGCCCACGGAACGGTTATCCGTTCCCGTACCCCAGGCCCGCAGGTTGACTGGAGCAGAGGCGGCGTGCTCGCCGCCGCAGACGCCGCTCTGTTAGAGCGCCTACCGGTTTTAACGATACCGGCTAAACGCGGTCGCCTACTCGGCCCGGCACTCAACACCCGGGTTAAGAATACCTAGAAGTTGGGTGTTGCGATGAGTGTTGAGTGCCGGGTGCCTTTCGGGTCATCCCTTTTCCTTCCCCAGGTAATGCCGCTGCTGTCCCGGTCATCGGCTTACCGCCTCGGGCTACTCCTCTGAGCACTCGCGGCATCTTAACCATTTTTGCATTTGTTATGCTTTGTTAATATTTGTTGGTTTATCGGTAACTGCTGCGCACCTCCTTGAATGGGATATATCTTAAAATAAGGGGTTATCTTTACCCAGGAATAAGTTTCTGGGCAGCTTGCCCCCTTTTTTGCCTCCCTTGCCCATTTCGGCCAGCTGGCGCATCATCTTGCGCGTCTGTTCAAACTGTTTTAAAACGCTGTTAACCTTCTGCACCGTAGTTCCGCTGCCCCGGGCAATGCGCCGGCGGCGGCTGCCGTTGATCTCGTGGGGATGGGCCCGTTCCCAGGGAGTCATGGATTTGATAATGGCTTCCACATAAACCAGTTCCCTGTCGTCAATATCCCCCAGTTCTTTTAGTTTCTTCATATTGCCCAACCCGGGGATCATGCTGATGATCTGCTGGATGGGCCCCAGCTTCTTCACTTCCTGGAGCTGCTCCAGGAAATCATCCAGAGTAAAATCGGCACTGCGGATCTTTTTATTCAGCCGGGCAACCTGTTCGGCGTCAAAATTGGCCTGGGCCTTTTCAATGAGGGTTAGTACATCCCCCATGCCCAGGATCCGGTCGGCCATGCGATCGGGGTGGAAAGGTTCCAGGGCATCCAGCTTTTCACCCACCCCTACAAATTTAATGGGGCAGCTGGTAACGGCCTTGATGGACAGGGCTGCCCCACCCCGGGTGTCACCATCAAGTTTGGTAAGCACCACCCCGTCCAGTCCCAGCCGTTTATTGAAAGTCTCGGCTATATTAACCGCCACCTGGCCGGTCATGGCATCCACCACCAGCAAAATCTCGTGGGGACGCACGGCAGCTTTGAGGGCCTCCAGCTCGGCCATCATCTCTTCATTTATTTCCAACCGTCCGGCCGTATCAATGATCACCAGGTCCCGGCCCTGTTTTACGGCATGTTCCACGGCCGCCCGGGCAATATCCACCGGGGTATGCCGGTCCCCCATGGAAAATACAGGAATGCCCAGTTGCTCCCCCAGCACCTGCAATTGTTTGATGGCCGCCGGGCGGTAGACGTCGCCCGCCACCAACATGGGTCGGCGCCCCTGCTTGCGCATCAGGTTGGCCAGTTTGGCCGCCGTGGTGGTTTTCCCCGCCCCGTGCAACCCCACCATCATCACCACGGTGGGCGGCTTGGGGGCCAGGTTGAGCTTGCTCTGGGTCCCCCCCATCAAACCGGCCAGCTCATCCCGCACAATTTTAATAACCTGCTGCGCCGGGGTTAAACTGGACAGGACATCCTGACCCACCGCCCGCTCCTTAACCCGGGCCACAAAAGTTTTTACCACCTGGAAATTCACGTCGGCGGCCAGAAGAGCGCGGCGCACTTCTTTCATAGCCTCGTCCACATCGGCCTCCGTAAGCCGGCCCTTACTTTTTAACTTGCGGAAGGTTTCCTGCAACTTTTCAGCCAGGCCTGCAAATATCATAACCTCACCCCATTACAGCCCGCAGGATTTCCCGTACCCGCGATAGAGTTTCCTCGTTCATCGAACAATTTTCATCCAGCAACGACAGGGCTTCGCCCAGCCGGCGCCGCTGCTCCATAAATTTGGCCACCAGGCCCAGTTTTTCCTCATACCGGGTGAGAATGTGCTCCGCCCTTTTCAGTACATCGTGAACTGCCTGGCGACTGACACCAAATTGTTCGGCAATCTCGCCCAGGGAAAGATCATGGGCGTAGTAAAGCTCCACAAACTTTTGCTGACGCTGGGTCAACAGCTGCCCGTAAAAATCATAAAGGAGGTTCATCCAGGCCAGCTTCTCCATGCCCCGTCCTCCTGCTGACCCCAGCTGAAAAACTGGAGTAAAGCCTATAAAGGATAGACACTTTACACTAAATTTTAGCGAATCCCCACGGCCCTGTCAAGCGGAATGCATTTGACAGCAATCCCCAGCGGTGATAATATGGCTGTATATGACGTGCAACAATTTTCCGCTAATTATTCAGTGAACCCGGTTGGATGCGGCGCTGTCACGCGCCGACAGCGCCGCATCCTCCTCATAACGGTTTTACTGGATATTTACTTTTATTTAATATAACCGGTGAGAGGTGAAGATAATTGACGAAAAACACCAAACCTGTAGCGGGCCAACCCGCGGGACTTTTGGATCTCCAGGAGGCCCTCTCCCTGGACAGGACACAGGTTAAGGATTTCCATAAAAAGTACCTCAACGCCGGCCTGGCCACCATGCTGGAACTGCTAAGCTTTGACAGGCTGTTTGTGCGGGCGCAGGGCATTTCGGTGTGGGACAGCCAGGGCCGGGAATACCTCGATTTTTTGGGCGGCTATGGTGCCCTGAACCTGGGACACAACCACCCCAAAGTACTGGCCGCCCTGCAGCGGGTCCAGGCATTGCCCAACATTCTCCAGGCTTCCCTGGGGATTCTTGCCGCCGCCCTGGCCCACAATCTTGCCCTGATAACCCCCGGCAAGCTGCAACGCTCCTTTCTTTGCAACAGCGGAGCGGAAGCCGTGGAAGGAGCAATCAAACTGGCCCGGGCGGCTACGGGCCGTAGCGGCGTCATCTACTGCCAGGGTTCCTTCCACGGGAAAACCATGGGGGCTCTTTCAGTCACCGGACGGGAAAAATATCAAAAACCCTTTGTCCCCCTCTTACCCCGGTGCCGGGCCATACCCTTCGGTGATTTACAGGCCCTGGAAAGTGCCCTCCAGTCCCGGGAAGCCGCGGCCTTTATTGTAGAACCAATTCAAGGGGAAGGCGGAATCATCCTGCCTCCGCCGGGTTACCTGAGAAAAGCCCGGGAGCTTTGCCGGCGTTACGGCACCCTTTTCATTGCCGATGAAGTGCAGACCGGCTTTGGCCGCACGGGTTACATGTTTGCCTGCGAGGCGGAAAATGTGGAGCCGGACATCATGTGCCTGGCCAAATCCCTGGGCGGCGGAATGATGCCCGTGGGGGCCTACATCACCACGGACGAAATCTGGAAAAAAGCCTACGGCGGGATGGAAAAGGCCCTCTTACATACTTCTACCTTCGGGGGCAATGCTATGGCCTGCGCCGCAGCCCTGACCGCTATCCAGGTCATTTACGAGGAAAACTTGGTGGAACAGGCCCGGGAAAAGGGCGCTTATTTCCTGGCCCGGCTTAAAGAACTGCAGGAACGCTTCCCCCTGCTGAAAGAGGTACGGGGACGGGGCCTGATGATCGGCCTGGAATTCAATCAACCCGGCGGCCTGGCCTCAAAGGTCACTTTCGGGCTGGCCACCAGGCTGGCTGAAGAATATACGGGCAGTCTGGTTGCCGGGGAACTTTTAAATAACTACGGTATTATTACTGCCTATACTCTGAACAACCCCAATGTGATCCGCCTGGAGCCCCCCCTTTGCGTCACCCGGGAGCAAATCGACCGGGTGGTAACCGCCCTGGAGGAGATCTTCAAAAGACACCGGGGCTTTATGAGCATGGCCACTTCCGGAGTAAAAACCATCTTCAAATCCCTCACTCAAAAAGAGTAGGTTGGCCACCACACAGCCGGGCTTTGAAAAAAAGAGCCCGGCTTTTTAACGCGCCGGGCACACAACATTTGTAGTGGGATGATAAGCCCTCGAAGGGAGGTATCCGGCATGAAGAAGGGCCAGCTCCATGCCGGAACAGCCAAGGAGATTTATCCCCTGGCCATTAGGCCTGGGGAAGGTTAAAGCTCTGCCAAGGGAGCTTAACCTCGTTAGAAACTCGAAAGCACAGAACTGGTATTCTTAACGGGATTGGCCCAAAGGGCCAATCCCTTCTTAATCCCACTTCCCACATCCCACTTCTCAAAGCAGCGGCGGGAGGGTCAGGGCCGGATGCCCCTTCTCCTCCAGGAAGGGCAGGATCTCTTCGCCGCTGGTACCCACGGTTTCATCGGCAATCTTATCCACAAAGTCCTTGCCCAGGCCGGCTGCTTCGGCGGCTTCTTCCAGTTGCGGCCGCAGCTGGTCTTTCAGTGCCTTGGGCATCCACACCACCCGGGCTAGGCCGCCGTCGGCCGGGACAAACTTGCGGGATGCCAGGTAGCTCTTACTGATACCCATGAACCCGGGCATCTGGGCACCGCCGCCAATGGTGCCGGCCATGGTGGAGAAGGTCATCCCCGAGGGGGTCATGCCGCCGTGTTCCCGGTTGACCACCATAAAGCCGTTACACTCCGGCACCATGGCCAGGATGCATTCGAAGCAGCCGCAGGAAGTCATGGGATATTCCATGATGGTATAGAAGTTGACCACCTCGATGGTCCGCTGGGAGTTGGCGTGAACAAATTCGTTGACCGACTTCCACTGTCCTTTGACCGGATCTATGAGCCCCTCCAGCTTGATGGGCTGGTTTGGCCCGTGGGGGTTGATTTCATAGGAAGCCTTGGCGTCCAGCCAGCTCACCGCACCGCACAGGCCCGTCCGTTCGGGAGGAACAATGCACACGTGGGTGGGGGCGAAGGACTGGCAGAGGGTGCAGGAATAGAAGGTGTCGACCGTTTCATCCCGCAGTTCTTTGAGCCGGTCGTCCCGTTTCTTGTAGTACTGCCGGGCCAGTTCCCGCATCTCCAGAACCTTTTGCTCGTCGGTGTAAATGGTTACCTGCACCCGGTCCACCACCGCGGCAAATTCCGACTTGAACTTGGCGTAGAGGATATTGCCCAGGTGCTTTAAGCGGAAGCCTTTTTCAAAAGCCCCCTTGCTTATGCGCACCCACATGATATCCCGCTGGGCCACGTGCCACAGGCCTTCCCCGTAGTTGGTGAAGTAGTGGATGCGCCGTTCCAGCACGGGCTCAAAATCTTCCTGCATCTTACGCCCGTAAACATCCACGATGATGCCCAGGGGCATGGCGCTTCCCGGTTGTGCGGTGTCGATGTCGGGACCAATAACCTCCACCTTGCCGTCTTCCACTTCGTCCGGGCCGACCATGCGCACCAGTTCGAAGCTGGGCGTCCTGGTGCCGCCGAATTCCACATACATGTCCTTCTTGCGGATGGACTCACCCTCGAAAGCCGGGCCGACGGTGATGGGTGCATCAATGTCTATGCTGGTAATCTTGATTTCGCGCAGCTCCATGCCCAGCTGGATGGCTTTTTCCAGGTCCGGCTCGTAGATAAACCAGTCTTTTATTTGCTTGTCTTCAGGCAAGGGCTGGTCGGTGATAATGGGAATGCCGATGTTGATTGCCCCCATGCAGGCGGCCGTCTTGACCATGTCGTGCTCGCCCAGGTAGAGCACGAAAGCACGGATCCGCCGGCGCTGGTAGTCCCTCTGGGCATCCCTTAAACCCGGCTTGATACCGCCGAACATCATGCCGGCCCGCAGGGCGTAGTTGGCGCAGTGGACCACCTGAGTGAAGTTGCCCAGGGGGTAGGCAATCAGGTCCACACCCAGTTTTACCCCTTCCTCCAGCAGTTGTTCGATAACCTCGTCACAGAGGAAAAGCATGAAGCCCATGCCCATCAACTTGTTGACCACCCGGGCCAGTTCTTTGGGGTCCCTGGCCCGACCCAGAATCAGGACTTCGCCGGGGATAGTCCAGTCCACCATCTTGGTGCCGTACTGGCGTACCACCGGGTCGCCGATAAAGCCGGTCCAGGGTGGAACGTGCAGGGGGTTTTCCGGGCTATATTGGAGGTAGCGAATGGCCTCGATAATGTCCGCCGCGTACCAGGTGGCTTCGCC
>NZ_FQZM01000059.1 GCF_900142025.1 Desulfofundulus thermosubterraneus DSM 16057 | reverse complement strand
TTTGCAGGATGGGCGCCTGGAACTGGATAACAACCGGAGTGAGCGGTCGATCAAACCCTTTGTCATTGGCCGCAAGAACTGGTTGTTTGCCAATACTCCGCGGGGTGCACGGGCCAGCGCTATTACTTACAGCATCATAGAAACGGCAAAGGAGAATGGGTTGAATCCTTTCCAATACCTCAGCTATCTTTTTGAAAGACTTCCCAATCTGGACCCCACAGACGGTAACGCCCTGGATCAGTTACTCCCCTGGTCCGATTCGTTACCCCCTGCCTGCAGGGCCAGTAAATAAGCTGGATTTTGTCCCCACCTGATTGCAAGGTGGGGTTTATTTTACGCTTACACTTTTGGGTGCAGGTATCTTGTTTGCGGACATGGCTTTGGTACCGGTGGTTATGGATCTTCAGGGGCTGAATTTTGCACTGGTCTGAAATTATCTGTGTTCTGGCGGTGTTGAATCAGCCCTTAACTTTAAATTAAAAACTTTATTGTGTTAAAGGCAAACCACCCGAAAGGGTGGGGCGCAAAGCCATGGGTCTGCAGCCCTAAAGGGTATGACTGCCAGGCTGCCGCGATAAAGGTATTGATATTGTTTTCAATAGTGTTTTGTTGCGGCAGTCTGGTCAGGCTGCCGTTCCTGTTCATAAAAATATGTCTATACCATTTGTGAGTATAGAGGTCGACTCTAACAGAGCCAATGGCTGGATCGTTTGCTGGCAATATTGTGGCTATTGAAAGAATATGCGGCCGGGAGGGGCTGAAAGGCAGAAGGGTGGTGAAAAAATGCGACGGTGTCTTGAGTGCGCAAAGAAAGAACCGGACCGTCCTTGTGTGGAGTGCCAGTATTTTGTCCAGCTAAGCCCCCTTCGCCGGGTGCCTTCGCCGCCTGTCCGGGTGTTACTGGAAGATGAGCATGGCAGGCAGTATCCGGCTCGCATCCTGGTGTTAAATACCACGGAGTTTGGGCTGGAAACGGAAGCCCCTGTTCCGGGGCGGTATGTAATCAGGCTGCAGGAAAACTTGTGGGTCGAGGTGGCCGGGGTACCGTTCAAAGGGAAAAATAACGTCCACGTTTTTGATATCCTGTGTGTTCACCGGAAGCAGGGGACTGCCCGTCGTCTTAGCAGGGAGGAGTATCAGTTGCTGGCCGGAAGCGCCGGCGAGCTAATACAGGAGATTTCCCGGCACTTGCCGGAGCACCTTCAGGACCTGGTCAGGGAGAAACTGCTGGCTGAGGTGGAGAAATCCGAACTAATTAACGCTCTCAGGGTGGGGAAGGTGATGAAATATGAAGGAGGGCGCTTCCGCTACCTTTCGGGCCAGGCTGACCTGGACCTGCCTATGGAAGAAGCGGAAAAACTGATGCGCCAGGCTATCCGCCAGGCCGAACACCGCCGCGAGGTAATCATTAGCGCTGACGGGCAAAAGGTGTTTGACCTTCACGGCGTGCCCTTCGACCACAGGAGCGGTGGACTGCTGGCCTTTGACATCACCGAGGTGATTGAAAAGGAGAGAAAGATGCACCAGCAGGAGATGCAGGCTTACCGGGAGGCCATAGCGGCGGTAACGGGGGGCCGGTTATACCTGGTGAATAGTGGAGAAATGGAAAAAGTGATCTCAGAAGGGACGGAACTGGCCAGGGGTGAGGTCCGGCAGACCCATGACATTCCGGAAGCCCGCCGGGCAATGCGGGAAGCCTTGCCTGTTCTCGACAGCCGCAGGCAGCACGCGATTGCCTTGTGCTTGACAGAGGCGCTGGCCAATGCTCTCAAACATGCAGGGGGCGGTTGCTGGCAAGCCAGGCAGTCAGGGGATATCGTCAGGATTATCGTTCAGGACCGGGGTCCGGGAATCAAAACCAGCGAATTGGCCCGGGCAACGCTGATGCAGCATTATTCAACCAAGAATTCCCTGGGGTGTGGATTTACCCTGATGCTCTACTATGCGGACCACCTCTACCTTAATACAGGACCGTCAGGTACTGCCCTGGCCCTGGACTTCGGCATTAAAACCGGACAAGACCAATGAAAGAGGGTGATTTTGTTGCTGAAAGTGGATGTTTACGTTGACCGGGGGGTGTGCCGGCTGGTGCTGAACGGTGAATTGGACGTGGAAACGGTAGCGCAGTTACAAGAAGTTGTTGGGAAAGTGGGAGAACACACGCTGGAAGTTGACCTGTCGGGCGTTTCTTTCGTTGATTCCACCGGTCTGAAAAGTTTACTGGACATTAGCAACGACTGGCGGCAAAAAGGAGGCCAGATGCTGATTTTGAGGCCGCAACCTGATGTGGCGGAGGTGATGCGGCTGGTAGGGCTGGACAGGCTCCTGGCGCAAAACACCGCTCCGGGCGGAGAAGAGAGGTAGGAGCAGGATGGGAGAAGTGATTACAGGAAATGGAAAAATACTAAGGGCTTACGGGTTGGAAGTTAGTGGGTGTAGCCTGCCTGCCGAACAGGTCGGGGGAGATTTTTTTGAGTTTATTTCCTGCGACGAGAGAACCGTGTTTGCCGTCATCGGAGACGTAATGGGTAAAGGATTCCATGCGGCCCGGCTGATGGAAACAATCCGCCATATGCTCCGGGAGTGTATCAGGATTAATCCCCATCCTCTGGAGGTGGTGCGCCGGTTAAACAAGGTGGGAGGGGATGAACTGCGGAAATGCGGGGCTTTTGCCACCCTATGCCTGCTGTGTTACGACGGGATAACTGGACGCCTCTCCTGTGTCAATGCAGGGCACCACCCTCCCCTCCTTCTATCTGACGGTAAGGTGAAAGTGGCCCGGTGCCGGGGAGTCGCCTTGGGCCTGCTGGAAGATTACCTTGGGTCAGGGGTGGAGGAATTTTTTCTTGCCGCCGGAGATGCGGTGGTGCTATATACCGATGGACTTGTGGAGGCCTGTGGACCGGGCGAGCAAAGGTACGGGCAGGAACGATTAAAGGAGATAGTTCGCCTTCAGAATGGCGCTGATGCAGATAGGATGAGACAAAACATTTTATCTGACCTGGAGACATTTATCCGCGGTTTTTCCCAAAAGGATGACGTGACACTGGTTGTTATGAAGGTGACGGGAAGGGTAGGTGAAAAGGGTGGAGATTAGAGTCCGGCAGAAGAAAGGGATGGCAATCCTGGAGGTGGAAGGCGAACTGGATTTCAGCAACGTGGAGCAGTTACAACAGGAAATTCAGCGACGGCCGGAGGAAGTGGTGGAGATAGATCTGCAGGGACTTCGGTTCATAGACTCTTCCGGGGCGGGAATGCTCCTGAGCCAGGCCAGACACCTGTTCAGGCAGGGTCGGACCCTGAGAATTGTTGGCATCCCCGATCTTATTCGGGAAGACCTGGAAGTGATAGGTTTTTTTCGTGTACTGGAAATCATAGAGACTAATCCCAACGCTTAGCAGGAGGTGAGTTCCTGTGAAAGAAGAGACTACCCGGGGCTCCCCCGCAGCAACGGCGAATGCAGTGGACAATGCTTTTCCGGACGGAGAAACGGTGGGTCCATATGCTTTTGTGAAACAGGGGTGCATTGTTGTCCGGCACCGTCCAGAGGGACCTTACCCGGTGGTGGTACCTTGCCCGGGGGTAAGGCTGATTGTTAACGGCCGGGAGTGCACTCAACCCACCCCCGTATCCATGAAGGATACGGTGCGGGTGGAAACGGTGGAAGAGCGTAGAGAAGGGAACTGGTCCGTGTCCGTTTCTTCCGATGGTCTACAAGCGATATTGCGAACGCGCCCTACGGTAATAGTTCACCGGGAACTGCCGGATCTCCCGCCTGCCAGGATACTACAACTGGCGGTAGTGGAACGGGAAGAACGTCTTCCACCACTCACATGGGACGAACTATTGCGGGAGTTGTCCCGGCTGGGAATTAACTATGGCGTAGACTGGGAAGCTTGCTTTCGTGGTGTTACATCCTGCGCTGAAGAGGAGGTGGTTATCGCCCGGGGTATTCCTGCAGAACCGGGAAAAGACGGCTGGGTAGAATTGCTTTTTTCTTCTAATTCCAAGGTGCCGGTACTGGCGGGGGAAGACGAAGCGGTGGATTTCCGGGAACGCTATGTTTTTACTTCGGTGGAGGCGGGAGACGTCCTGGCTATCAAACACCCGCCTGAGCCGGGTCGTCCCGGCACCAGCGTCAGGGGTGAGGTAATTGTGCCGCCGTCGCCCCGGGACTTCATCCTTTCGGTAGGCGAAGGAGCGGTACTTACCAGGGATGGTGATCGGGCCGTAGCGGCCCGGCCTGGACGTCCTGTGGCCTCCCGCTGGCGCAACTTAGTAAAGGTAAGTGTGTTACCTGAGTTGGTGCATGATGGTGACGTAGACCTTGCTTCAGGTAACATTGTCTTTAAAGGAGATATCCTGATTGCCGGTAATGTGGCAGAAGGGATGGTGGTAGAAGCGGGCGGGAATGTCAGGGTGGGAGGGTTGGTCTCCGGCGCGAGGGTTCAAGCCACGGGATCCATCCTGATCAGGGGGAATATCCTGTCATCGGTAGTAATCGCAGGAGGAGCTCCTGCTTTCCTACAAGGAATGCTGCCACAGGTTCATACCCTGGCGGCCGGTTTGCAAGAGATGACCCTGGCTATCCGGCAGTTACTGGCTCACCCGGCGTTTAAGCAGGGCGATCTTAAACGCGGTATCGGCCCCCTGGTAAAGTTGCTGCTGGAGGGGAAATTTCGCCATCTTCCTGCTGCCGCCAGTACCTTCAAGAAGCAGGTTGAAACTATGCCCCCGGGAATGGCCGCTGAAGGCCTGGAAGAATTTATCCGGGAAGTCGAACGGGTGCTGGTTCGTTCCCCTCTGGCCGTGCGTGACCTCCAGGAGATCGAAGCATTGGCCCGGCGAGCCGGGGAATGGGAACAGGCCTTTGCGTCCCCGCCGTCTGCAGAAAGTGATGTGGTGGCGTCAAGTGTCCACAATTCTACCGTTGTAGCTACCGGCGATGTCCTGGTGGTGGGGAGTGGTTGTTATAATTCCCGGATCCAGGCTGGTAAGAAGGTGACTGTATCCGGGGTATTTCGCGGTGGCGAGATACAGGCTGGCGGGGATGTGCATGTGGGAGAGTTGGGGTCTAGAGGTGGGGCCACCACGAGGGTGGTGACTGGCCCGGCAGCCGTGGTTACCGTAGGATATGCCTTTGAGAACACTTCTATAGTGGTGGGCGGCCGGGTTTATCGTTTTGATAGGGAGGAAAAAGGCATCCGCCTCTGGTTGGATAAAGAAGGGAACCTCAGGTCCAAAGGAATTCCAGCTTGGGAAATTACAGATCTGCCGCAAAACCGTCGCTGATTCTGCTGGATTACCAGCAAGGACGCCACGAAGATTTGAGCTGGCGCACCTTAACGGTGGTTGCGTCTTTTACGGGCGCGGTCTGTCCGGCAAAATCCACGAACATCTTCTCCCTGGCGCGGTAGGTCTGGTGCATTTCTGGCAAATTACAGGCGCCATAGAAACAAATGACATTAGTAGAAAGCCGGGCGCCATTTTTTGCGCCCGGCCTGAAGGTTTTTACTGGGCCTGGTAGGGGAAAAAGCCCTTGCCGAAGAACAGCAGGATCAGAATCAGGAAGAGAATGAAGGAGAATTGGCCGTAGTAGTAGTAGCCGGGATCAGGAGCCATATAGCTGCCTCCTTTCTTTATTTTGGTATTTTATTGGTTTCAATAATAGAGTATGAACGAAGCCTGAAAAAGGTGCAGAGCTTAAGATAAAGTTGGAAACTGGTTCCAGCCACTTGTTTAATGGATAGGATGGGGATTCCAAAAACTCGGTACCGTGGTATAATTAAGATTGGTATAATAGATTATTTTAGGAGAGGAAAAGCTCCGAGGGACAACCCGGTTACCGCGGCAACCTGCACGGAGCGATCATAAGGTGGTGGGGGTTTCTTGATATCGCGGAGGGATTATCATTTTTATCTTTACTTTCCGGAAAGGGCAGAGCAAATTGGTACCTATTTTGCCAGCCGCCTACCGGGGGTAGGAAAGGTACCGTGGTTTATTTGTGAAACTCTTTCCTGTTTGTTTGATGACCTGGGAGAGATTAATCCCGACTATCCCGGTTTTAAGAAGATGTCAGAGCATTTTGTCCTCTCCATGTTCGGCAGCGATGGCCAGCCGGTGGGGTTCTGCGTATTTATCCCGGAACGATTGGACTTAATTCAAATTGATATTATACTGATCAAAAAAGAATTGCGGGAAAGGGGATTGGGCAGGTTACTGCTGGGTTACCTGGAGCAGGCGTTGGAACAGGGCACTATTCTGTATGTCAGACAGGTAACTAACACAGGTAGGAAATTTTTCACCCGTTGTGGCTTTGCTCGAGATGTACAACTATTTAAAGTATTAAGTGAAAATAATCGTTTGCTCAAAGAAAAAGCCTGCTATACACCGGCCGTTTGTGCCTGCGTATAGCTGGTCAGTACCCGTCGTTGTTATAAATTTACACCTAAATCTCCTTGACTTTTGGGAACGGGATTGTTATAATAACAAATGCTGACGGGGCAGGGACCCACCGGATAAGGTGTCGTTCCTCTCCGAAGTAGCATGTGGTGGATGTAGCTCAGTTGGTTAGAGCACCAGGTTGTGGCCCTGGGGGTCGTGGGTTCGAGTCCCATCTTCCACCCCACGCTGGGGCGTAGCCAAGCGGTAAGGCAGCGGGCTTTGGACCCGCCATTCGTTGGTTCGAATCCAGCCGCCCCAGCCAAACAAGACAGTAGTAGTTGGTCGCATCAGGCAATTATTTTTGCCAGCGGCCAACTATAATTTTATATTTACAGAATTAAGTGGGCCATTAGCTCAGCTGGTAGAGCACCTGACTTTTAATCAGGGAGTCGGAGGTTCGAGTCCTCCATGGCTCACCAGTTTTTATGCGGGCGTGGCGGAATGGCAGACGCGCCGGACTTAGGATCCGGTGGGGCAACCCGTGGGAGTTCAAGTCTCCCCGCCCGCACCAAAAACAGAAAAATTAAGGGTTTGCGAGTTGGCAATAAGTGCCACCGGATGCAGGAAAAGTATAGTCCGGTGGTATTAAAAAGGCACGCAAGCCACACCGGATTCAGCCTCCTTCGGTTACCCGTTACGTAAAAACCTGGGTAGCGAAGGAGGCTTGCTTTTTTGGCGAAGGGGAAAGTTTTACGCATTCGGAAGGACGTACCGGCAACCTGGGAGGAAGCTTTGCAACAGTTCCTTTAACAGAGCGGTTCTACTGAACATTTGCCGAATTGGTTATTACCATTTACATCAACCTGCAATACCATAAGCCGATATTAGCGTGCTCATTAAGAATAACAATTTTACAGTTACACGCACAAGGGGTAATTTTATGTTAAGAAATTTGAGATAAGAAAAGTTACCTATTTGTCTCTTTTTAGGAGGAGATACGGTGTCCAGGATTGGTGTCTATGTATGTCACTGCGGCGAGAACATCGCCGGCGCTGTGGATGTGGAAGAGGTTAGAAAATACGCAGAGACGCTGCCGGGTGTAGTTGTGGCCCGGGACTATCTCTTCATGTGTTCGGATCCCGGCCAGGAATTAATCAAGCAGGATATCAGGGACGGCCTTGTAGACCGGGTAGTGGTGGCGGCCTGCACACCGCGCACGCACGAACCCATCTTCCGCAAGGCGGTCGAAAATGGTGGCCTTAACAAGTACTTCTTCGAAATGGCGAACATCCGCGACCAGGACAGCTGGCCGCACTGGCACGACAGGGAAGGTGCCACCGCCAAAGCAAAGAAACTGGTCGCCAGTGCGGTGGCAAAGGTCGCCTTGTTGGAGCCCCTGGAGGACAGGTATGTGGATGTCACGAGATCCTCTCTAGTTATCGGCGGCGGTGTAGCCGGCATGTTCGCCGCGCTCGATTTAGCCAATATGGGCTACAAGGTCTACCTGGTTGAGAAGAACCCGTCCATAGGCGGCAACATGGCCAAACTCGACAAGACCTTCCCCACGAACGACTGCTCCGCCTGTATCCTGACGCCCATTATGGTACAGGTGGGAACCCACCCCAACATTGAACTCCTTACCTATTCCGAAGTTGAATCCGTTGAAGGCTCCATCGGAAACTTCAAGGTCAAGGTTAGAAAGAAACAGACGTATGTGGACTGGGACAGATGCACCGGGTGTGGGGACTGCGTGGAGGCCTGCCCGGCCAGGGTGCCGAACGAGTTCAACGAGGGTATGGATAAGCGGAAGGCCATCTATATCGAGTTCCCGCAGGCGGTGCCCAAACGGGCCGTACTCGACATCGAGCATTGCATCAACTGTGCGAAGCGTGCCATCGGTACAGAACCCAGGATTCATTCGAAGACGGGAGAGCCCATCCTGGCTCCCTGCGAGAAGGCTTGCAAGACGGGCGCTTGCGACCGTTCGAAGCCGTACAACCCGGATGGCGAGATTATGGAGCTGAGTGTGGGCACCATTATCGTAGCCACCGGATACAAGGTCATGGACAAGACCCCGTTCAAGGAATACTCGCCGCAGTCACCCAACGTCATTACCGCGATGCAGCTCGAACGCATTCTTTCGGCGACCGGTCCCACGGAAGGAGAGCTCAGGCGCCCCTCGGACGGTGAAAAGCCCAGGACCATCGTCTTTATTTCCTGTGTCGGTAGCCGGGATAAGAACCACCATACCTATTGCTCGAAGGTATGCTGCATGTACATGCTCAAAGAGGCCCGGTTGATCAAGGAAAAATATCCGAACATCAATATCTACATCTTCTTCATCGACGTGAGGACCGCCGGCAAGGACTTCGAGGAGTACTACAACTACTGCCGCGGTCTCGGTATCAAGATGATCCGGGGCCGCGTAGGTGCGGTGGATGAGCTGGCGGGCGACCGGTTAAGAGTACGCGCCTACGACGTCGACCTGGGCGTTCCTGTGGAACTGGAGGCCGATCTGGTGGTTCTCGCCACCGCCATCGAGCCCGCGCCGGGCCTGGAGGAACTCGGCCGGAAGCTCGGCATCACCTGTGGCAGCGAAGGGTTCATGAAGGAATTGCACACAAAGCTGTATCCGGTGGAAACGCCGGTCAAGGGCATTTACATCGCCGGGTGCGCTCAGGGACCCAAGGATATCCCCGAGTCCGTATCGCAAGCCCGGGCCGCTTCTTCGGCAGCGGCGGTACCGCTTGCCATGGGAAGGGTTCTTGTGGAGCCGCTGATTTCTGAAGTGGACCAGGAAAAGTGCAGCGGCTGCGGTATCTGTGTGCCGCTGTGTCCGTATCTGGCCATAAGCATGGTGGAGTACAGGGAAAAACCGCTGTCCAGGATTAACGAGGCGCTGTGCGCGGGTTGCGGCGTATGTGCGGCGGCCTGCCCGTCCGGGGCGATCACGCTGCACGGGTACACCAGTGCGCAGATCCACGCTCAGATTGAAGCTTTAACCGCTGGTATCGGGGGTGGTGCGAATGTCTAGCGCCCAGGCTGCATCGCTGGTAATAAACCTTACCGATAGCGAACCGGGTTTTGCGGATGAGATAAAGGAACTGGGTGGCGAGGAGTTGCTGGAGTGCATCCAGTGTGCCAAATGCGCCGCCGCCTGTCCCATGGTACTGGCCGGTTTTTCCTTTTTTAACAAGCGGATTATTCAAGCGATCTTGCTGGGCTTAAGAGAAGTGCTGCTGGACGATTCCTCCATCTGGGCCTGCCAGTCCTGCAACCGCTGTACTGAAGTGTGTCCGCGTGAGGTTAACCCCTTTGAAATCATCCAGGCTATGCGGCGGGTGGCGGTACGGGAATTCGCGTTGCCGACCATGTCCATTGAAGGGCTCAAGTCGCTTTACGATACAGGCCACGCAGTTTACCTGGCAGGAGCCGGGAATACGCGGGCAAAAGTGGGGCTTCCGGAAAAGCCGCCCTCCACGGTTGCGTACCCGGAAGCCTTAAAAGAACTGCAGGCGATTATGCGTAAAACGGCCCTGGCCGACCTGGGGATCATCCCCATGAACGGGTTCGGTGTAGCTGATACTTGCGAGGTGTAGCCAATGAAGCTGGGGTTTTTTGTCGGTTGTAACACGGCGTTTAACAGGCCTGACCTGGAGCGGGCCACCCGTTATGCTTTCCCTGCACTCGGGGTAGAGCTGGATGACCTGGAAGGACAGTCGTGCTGTCCCGTGTGGGGCACCATGCCGTCCGTTGACCTGGTGGGTTGGTGTGCCGTAGCGGCCAGGAACTGGGCGATAGCCGAGGAAAAAGGCCTGGACATCGTTACGGTGTGTGGGAGCTGCTACGGTAGTCTGGCCGAAACGCGGTATAAGATGTTGACCCATCCCGATATAAAGGCCCAGGTGAACGAAATTCTCAAGGAGATTGGCAAGGAGTACAAGGGAACAAGTAAGGTGAGGCTTGCCTTCAACTACCTCTACTACGAGGTTGGGCCGGACAGGATCAGGGAGGTTATCAAGCATAAGCTTGAAGGCCTGACCGTTGCTATCCAGCCCGGCTGTCACTCCCTGTGGCCTAGCAAAGTGTACGTAGATAAGGAGGAGGATCCCTTCCACCCAAAGGTTCTGAAGGAGATGTGCGAAGTTCTGGGTGCCACGGTCCCCTATTACAGCCGGTTGCTGGACTGCTGCGGTATGGGGGCCATGCGGAGCACCAACAGGGAAAGGTCCTTCAGCCTCTTCCAGAAAAAGCTTGTTTCCATTAAGGAAGAAGTGGATCCCGATCTGATCGTGACCGGTTGCAGTTCCTGTCTCATCCAGTTCGACACCGCGCAGGAATTCTTGCGCAAGGACAGGGAGATCAACTTCGAGATACCTGCCCTGCACTACATGCAGGTCCTGGCGTTATGCCTGGGAGCTGATCCGGAGCAGGTAACAGGTCTCGCGAGGACGAACGTAGGCCAGGTCGTGAAGAAGATTTTGGAGGGATGAAAAATGAGTGACTGGAGGCCCAATATAGTGGTCTTTGCCTGTAACTGGTGTACGTACCAGGGAGCCGACCTCGCGGGGAGTCTGCGATGCGACTACCCGTCCACCGTAAACATCATCCGGGTCCCATGCAGCGGGCGGGTAGAACCGGAGTTCATTGTCGCCGCCCTCAAAAACGGGGCCGACGGCGTCTTCATCGGCGGCTGCCATCCCGGCGATTGCCATTACAGGGAAGGGAACCACAGGGCGATCCGGAGATTCATCCTGTTGAAGCGGGTACTCACCAGCATGGGTGTTGAGCCCGAAAGGGTGAGGCTTGAATGGATCTCCGGGTCCGAAGGCAAGCGGTTCGCAAAGGTCATGAAAGAGTTTAACGAAACGATCATGGCGTTAGGACCAAACCCCATCGGGAGGGATGGCAATGGCCGGTAAGCTCACACTTGCGTATTTCCTTTCCGGTGGGTGCGGCGGTTGCGACATGGCCATTGTGGACCTATCGGAAACCCTCGTGGATGTTTTACCCCGGCTGGAAGTAGTCTTCTGGGCACCAACCGTAGCCGACGTTAAGTATAAGGAGCTTGAGGCCATGCCGGATAAGTCGATCGACGTGGGTCTGTACTCCGGCATGGTGCGGCTCGGTGAGCAGGAGCACATTGCGAAGGTAATGCGCGCGAAATGCAAGGTCCTGGTTGCATGGGGCGCCTGCGCCGCCCTCGGTGGCATTCCGGGCATGGGCAACATGCACACCAGGGAGGAAATCTTCAAAACGGCCTACTTTGATACGTACAGTACCGATAACCCTGACGGCATCACACCGCAAACCAGGTGTGTGGTTGACGGTAAATACGAACTTACGCTCCCTGAGTTCTACGAATATGTCAGGCCATTGCACCACGTGGTAGATGTTGACTATTTCGTCGGCGGTTGCCCGCCCCATCACTCCTTTGTAGCAGAGGCGATCTCCGCTGTTCTGGAGGGCAAGTTGCCACCGCCTGGGTCCTGGATTACAGGTGGTAAGGCGGTCTGTGATATTTGCAGACGAAATCCTGCGTTGCGGGGAGAAGAGCGGGAGCCGATTACGGCCGTCAAGCGGACCATCGAGGGGGTACCGGCGGAAGGTAAGTGCCTGTTGCAAGAAGGGTACCTTTGTTTAGGACCGGTTACCCAGGGTGACTGTAAAGCCCTCTGCCCGAAAGTAAATATACCCTGTCGCGGCTGCGGCGGGCCGATACCGGGCGTAAAGGACTTCGGCCTCCGTGCCATCGGTGCAATTGCTGCTTCGCTGGCGAACGAAGAACTGGTCGACCAGATCCCCAGCCCGGTGAAGCTGTTCTACCGGTACTCGCTACCTGCTTCAATGCTGGGCAGAAAGGTAAAGTAAGGGGTGAGGATGTTGAAGAAGATCGAAATCAACCCGTTGACGAGGCTTGAGGGCCACGGCAAGATAGCCATCTTCCTGGATGACCAGGGGAATGTGGACAATGCCTTCTTCCAGGTAGTAGAGCTTAGAGGGTACGAGCGTTTCCTCACCGGTATGCCCATTGAGGAAGTGCCCAGAACGGTTTCCACTATCTGCGGGGTATGCCGTTGCGTGCACTTCACCGCTTCGATAAAGGCTGCCGATGCCGTTTACAATGTGGAGCCAACCCCGACGGCGAAGAAAATCAGGGAGTTGCTTTTAAACGCCCATTACGTCGAAGACCACTGCGCCATCCTGTACGCCCTGGGCTTCCCGGATTTCGTGGTGGGTCCCACCGCCAGCGCTGCCACCCGCAACCTCATCGGGCTGATCCAGGCCGTGGGAGCCGAAACCGGTAAGCTGGTGCTCAAGAAGCGGCAAGCGGCGGTTAAGGTCATCGAGATGCTGGCCGGCCGGCCCATTCACCCGGTGGCTGCGCTGCCCGGCGGCTGGTCCAAGCGGGTCACGGAGGAAGAAAGAAAAGAAATCCTCGAGCTGTCGAAAGAGATGGTCGAACTGGCCCAGCTAACTCTTAAGATCTTTGAGGACATGGTACTCAAGAACAAGGAGTACATGGACCTGGTTACCGGTGACGTGTATAAGGTGGTTTGCAACTATATGGGTACGGTGGACGACAAGAACCGGGTCCAGTACTACGATGGCATCCAGCGGATCGTGGACACTAAGGGTAACGAGATCGGCCGCTTCACGGGCAAAGGGTACCTGGACTATATCGCCGAGCGCGTCCTGCCCTGGAGCTACCTGAAGATGCCGTATATCAAGCCGCTGGGATGGAAAGGTGTAATGGATGGCGAGGGTACCAGTCTCTACTGTGTTGGCCCGCTGGCCAGGCTCAACGTTGCAGACGGCATGGATACGCCGCTGGCCCAGGAGGCGTATGAGAAGATGTACGCCACTTTCGGCACCAAACCCGTGCACAACATCCTGGCTTACCACTGGGCGCGCGCCATCGAGCTCCTGAACGCAGCCGAGAAGGTGCAGCAGCTGGCCGCCGATGAGAGCATTACAAGCCCGGACATCCGGGTCGAGCTGGGCAAACCCGGCGAAGGTGTAGGTATCATCGAGGCCGTGCGCGGGGTGCTGATCCACCACTACAAGACCGACGACCAGGGCATCGTGCAGGAGGCCAACCTGATCGTGGCCACGACCCATAACAAGGGACCCATCAACGTGGCCGTCAGGCGGGCCGCCCGGCACTTCATAAAGAACGGCCAGGTGGACGAGGGCATCTTGAACTACATTGAGATGGCCTACCGGCCGTACGACATCTGCCTGGCGTGTGCTACCCACACCCTGCCGGGCCGGTTGCCGATCCAGGTGGATATCTACGACAGCAAGGGAGAGCTATACAGGACGCTGAGGAATTACTGAACAAGGGTTGCAGTGCCATGCGAACCATTGTTGTGGGCATTGGGAATCCTGTCCTTAGGGATGACTCCGTTGGCATCAAGGTGGCCCAGCACTTCGAAGGGCTGGTCGACACGGAAATATTGATGACCACCGATTTCAAGGTCCTGGACAAGATTCTGGGTTACGAACGGGCCATCATCGTCGACGGGGTGCGGCTGGGGAAAGAACCCGGTACGGTGCTGGAATTTGACGTTGACGACCTCTTCTATACCTGTACTTTCTCGGGTACCCACAACCTCAGCCTGCCTGCGACTTTGAAGATCGGGTACCAGCTGTTCGGCGACGAAATGCCGCGGGATATCAAAATCATTGCTATCGAGGTGGAAGATATAACCACCTTCAGCAAGGAATGTACTCCCGCGGTGCAGGCGGCGATCCCGAAAGTTGTAGAACGGGTAAAGCGCTACCTGGAAAACGGCAACGGGGCTAACTGAAGGATACGGAAAAAAACGACAAAGGCCGCTACCGCAAGGTAGCGGCCTGTTCTACGTGCGCCCGGCATGGGCGTTAACTTGGTGGTGAAAGTCCACTGCAGGCGAGGCAGCACGAGTCTGCTAGCCAAAGGCAAGGGTGTCCATCGCGAGGTGGAATCCGAAGGAAGCCGGAGGCAAAACCACGGCCCGATGAACAAGAACCCCATAAGAGGCTAAGCCGTTCGGATGAGCTGGCGTGACACAGCGAAATCCCAGGCTGCCAAGGGACGGCGGAGTATATGGGGCGGGCACG
>NZ_FQZM01000008.1:35289-97876 GCF_900142025.1 Desulfofundulus thermosubterraneus DSM 16057 | reverse complement strand
GGCCGGGCTTCCCTGGCCCCCGTGGCCAAAACCACCGCCCCGTGGCTTATTTCCAGTTCCTTTTCCGGCGTTTTGATGCGGCTGTGGTAGTTGCCCGGGTAACCCCCGGCTTCCACCACCTGGCTCCCGGTAAACACCTGGATCAACGGGTGGTTGAGCACTTTATCAATGAGTTCGTTCAAGTACTGCCGGGGATCCGAACCCTGCAGGGTGTAGTAGAGGTGCCTGGTGTTCCCGCCCAGCTCGCGTTCCTTTTCCACCAGGCTTACTTGAAAGCCCTGTTCTGCCAGGGAGAGGGCTGCCGTCATGCCCGCCACTCCCCCGCCCACCACCAGGGCACCCTTGTTGATCTCGGTGTAAGTCTGGGTGATGGGGGTGAGCAGGCGCACCTTTGCTACGGCCATGCGCACCAGGTCCTTGGCCTTTTCCGTGGCCTCCTGCGGCCGGTCCCGGTGCACCCAGGAGGAGTGCTCCCGGATGTTCACGTGCTCATACAGGTAGGGGTTCAGCCCCGCTTCCCTCAAAACGTTCTGGAACAGCGGCGCGTGGGTCCGCGGCGTGCACGACGCCACCACCACCCGGTTCAAACGGTGCTCATGAATGCACTTTTTAATTTCCTCTACGCTATCCTGGGAGCAGGTGAAGAGGAATTCCCTCGCGTAGACTACACCGGGCAGGCGTTTGGCGTACTCCACCACCTCGGGCACCCGTACCACGCTGCCGATGTTGATGCCGCAGTGGCAGACAAACACTCCCACCCGGGGCGGCTGTTTATGCACCGGCCTTTCCGGGGGGTACTCCTTGACCCGGGTCTCACTGCCCCGGGCGGCGCTCAACAACCGGGAAACGTAGCCCGCCGCGGCACTGGCCTCGGTCACCGTCTCCGGAATGTCCTTGGGGCCGGCAAAGACGCCGCCGGCAAAGATCCCCGGCACCGATGTTACCCCCGGGCTGAATTCATTAAAGCGGCAGAATCCCGCTGGATCAGTTTCTACTCCCAGCCGGGAGGCCAGCTCCCTGGCCTTTTCCCCAGCCGTAAAGCCCACGGAAAGGACCACCAGGTCGAATTCTTCCTCCTGCACCTGGCCGCCGGGCAAAACGTAGCGGATGCGCAGATTTCCATTGTCCGCCTCTTCCACGTTATAGATGCGGCTGCGCACAAAACGCACGCCGTGTTCTTCTTCCGCCCGGCGGTAGTAGCGTTCAAAGTCCTTGCCGTAGGTACGCATATCCATGAAGAAGATGGTGGTCTCCAGGGGCCCGTGGCTGTGCTCCTTGGCAATTACCGCCTCCTTGATGGCGTACATGCAGCAGACCGAGGAACAGTAGTCGTGCCCCAGGCGCAGGTTCCGGGACCCCACGCACTGGATCCAGGCAATACGCCGGGGCTCTTTTCCGTCGGAGGGGCGCACTAGATGGCCCTGGTAGGGTCCGGAAGCGCTTAAAATACGCTCGAACTGGATGCTGGTGACCACGTTGGGGTAGCGTCCATAGCCGTAGTAGGCCAGCCCTGCGGGGTCAAAAACCTCCCCGCCGGGGCTCAAGATCACCGCCCCTACATTTACTTCCAGCTCCCCATCCTGCATTTCGTGATCGATGGCTTTGGCCAGGCAAACCCGCACACACTCCTGGCACTCGGAACAGACGGCGCAGTTCAGGCAGCGCTCTGCCTCTTTTTTCGCTTCTTCGGCGGTATAGGTCTTTGCTTCCTCCACAAATCCCTTAACTCGCTCCCGCGGGTCCAGGTGTATCACGGGGCGGGGCTCACAGCGGGGTATTTCATGGGGTGCCTGGCGCAAAGGGGCAATTTTTTCTTCCGGCACCCGGAACTGGCGCCCCTCTTTCAAATCCTGCCCGGAAAGATAGCGGTGGATGGATTCGGCGGCTACCTTGCCGGCGGCAATGGCATCGATCACCGTTTTCGGCCCGGTGACACAGTCTCCCCCGGCAAACACTCCGGGGATACCGGTGGCCAGGGTATCGGGATCGGCAGGAATGGTGTTGCCTGCCGGGATGCTGCCATTTAAGCAGGAGAGATCCGGCTGTTGCCCTGTGGCCAGGATGACCATATCCACGTCCAGGGTAAACTCGCTGCCCTCCACGGGCACCGGGCGGGGACGACCGCCGTCCCGGGCATATTCCAGCCGGTTTTTCACGCATTCTATCTTGACCAACCTGCCCTCTTTGCCGATGAAACGCACGGGGCTGGTCAACATGATAAACTGGATGCCTTCTTCCTTAGCCGCGGCTATTTCCTCGGGGAGGGCGGTAATTTCCGCCTCGGAACGGCGGTAAACTATATAGACCTCCCCCGCACCAAGCCGCACGGCTGTACGGGCACAGTCCATGGCCGTGTTGCCCCCGCCGATTACGGCCACCCGCCGCCCGACGGTCACCGGCTCGCCCAGGGCCACCCGGCGCAGGAAAGATATCCCCTGCTCCACCCCCGGCAGGTCCTCCCCGGGCACCCCTGGTGTACTGCTCCTGTGGGCTCCCACGGCGAGAAAAACGGCTTCGTAATCCTGCCGCAGGCTTTCCAGGGTGATGTCCCTCCCCAACCGGGTATTGAATTTAAATTCCACCCCCAGCCGGGAAAGCAGATCCACCTCCAGGTCGACCCACTTCTTCGGCAGGCGGTACTCGGGAATACCCACCCGCATCATACCCCCGGCCACGGGCAGCGCCTCAAAAACAGTTACCCCGTAACCTTTCTTGACCAGTTGATAGGCGGCCGAAAGACCGGCCGGACCGGCGCCCACCACGGCCACCCTCTGATCGCGGGGCTTTTCAACCTCGGGCAGGGGGAGGGAATTGAGGTCCTGATAGGCCCGGTCGGCAGCAAAGCGCTTCAAGGCCCTGATATTTACCGCCCCGTCCACGCCTGCCCGGTGGCAGGCGGACTGGCAGGGATGGGTGCAAACCCGACCGCAAATGGCCGGGAAGGGATTGTCGCGGTAAATGGTCTGCCACGCCTCGGTATACTTCCCGGCTTTAATCAACTGCACGTACCCCTGCACGTTAACCCCAGCGGGGCAGGCCGCGCGGCAGGGAGAAATACCCCGTTTGTCAATGGCGTAGGCGCTGGGCGTAGCCTGGGGAAAAAGTTTATAAATGGCCTTGCGGCTGCCCAGGCCGGCGTCAAATTCATTGTCCACCTCCACCGGGCACACCCGGGCACATTCACCGCAGCCGGTGCATTTCGTAAGGTCCACGTAGCGGGCCTTTTGTTTTAATGTGGCACGAAAATTGCCTGCCTCTCCGTGAAGGGCCGTCAAGCTGGTATTGGTAAGGATTTCAATGTTCAGGTGCCTTCCCGTATCCACCAGCTTGGGGGAAACAATGCACATGGCGCAATCGTTGGTGGGAAAGGTTTTATCCAGCCTGACCATGGTACCGCCGATGGCCGACTTTTCATCCACCAGATAAACCTTAAAGCCGCTTTCGGCCAGATCCAGGGCCGACTGCATGCCGCTGATCCCGGCACCAACCACCAGTACTGAACCGGAAACTCCGTTATTTTGCTTCACCGGACTACACCCGCCTTGACCTGGATTAGCTCTCTTAAGCAGAAGCGAAATATTAACGATAAGATTTACTTATGCCTTCAAGAATTATTAGTGATGTTTTCGCCAGCACTAATTTGCAATCTCATTATAACAGAGGGGGGAGAGGTTTTCAACTATATTCCGCTAAATTTTCGCTGATATTAATTATCATATGTACATTTTAGAAACTGGAAGCCTCCAGGGTCAGGCGGCACGTCCCGGAATTCCCTTCTCATCACGGCGCTCAAATATCACCAAAAAGTAAACATTCAGTGAACCCGGTTGGGTGCGGCCCAGCACTCACCCAAATATGAGTCTACTCCCGGTGTTTCAGGTTTAATTGACACATCAGGTTTTGGGAAGAGCTAGTATCCCGGTGAGTGCTGGGTCCCCGCTCACTCCAGTGCTCCGCGCCGACAGCACCACGGTTCGCTTCGGGCCGGCTCTGGCTCTCTGCGGATTACCATCGAAACTATTACCTCCCGACCATATTAAACTGCCCGATGTGTCACCAGCAGGTGTTCTTCCATTTGCTTTCGTTTGGCGTCCTCGAGAGCCGAGCCGCCCAGCACTCACTGAAAATGCTATACTGGAAAGATTACAACTTACTATCTTGTCACAGCAGGCTTGGAAAGAGCTTCATTGCCAGTGAGTGCTGGGTTCACCGGGTGCTGTTACCGGCGCTTCGCAAGTCGTTCGCTCCGGACAGCGCCGCACCCCCCTAGCGGCTTTACTGAATACTTACACCAAAAAAAACCGGCGTGCTGCAACCGCACACCGGTTCATAATTAGCAAAGGCCGGCGCACCAGCCGGCCTTAATCTGTCTATTGCCTGCCGTTTGCCCGCGCTCGCTCCGTTCGCCTCCGTGCAAAACGGCAGTGACACTGAAAGCGTCATAGATATCTACTTTACCGCTCCTGCCTTTAGCGCACCAGGGCGTTGGCCAGCAGCTCGCTGACGCCGGCATAACGCATGGGCAGCTTGTGGTAATTGATAATCTCCCGGAACTGCGCCTTGCAGTTGGAACAGGCGCAGGCAACGACTTTGGCCCCCGTGGCCTTAAGCTGCCCGGCTTTGAGCCTGCCGTAGGTTTCCATGCGGAACTTCAGAAAACCTCCCTTTTCCATGATGGCAAAGCCGCTGCCGCCGCCGCAGCACAGGCTCATTTCCCGGTTGGGCGTCATCTCGCGGAAATCGGGGCAGCAGGCCTTCAAGATCCGGCGGGGCTCTTCAAACATGCCGCCCAGGCGGCCCAGCTTGCAGGAATCATGGAAGGTAACCGGCTCCGGGTTTTTCTGCGGGTCAACTTTAATGCGCCCTTCCCGGATCCACCGATCCTCCAGCTCCAGGATGCTTATTACTTCAAAGGGCCTCTCCTCGGGCGGGATCAGCCTCAGGATTAGGTACTTCAGCGCCTCGAAGGCATGCCCGCACTCCCCGACAACCAGCTTTTTAATCCCCAATTTCCGGGCAGTTTCCACATGGGCCTTGATAACGGCCGAAAATTCCACGTCGCTGTAAAACACGCCGTAGTTGACGGCGTCGTTAATCCCCGTATTCGGCGAGTTCAGGGTCCAGTCGACACCGGCTGCATGCATGACTTCAGCGGCGCCCATTACCGTCTCGGCAAAGGCCAGGTAATCACCGGCATTGTGCATGAGCAGGAATTCGGCGCCCTCTTTATCCACCGGTATTTTAATTCGATACCCTCTGGTCTCTTCGATTTCATCCTCGAGGAACTCCACCATGTCCAGGAAGGCTACCGCAGGCATTCCGGTGGCGTTGCCGGCCTGCAACTGCAGCCGGGTTCCCTTTTTCTTGAGCTCGTCCGGGGCAATGCCGATGGCGTCAAAGATCTTCCTTGCCTCCCGCACAATCACCCCGTTGTCAATAGCCACCGGGCAGACGTAAGAGCAGCGGCGGCAGATGGTGCACCGGTAAACGTTTTCCGCCAGGGCGTTGAGTTTTTCCTCCGTAAGGTCTTCCGCCCCTACCAGCCAGGGAAAGAGTTTCCCCGGCAGGGTAAAGTACCGTTTATAGATCTTCCGCAGCATATCGGTGCGGTAAACAGGGTGGTAGATCTCCTTGCGCCCTGTGGCCTGGTAAACCGGACAGACCTCGGCACAGGTGCCGCATTTCATGCAGGTATCGAGGGAAAGGGTATAAGGCAACCAGAAGGTCCAGTTTTCCTTTTGCTGGAGCGACTTCCGCATGGCCCGCAGGAATTTTTCCACCCGGGGTTCACCCGGCTTTAACACTTCATCGGAAAGGACACGGTATTCGTCAAATACTTTTTGCACTGCCACGGCAGACATCAGTGAAGCTCACCCCATTTAATCTTGTGGTAGGTAAAGAACTTGGCCGCAAAGTGGGCCATGCGCGTAAAAGGAATATAGATCAGGAACAACTCAAACAACAATAACGGTATCAGGTAATCAGCTGCAATGGATGCATCAGGTTTAAAGGTAAGCAAACTAAGGAAATAACTCCTCACTAACTGGATATCTCCTAAAAAGCCGCTGAACAGGCCACTAGAGGCCAGGGTGAAGACAAAAATCAGGTTGATATATTCAACCGGGGCTGATATTTTGCGCACTTCGGCGTCCAAAAGCCTCAGTAAAAACAGCGAGAAGGAGCCGGCAAGAACCAAAACACCTCCTGTTGTACCCACGTAAGCGGCAAACGAAAAGCCCAAAAGCAAAACAACCAGCCAACCAACGAGCAAATAAAAGCCCCAGTGCATCATCAGGGAAGGCAGCCAGTGTTTGCGATTGAAACGATACAGGCTGTGCAGGGTTAAAACTTCGGTAATCATTTCCTTAAGCTGCTCCAACATGGTATGGGGGTAAGGAAACAATTCCCAGTGCAGGTGCATTGGGGCTTTTGACCAGTAGACGATCCTATACCCTAAACCAAAAACAAAGAAAGCAACAGCGACATAGGGCATAACCCCGGCAATTAAATAATGCCCGAAATCCATAATTACCCTCCTTGGCTACGAAAATGGGATAAGCACAGGTAGTCTTTTTTAGTACCGCCTTTAGACCGAAAATTCTACACCTGAGCCTGCAAGCCACCTGCCTTTTGACCAATTTCTTATGTTAAACACAAGAAAATTGTATCTATAATATTTTTTAATCACTTCAAAAATTATTTTACATATTTTCGCTGTAACTTACAAAGCAATGCCATTATAGCAAAGGAAAGGATGGTTTGCAACACTTTTTGACTATAATTTGCGTTACTTGCCAATATGAACGTTTTTTCAATATATTTAAAAAAAGGGGGAGAACAAGCACTTTATGCTGTTTCCAGACATTATTTCATAAAAACATGGAGTAAAAGCAAAGTTTCAAATATAAACCCTCCCCGAGGGGAGGGATCGTGTAGTTACAACCAGGTTCTAACTGCAACGGCTACAGCATGGAAAAAAGCAGCGTAAGTACCTGTTTATTTGCCACTAATAGGAACTGTCGCAAAACCACAAACGAAACGGGCGGCGGTGGTCCCTTAAGGAGCAACCCAGCACTCACTGGAACATCTCTTTCTTTAGAATTACCATTGATCATGTGTATATAACGTTACTCCGAAGGAGTGCTTTACCAGTGAGTGCTGGGCTGGAGGGCCAGAAACGAAACACACGCAGCGCTCACAAGAGAGATTAAGGGGTTCGTTCGTGCTTAAAAAAGCAGGCCCTGCGGAGTGGGTACCTTTAAAAACAACCAGAAAGTAGCGTAAAGGGCGGCGGTCACCAGCAACCCGAAGAGTCCGGAAATGCCCAGGGAGGGCAGGTTCCGCCCCCGGTCGCTCAGCCACCAGGAAAGCAAGGTGAGAAAAACAAAGGTGGAAACATAAAAACCGGCATAATTAATGCACGCCACATAAACCAGCGAAGCGACCACTACGAGCCACGCTCGGCCGTAATCAATTTTTTCCTGATCGCTATGCTGCTCTTTGCATCCTGTAAGGCCGCGCACAACCAGAACCAGGCCCATCATGACCAGAAAAACCTCCAGCACCAGGGGGAAGACTTTGCTGGCCAAGGAGAGCTCCCGGCCCTGAAAACCAAAGAGCAGAGCCACTACAATGCTGGCCACACCGGCAATCAGGTCCGCCTTACGACTGGACACCGTCAACCGCCTCCTTTGTGCTGCACCCCCGCCGCCTGCTTAAAAGCCAGGGAGTGATCACCGAAAGTACGGTCAGGACAATCAAAATCAGGGAAATTGGATGGGTGAAGAATACCTTGAACACTGAGCCGTCAGCTCCGGCCAGGGCGATGGACTTGCCCAGGTTTTCCTCCACAATGGGCCCCAAAATAATCCCCAGGGCCATGGCTCCTGTATCCAGGCCGATGCGGCTGCCAAAGTGACCTACCAGGCCAAAGAAGATCATGATCATCACGTCCACCATGCTGTTCCGGATGGCGTAGGAACCGATGATGGACAAAGCTACAATGGCCACCCCTACGTAGGATGTGGGCACGTTGAGCACCCGCGCGGTGCCTTTGATCAGCAAAGAACCGACCAGCACCATGAGGACGTTGACGACCAGCAGGGAAACAATGAAAGTATAGGCCAGGTTGCCACTGGCGGTAAAGATCTTAAACCCCGGCGTAATGCCGTGCACCAAGAGAGCACCCATCATCACCGCCGCCACGGCGCTCCCCGGAATGCCCAGGCACAGCATGGGGATCAAGCTGCCGCCGATGGTGGCATTGTTGGCGCTTTCGCTGGCCGCCACTCCCTCAACAATACCCGTGCCGTAGCGGGAGGGATTCCTGTCCCAGCGCTTGCTTTCGTTATAGGCAATGATGGAGGCAATCTCCCCGCCCGCCCCGGGCAGTATACCCACAATGGCGCCGATGACAGAGGAGCGGGTTAAAATCATCTTACAGTCCTTCCACAGCTTGCGCACCACCCGCATGAAAGCACCCGGGTTAGGTTTATAATCGGCGATATATTTCTGCCGGCTGCCCACCAGGTTGATCACCTGGGAAAAGGAAAAGAGACCGATCATGGCCGGAATTACTTCAATCCCCTGTACCAGGGGGTAGTAACCGAAGGTGAACCGTGGCACCCCTTCGATGGGGTCGAGACCGATGGTGCTCACCAGAAGGCCCAGGGCCCCGGAAACCAGTCCCTTGAACACATTACCCGCCGACATGGCCGCAATGGTGCTCAGGCCAAAGATGCACAGCCAGAAAAACTCCGGCGCGCCGAACTTCAGGGCCAACCGGGCCAGGGGAGCAGCCAGGAACAGCAGGAACAGGGTGCCGACAATTCCCCCGAAAGCCGAAGAAAGCAGCGACGCATTGAGCGCCTCGTCGGCCTTACCCGCCCGGCACATAGGCCAGCCGTCAAAGGTGGTGGCCACCGAGGAAGGGGTGCCGGGGGTATTGATCAATATGGCCGCGTTGGAACCGCCGTAAATGGCCCCCGAATAAATGGCCCCGAGCATGATCAGGCCGCTGGTGGGGTTCATGGCAAAGGTCAGAGGCACCATCAGAGCCACGCCCATGGTGGCCGTCAGTCCGGGCAGGGCGCCGATGAGAATCCCCCCGGTTAGACCGGCAATGGCCAGAAAAAGGTTAAAGGGCTGTAACGCGTTTATCAGGCCCGCCCCGATCTGTTCCCACATGCAAATCCTCCTTCCCTTGACAAAAGGGGGCAGGCTTCCTGCCCCCTTTCGTCCACTTATGAACCTACGCCTTCAACAAACCAAACTTGGTCAGAAGTTCTTTGGACTTTTCGTTCTGCTCACGAACGTATTTTTCAAAGTCTTCCCCGGACATGTACTCCGCCGGCTGGCCGGCTTTTTCCATATCTTTCAAATATTCCGGGTCCTCGGCTATCTTCTTGAAGGTGTCCCGCAGGAACTGTACCACCTTGGGATCTGTCCCCTTTGGAGCCACAAAACCGCGGCGGATATCGGATACTATATCAAGGCCTTCTTCCTTAAAGGTGGGTACGTCGGGTAAGAACTTGGAACGCTCCTCGCTGGCTACAGCCAGGACGCGCATTTGCTCCAGACTGCGCATGACATCGTTTACGTTGCCGATCATCACGTCAATCTCGCCGCCCAGGAGAGCTGCGTTCTGGTCGGCTGCTCCCTTATAAACCACCTGGGTTACCTTGATGCCCGTCTTATCCTGCAGGTCCAGCAGCATCAGGTGGTGACCGGTGAAGGTGCCCACAATACCAACCTTCAGCTTTTCGGGGTTCTTTTTGGCGAAATCCAGGACTTCTTTGACAGACTTGAACTTGCTGTCCTTGCGCACCGCCAGCACCTGCGGGTCGTTAACCACCTGGCAAATGTACTCAAAATCATCGATGGTATACTGAGCACCCTGACCCAGGGGCTGCAGCACGATGTGAGGCACGTTCACGCCACCGATAGTGTAGCCGTCAGGAGCGGACTTGGCTATTTCTGCAAATCCGATGGCTCCACCGGCACCGGTCTTGTACTGGAAGACCCAGGGCTGTTTCACAAGCTTGTCCCAGTACTTCTGCATGATCCGGGCCTGCACGTCGCTGGAACCGCCAGCGGTGAAGGCGATAATCATGTTAACCGGTTTGGTGGGGTAATTCTGTTCACCGGAGGAACCGGCCTGCTTTTGCCCGCAACCGGCAGACAGCAGTACCAGGGCAGCCATAATGCCCACCAGCAACAAGGCAACAAATTTTCGGTTTCCTTTCACCACATAGCCCTCCTTGTTTGCATGTGTTTGGCAGAACATGGGGAAAATCATCCTTTTACCTCTCCAAAAAGCCCTTCCTCCGCCCCGGGTCCCACCCCCTATTTTAATAAACCTGTTCTTGTACGGCCCCTGGATTCATGCTTCCAGGGGCTGTACACCCAGTTCGCGAGCCAAATCGTTAAACTCCTTGAGCAGGTTCTCGCTTACCGGGATACCGCCAGTTAACCTTTCTTCGGCTTTCATCTGCCGCCTTTCGCCGGGGATCAAAATGCGTTCAAACCCTTCGGCCAGGGGCACGGCCTTAATACTGCGGATCATATCAGCCATCCGCTCATGGAAGGTTTCCACCGGCATCAGGCGGGACACATCGATGGCGATAAAACTGTGTCCGATGTTTACGGGCTCCAGGCTGTCGTCATAAATCCAGCCCACCCCGGGTCCGTAAGCAGAGCCGGAGATTATTCCCGACATCACTTCCACGGCCAGGGCCAGGGCGTACCCTTTGGCGCCACCTATCGGCAGCACGGCTCCTTCCAGCGCCTTCTTGGGGTCAGTGGTGGGCCGCCCGTCGGCATCGATGGCCCAGCCAGGGGGAATCTCCCGCCCTTCCTTGGCCGCCAGAATGATATTCCCTCGGGCCACGGTGGAAGAGGACATGTCCACTACCACCGGGTGCTTGTCCGTAGGAAAGGCAAAAGCAATGGGGTTGGTACCGAAATAAGGCCGCCTGCCACCCCAGGGAGGAATTCCGGGAGGGGTGTTGGTAAAAGCCATGCCTACCATTTGCCGCCGGGCGGCCATCTTGCAGTAATAGGAGGCGGCACCGAAATGGTTGCTGTGTTTGGTGGCCACAAACCCTACGCCGTATTCCGCCGCCAAACCAATGGCCACTTCCATGGAACGTACGGCCACCAGCTGTCCCAGGCCGTTGTCCCCGTCTACGACGGCCACGGCTCCCGACCTTTCCACGGTAATCCGCGGCCGGGCATTGATCCGCCCGTTTCTAACCCGGGACAGGTAAATGGGCAGGCGGCTGATGCCGTGGGTATCAATGCCTTCCAGGCTGGTATCGATTAATACATCGGTAACTACATCCGCATCCCCTTCGGGCACACCGGCAGCTACCAGGAGTTTCCGGCAAAATTTAGTCAAGATTTCCACGGAAAATTTATCTGCCACTATAGTCGCCCCCTTATCTAACCACGCAGCTTGACGGCTCTCCCCGCAGGATCTTGACTACTTCCTGAGCCACGAGAACCGATGTTTTTACTTGTGCTTCCTCGGTTAAGCCGGCTATGTGGGGGGTTAAAATCACATTGTCCAGTTTAAACAGGGGGGAATCCTGGGGCGGTTCCTGGGCAAGTACATCCAGCGCCGCACCGCCGATCTTACCCTCCCGGAGGACGTTGTACAGGTCCTCCTCATTCACCACCCCGCCCCGGGCGGTGTTGATCAGGTAGGCCGAAGGCTTCATCAGGGAAAGGGTTTCCCTGTTGATTAAGTTGCGGGTGGCATTATTTAACGGCACGTGCAGGCTGACAAAATCAGCCTGGGAAAGGACGGTTTTTAAATCGGTCAACTGCACGCCAAATTCGGTGCAGGCCACTTCATAAGGAGGGACAAAAGGATCGTAGCCCAGTATTTTCATGCCAAAAGCCTGTGCCCGGTAGGCCAGGCGGGTGCCGATTTCACCGGTCCCGATGAGACCCAGGGTTTTACCGTACAACTCCATCCTGGTGTAAAGGCGGCGGTTCCAGCCGCCCCCCTTCACGTGGGCGGTAGCCTCCTCCAGCCGCCGGGCAAAGGTAAGCATGGCCGCGAAAACATACTCGGCCACCGAGATGGCGTTGGCGTTCCGGGCATAGACTACCGGAATGCCGGCCTCCCTGGCCGCCGCCAGGTCGATGTTATCCAAACCCACGCCCAACCGCCCGATAACCTTCAAGCGGGGCGCTGCCTGAATTAATTCCCTGGTTACCCGGGTCTGGTTGCGCACCACCAGGGCATCGGCATCCACCAGTTCCCGGGCCAGGTCCTGTTTCCACAGGTTGGCGTCATAAACCACGTTTCCCAGTTCGGAAAGGATTTGCAACCCCTCTTCCCAGATGAGCTCGCTCACAACTATTTTCACGCCTGGTCACTCCCGGTTCTGATTATAAATATTAGAAAATCTTATTATTGCGGGTAAAATAATTCCTCCTACCTCTGAGGTCATACCACGCTAGTTGATTACTTGTATTGTAACTGCACCCCGTTTGCCGTGTCAATGGCCTAATTTTGCATTGATTAAAGGGCCCGGTCCACACTCTCGATGTGCTCCAGCATGGCTTTTACGGCCGCCTCTTTGTCCCGGCGGGCCATAGCCTCCACAATGCGCAGGTGATCCCTGATGGACTGGGCAGCACGACCCGGAATGGCCGTGGTGCGGCTGCGCATGCGGTCGTAGACATGGTACAGGCTGCTCACAATGGCAATTAAAATGTGGTTGCGCGTGGCGTTAAAGATGGCCCCGTGGAAACGGGCGTCATGCTCCCGGGCGTAGGCGGGATCGATGTCGTCCCCTGAAACCTGGACCAGGGCATCCTCCACTATGCCCCGCAAGGCGTGGATTTCCTCATCGGTGGCCCTTTCCACCGCCAGGCCGATGGCCTGGGTCTCCAGGACCTTGCGTACCTCCAGCAGTTCCTTGACTTCGTCCTTTTTAACCACCAGAAACTCGCCCAGGGTGTTCATCAACGAACTGACGTCGTTTTGGGCAATAAAAATCCCTTGACCCTTCTTAATGGTCACCATCCCCATGGTGGCCAAGGTCTGGATGGCCTCCCGCACCGAGGTGCGGCTGACATTCATTAACTGGGCCAATTCCCTTTCCGGGGGCAGGCGGTCACCGGGCTTTAACTTTCCTTCAGCAATCAGGGAGCGAATTTGAGCCACAATGCGCTGGGAACGGTTGATGTTCTCCGAAACCACCGGTACAAACACCTGAGCACCATCCCTTTGTCCAAAAATTGCAGAAAAGTGATTGCAAGGATTGCTATATCAAAAAGTGGTCATACCTCATGCCACACCTTTTGAGGGGATCTTACCATCCCCTCAACTCAAAATCAAGAGGACAAATCAAACCAGGTAAATCAGTCATGGGAAGCGGTTTCCCGGGAACGGCGGGCTTCCTGCCGCTGCAGCAGCCCCAGAAGCGCGGCCAGGATTAGTCCTACCGCCAGGGTTCCCACCATGGAGGGAATGCCGGGATAATGGTGCCAGACCAGCAGGTAAACCGTGGATACGACAATGGACATAATCATCAAGGGGAAGGCTATCTTAAAGAAGCCGATGAAGGTAATGGGCTGGCCCCGTTTTTCGGCCATGCCGATGACCACCACGTTGGCCGAAGCGCCGATGATGGTCCCGTTGCCCCCCAGGCAGGCTCCTAAAGAAAGCGACCACCAGAGCAGGTTCAGGTCACCCAGATGTCCCAAGCGGCCCATGTCCTGGATGAGGGGAATCATGGTGGCCACAAAGGGGATGTTGTCCACGAAGGCCGAGGCAATGGCCGAAAGCCACAGAATCAACATGGCTGCCGGCACCAGATGCCCTCCGGTAACATCCAGGGAAAACCGGGCAACGGCCTCGATGACGCCCACCTTTTCCAGCGCACCCACCACCACAAAGAGGCCCACGAAGAAAAAGATTACCGGCCATTCCACGGCGTGCAGGGCGTGCTCGGGATCCTCCCGGCTGAGCAACAATAAAAGGCTGGCCCCGGACAGGGCAATCACCGAGGATTCCAGATGGACGTACTGGTGCAGCACAAAACCGCCGATGGTGAGGAATAATACGAAAAGGCACTTTTTGAGCAGCACCGGATCTTTGATCTCATCCCGCTCGTCCAGGTTCATGATGGCCGCCTGCAAATCGGGCCGGGCCACCAGCTGGCGGCGGTAGATCAAGCGCAAAGCAAATATGGTCAATACATAAATTACTACGATTACCGGAGTAAGGTTTATAATGAAGTCCATAAAACCCAAACCGGTTTTGCTCCCAATCATGATGTTGGGCGGGTCCCCAATCAGGGTGGCCGTACCGCCGATGTTGGAGGCAAGAATTTCCGCAATCAAAAAAGGTACGGGACTGATGCACAACTGGCTGGCAATGGCAAAGGTCACAGGTACAATGAGGAGAACGGTGGTCACGTTATCTAAGAAGGACGACAGTACCGCCGTGACCAGGGAAAGGGCGGCCATAATGCGCAGGGGTTCCCCTTTGGCCTGCCGGGCGGCCTTGATGGCCAGGTACTCAAAAACCCCCGTCTGCCTGGTGATACCCACAATCACCATCATGCCCACCAGAAGGCCGATGGTGTTGAAGTCGATGGCCTCCGTAGCTTCCTCGGGATGGATTATGCCGGAAAGAACCACCAGGGCCGCACCGGCCAAAGCGGCCACCGAACGGTGTATTTTTTCGGAAACGATCACTGCATAGGTAATGAGAAATACCGCCGTGGCAAAGATAACCTGGAATTCTGAAGACAACGTCATACCCCTCCCTTACCAATACAAAGCCCGCTAAGGCAAAATTGCTGTCTGGATTAAGTATTTCATACGAGCGGTTATACCCGTTCCTTGCCCGGCTTGTTTAACAAGCTCCATCCAAACTGGGCAGGCCAGACTATCGCTCAACCTACTTGCTGACCTAATTTTGACAAAAAGCCGGTTTTCCCTCTTTAAAGTTTTTTAAACTCTTGCTTAATTAACCGAGCGGTCTTACCTCATGCCATTTTGCCGGAACTAGTTTAACACAGAGCCGAGGCATCCGCAAGTTATATGCACTAAGGGTTAGTATCAAGATTTAACAGGTAACTGTGTTCTGAAATATACTCGCCCACTGAGATCAATTTTTTGCGTCGATTTTTTGCATGAAGCGGGAGCAAAAGTAGTTGACACCTGGTGAGAATAGCAGTACAATCTATCCAAACAGCGGTCATACCACATACCACAGACCTCAATTAACTAATTAACCCGGGTGTTAACCATTTGGCCGGGCCCGGCCAGCAATTGAAAGTAAACTTTCACAAAGAGAGGGGAGGCCAACAACCATGGCGGTAAAGTTTTTTGTGCACCATGAAAAAGACACCGTAGGAGTGGCAGTAGCCGATATTAAAGCCGGCGAAACCGCTACCGGCTGGGTGATGGATACTGACAATGAAATCACCGTGACGGCCATCAACGACATTCCCCTGGGCCACAAAATAGCCCTGTGCGATATTTCCGCCGGCGACACTGTAATCAAATATGGCGAGTCCATCGGCAAAACTACCCAGGCCGTCAAAAAAGGGGAACACGTGCACATCCACAACCTAAAGACTGCGAGGTGGTAAAGATGACACTAAAATTCATGGGATACCGCAGGGAGAACGGAAGAGTGGGAGTCCGTAACCACGTAGTGATTCTGCCCCTCGATGATATATCCAATGCCTGCGCTGAAGCAGTGGCCAACAACGTAAAAGGGACCATCGCCCTCCCGCACCATTTCGGCCGCCTTCAGTTCGGCCGTGACCTGGAGCTTTTCTTCCGCCAGTTAATTGGCATCGGCAGCAACCCCAATGTAGCCGCCTGCGTAGTCATCGGCATAGAGTCGTCCCACTGGACCACCCGGGTGGCCGAGGGAATCGCCAAGACCGGCAAGCCCGTGGCCATGTTCGGAATTGAAAGATACGGCGACTTCAACACCATCGAGCGGGCTTCCAGAAAAGCCAAGGAATTCGTTCACTGGGCCAGCGAACTCCAGCGGGAAGAATGCGAAATCGCCGACCTGGTGGTCAGTGTGAAGTGCGGCGAGTCGGACACCACCTCCGGCCTGGCTGCCAATCCCACCGTAGGTAAAGTGGTGGAGCGGCTGACAGCGGCCGGTGCCTCCTGCAGCTTCGGCGAAACCACCGAACTAACCGGAGGCGAGCATATTGTTGCCGCCAGGATGAGAACCCCGGAACTAAGGGACAAATTCATGGCCCTTTTCAATGACTACCAGGCCCTCATCATGCGGGAAGAAGCCGACCTCCTCGGCTCCCAGCCGACTCAGGGCAACATCATCGGTGGTTTGACCACCATTGAAGAAAAAGCCCTGGGCAACATCCAGAAGATCGGCAATTGCATGGTGGACGGCGTCCTTGAATCTGCCGAATACATTCCTCCGCGAACCGGCAAGCTCTGGTTTATGGATACCTCTTCTGCAGCGGCGGAGGCCGTAACCCTGTGGGCGGCCGGCGGCGCCGTGATTCACCTCTTCCCCACCGGCCAGGGCAACGTGGTGGGTAACCCCATCGTCCCGGTCATTAAACTGACGGCCAATCCTATTACCGTCTCCACTATGTCCGAGCACATTGACGTGGACGTATCCGGTGTACTCCGCCGCGAACTGACCCTCGATCAGGCCGCCGACAAGTTGATGGATATGATCATCCGCACCGCCAACGGCCGCCTGACCTCCGCCGAGGTGCTGGGCCACAGGGAATTTGTCATTAATAAGCTCTACCGCAGCGCTTAAATGAAATCCCCTCCTTACTCCCCCATTATATAGTTAGACCCCGGGAGCAAGCTTCCGGGGCTTTTGCTTGTATGCTGGCATTCAGCTTTGTAGCTCGGGGAGGTTTTTAAAATACTCCAGCGCCTCCGGGTTGGCCAGAGCGTCCTTGTTAAGCACCGGCTGGTTATGGATGACATTGCGCACCGCCATTTCCACCTTTTTGCCGTTCAAGGTGTAGGGAATGTCCTTGACGGCAATGATCTTGGCCGGGACGTGGCGGGGCGTCGTGTTATCCCGAATGGCGGTCTTGATTTTATTGATTAACTGGCCGGTTAGTTCCACGCCTTTGGCGAGCTTGACAAAAAGGATCACCCGCACGTCGTTGTCCCAGTTCTGCCCCACCACGATGCTGTCCAGGACTTCGGGCAGGGATTCCACCACGCGGTAAATCTCTGCCGTACCAATGCGCACCCCGCCGGGATTCAGGGTGGCGTCGGAACGGCCGTAGATAATCACGCCGCCGGTAGCGGTAATCTCCACGTAATCCCCGTGACGCCACACGTTGGGATAGACGTCAAAGTAGGTGCTCCTGTACTTCTTCTTGTCGGGATCGTTCCAGAAGTAGACGGGCATGGAGGGGAAGGGAGCGGTGCAGACCAGCTCGCCCTTCCGGTTGATCAGGGGTTTCCCGTCGGAATCGTAACTTTCCACTTTCATGCCCAATCCCCGGCACTGCAGTTCCCCGGCATACACCGGTCCGGTTGGGTTGCCCAGGGCGAAGCAGGAGATGATATCCGTGCCCCCGGAAATGGAGGAGAGGCAGACATCCTGTTTGATGTCCCTGTATACATATTCAAAGCTTTCCACCGGCAGGGGTGAACCGGTGGACAGGATGGCCTTTAGCTTGCTCAGGTTATAGCTTTTCCCGGGTTTCACCCCGGCTTTCTCCAGGGAGGCCAGGTACTTGGCACTGGTCCCGAAGATGGTGATCCCCTCGTCCTGGGCCAGCTTCCAGAGGGCCCCTGCCTCGGGATAGAAGGGCGAACCGTCAAAGAGGAGCACCGTGGCCCCCACGGCCAGGGAACTGACCAGCCAGTTCCACATCATCCAGCCGCAGGTGGTGAAATAAAAGATGGTATCTTCCCGTTTCAGGTCGGTATGCAGGATCAGTTCTTTCAGGTGCTGGATGAGGGTGCCCCCCGCCCCGTGGACGATGCATTTGGGCACCCCGGTGGTGCCGGAGGAATACATGATGTATACCGGGTGGTCAAAGGGCAGCCGGTTGAATTCAATCTCAAATCCTTCGCCGGCAGCCAGGAAGTCCTGATAGGGCACTGCCTTTGGCACGCGGCTGATGTCCGGTTCTCTTTCCGTATAGGGAACCACCACGACCCGTTCGATGCTGGGGATTTCCTTTACGATGCCGGTTACCCTATCCAGGGAATCGTAGGTTTTGCCGTTGTAGGAGTAGCCGTTGGCGCAAAACAGCACTCTGGGCTGGATCTGCCCGAACCGGTCGTACACCCCTTTAACGCCAAAATCCGGCGAGCAGGAGGACCAGATGGCCCCGATGCTGGTGGTGGCCAGCATGGCGACCACGGTTTCGATCATGTTGGGCATGAAGCCCGCCACCCGGTCTCCCACGGTAACGCCCATCTCCCGCAGGGATTTGGCCAGCCGGGTCACCTGATCATAGAGCCCGGCGTAGGTCAGGCGCACCGGCTCTTCCATGGCCTCCCCCTTAAAAATGAGGGCCGTATGTTCGTCCCGGTAACGCAGCAGGTTCTCCGCAAAGTTCAGCTCCGCTCCCACAAACCACCTGGAACCCAGCATGTCCTCGAAGTTCTCCACCACCCGGTCGTAAGGACGGGAGGCGATGATGCCCCCGAATTCCCACATGGCTTCCCAGAAGGCGGGAGCGTTTTCAATGGACCACTGGTAGAGTTCATTGTAAGTGGTAAAATTGCGGCCGTGCTTTTTGTTTACAAATTCCATGAAGCGGGTCATGTTGGCCTGTTTTTTTCTCTCTTCCGGCGGCTCCCAGAGTAATTTCCTCACCGTTCCTGTTACCCCCTTTGTCCGGGACGAAAGCACTGTCCCGGATTAAAAAAATTCTGAATTTATCCTTTATTAAGTATATTCGCCGCCGGAAAATAAAACCCTGCCCGCCTCCATACTAATCCATGCAAACCTCACGTAAAAGCGGCGGTACCACCCGTTCAAAATGCTTCTTCACCTGGTCCCAGCCGACGTCGCGCAGCAGGACGGGATCCCTCTCCTTTTCGGCATCGGCAAAATAGGTGAGGCTTTTCAGTACATGATACAGGTTGAAGTTGGATCCGGCAAACTTGCGCCGGTAAAGTTCCAGGCACTCGCGCAAGTCCGCAATTTCCCGGTTAATAAAGTAAAGGTCAAAAAAATCCTTTTTGCTCCCCCTGGAGGCAATGGCTTCTATTTTCATCGGGGCAATATCCTGGGGACAAGCCACCTTGCAGTCCAGGAAAAGGGCAGGAGGAAAGAGCAACGGATAGCGGTAGTACAAAAAGCTTATTTTGGTTTCCCGGAATATACCGTGCAGTGTCCCCCACCGTTCCTCCAGCAGCAGAAACTGTCCCACTTCCTGCAGCCTTTGCTTGAGCAACAAGGTATCCACATGGAAAGGTGAAAAAAAATCCAGGTCTTCGGAAAGGCGGTGCCCCAAATGCAGGGCCAGTGCGGTGCCGCCCGCCAGGTAAAAATCCCGCAGCAAGCCGGCGGAACTTAATAATTCCAGTGCCTTTTGTCCCCTCTGTGGGAGGGCGGACGCAAACATCTAAGCTCATCCTCCTGCAAATGGTAATAACAGCGCCAGAAACTACCTGTTTTGATTGAAAGCCGGGGGCTGGTTTTGATCACTTCCAGCAACTCGGCATCAGTATATTGTTCCAGCACCCAGCGAATGGCCCGGTCATTGCCGAACTCCAGCAATCGCTCGATGACAAAATAATAATCGGCCCGGGCATCCAGGTCGGCAAAGGCAACGTCCCAAAAAAACTGTTTTAAAAACCCGGGCAGCGACACCGGAGATCACCGTCCCTTATCAACCAGTGGGTACTGTCGCATAACCGGTTGGGCGGCGGTCACCCTTAGTAACGACTGCCACCCGCACCATCATTGGTTTTGCGAAAATGGTGTTTTCGAGTGGATGCTCTTCCCCAATCTTTTCGTGCTAAGCCGCGTGCACTTTGTTTGCCTCATGGAGGTCCCGCAGGAAATTTTCCAGTCCGCCCAGGTAATTCAGGGGATCGTCCGGGGTATTCCGGGTCCGGAGGCGGATTTCAAATTCTTCGTTACTGCTGCTGAATTTTACCCGGTTGGTGTACTGCTTACTTATCTCCACCAGCGCCTCGCCCCGGAGGTTGTGCTCTGGCGCAAACAGCAGGCGGAAACTCCCCGGCTGGGCTGTAATGGATTTAATCCCCAAGGAGCTGGCCAGGGCCCTCAAGCGGGCCACGGTAAGCAAGGTGCATACCGGCTGCGGGGGATCCCCGAAGCGGTCCACCAGTTCATCCTCCAGCTCCACGACCTGCTCTTCCCGGCGCACCACGGCCAGGCGACGGTACAGATCCACCTTCTGGTTGCCGTCCCGGACATAGGTATCGGGGATATAAGCTTCCACGGGCAGTTCGATGGAGGTTTCCACCACCTTTTCCGGCACCTCTCCCCTGGCCTCCCGCACCGCCTCCTCCAGCAGACGGCAGTAGAGGTCGAAGCCCACCGCGGCAATGTGGCCGTGCTGCTCGGCGCCCAGCAAATTGCCCGCGCCCCGTATTTCCAGGTCCCGCATGGCAATCTTGTACCCGGAACCAAACTCGGTAAACTCGCGGATGGCCGCCAGCCTTTTTTCCGCCATTTCGTTTAAAACCCGGTCACGGCGGAAGGTAAAGTAGGCGTAGGCCAGGCGGTTGGAGCGGCCCACCCTGCCCCGCAGCTGGTAGAGCTGGGCCAGGCCGAAATTATTAGCATCTTTAACAATCAACGTGTTGACATTCGGAATATCCAGGCCGCTTTCAATGATGGTGGTGCAGACCAGCACGTCATAAGCACCGTCCATGAAATCGAGCATGATTTGTTCCAGTTCCTCTTCCTTCATCTGCCCGTGGGCCACCGCAATGCGGGCCTCCGGTACCAGGCCCTGCAGCCAGGCGGCCACCTGGTCCAGATCCATCACGCGGTTATGCACGAAATAAACCTGGCCACCCCGGCCCATCTCGCGCCGGATGGCCTCCCTGATGAGCACCGGGTCCTCTTCCAGGACGTAGGTCTGCACCGGGAAGCGGTTTTCCGGAGGTGTTTCCAAAAGGCTCGTGTCCCGCACACCCACCAGCGACATGTGCAGTGTGCGGGGGATGGGGGTAGCGGTCAGGGTGAGCACATCCACATCCTGCTTCAGCCGCTTTAACTTTTCCTTGTGGGCCACCCCGAAGCGCTGCTCCTCGTCCACCACCAGAAGACCCAGGTCCTTGAACACCACATCGTCCTGCACCAGGCGGTGGGTGCCGATGACAATGTCCACCTGGCCCGAGGCCAGGCCCGCCAGCACCCGGCGCTGCTCCTTCGGCGTGCGGAAGCGGCTTAAAACCTCGATGGTCACCGGAAAGCCAGCAAAACGCTCCCGGAAGGTGTTGTAATGCTGCTGGGCCAGGATGGTGGTGGGCACCAGTACGGCCACCTGCTTTCCGTCCATGACCGCCTTGAAGGCGGCCCGCAGGGCCACCTCGGTTTTGCCGTAGCCCACGTCCCCGCAGAGCAGGCGGTCCATGGGACGGGGGCGTTCCATATCCGCTTTGACTTCCTGGATGGCCCGGAGCTGGTCGGGAGTTTCCTGGTAGGGAAAGGCCGCTTCAAATTCCTGCTGCCACGGCGTATCGGGGCTGAAGGCATGGCCGGGCAGGGCCTGGCGGGCGGCGTAGAGGGCCAGCAACTCCTGGGCCATCTCCCGCACCGCTTCTTTTACCCGCCCCTTGACCCGGGACCATTCCCCTCCCCCCAGGCGGGACAACCGGGGAGCTTCCGCTTCGGCCCCCAGATATTTCTGGATCAACCCTACCTGGTCGGTAGGCACATACAGTTTGTCTTCCCCGGCATACTTGATCAGTAAATAATCCTTCTGCACGCCCCCGATATTCAGGGAAACGATGCCCATGTAACGGCCGATGCCGTGGTTTACATGCACCACGTAATCGCCTGCTTTTAAGTCCGTTATAGGTTCCGGGTGGCCGGCGGTCCGGGCACGCACCCGCTGGGTCCTTTTCCACCGCTGGCCATAGATATCCGCCTCGGTGATGACCACCAGCCGGCCGGAAACCAGCTCAAATCCCCCGGAAAGGCGACCTGCGGCAAGGGCAATGTTGCCGGGCGTCACGGGCCGGTCCAGGGAACCGGTCACGTAGGCGTCAAGCCCGGCATTGCGCAGTTCTTCCGCCAGGTGCCGGGCCCGCTCCTCGGTGGAGAGCAGCATGACCACGGCATAGCCGGATTTGCGCCAGTGACGTACTTCATCGGCCAGCACATCCAGGCGCCCCAGAAAAGAATGCATACCCCGGGTGGAAAAAGTAACCACATCGAGGACCATCAAATGCTGGGGCTGGCGGGTTAAGAGGGAAAAATAAATCGTTTTGCGCCTGTGCAGCTGCTGCTCGATTTGCTGCCACGTTGCATAGCCCTGGACCTGCCCGGGCAAAACGCGGCCGGCGGATAACAGCTCGCTATAGGTTTCCGACCGCTCTTTGAAGATGCTTTCCGCCAGCTCCCGGATGCGGATGAGGTCGTCCACCACCGTCAGATTGGCGAAGGGCATATAATCCAGCAGGGTGTAGGGATGGCGGTAGAAATAGGGCAAAAACTGATCCAACCCCGGGTAGTAACCACTGGAGGCAATTTGCTCCCTGGCGGTTTCCCCCAGTTCCTCCAACCGGCGGCGCACTTCCAGGGTGGAACTTTCGGTAACTTTCTTGAGCTGCAGGCGATACTCCGTTTCCAGGACATCCAGCGCCCGGGCACGGCTCTCCTCCGTAACCACCAGTTCCCGGGCGGGAGGAAGGGAAACTGCACCGGCCCGGTCAATGGAACGCTGGGAGTCGGCATCAAAAAAACGGATGGAATCCACTTCGTCGTCAAAGAATTCCAGCCGTACGGGGTGCTCAAAGGTCAGGGGGTAAACATCGAGAATACCGCCCCTTAAGGCCAGTTGACCCGGGCCTTCCACCATTTCCACCCGCTCGTAACCCACGTCCACCAGCTGCCGGACCAGTTCTTCCAGATCCACCCTATCACCCACGGCAAGGTCGATGATGGCGCGGCGAAAGACCTCCGGCGGGGAAAGGCGGCGCAGTAGGGCCTCCAGCGGTGCCACCACCACACAGGGTTCGTCCCGGGAAAGGGCCACCAGCGCCTTCAGCCGCTGGGCAAGCACCTCTTTGCCGTGGGCCAGGACCTGGTAGGGCAGCAACTGCCATACGGGAAACAGGTAAACGGGAATGCCGGGCAAAATGGAGGCAAGATCATCGGCCAGCACGGAAGCCTCACTATCTCCCGGCGTGATGATTAAAACCGGGCCACCCACGGCGTCAATGAGGCCCGCGGCAACCAGGCTGCGCTGGGCTCCGGAAAGACCGAAAACCAATTGCTGGCCGGCTTGCCGGGACACGGCGGCAAGCAGGGTTTTAAATTCTGAACTTTTTTGCAATGGTTCCAGCAGTGCACGCATTTTTAAGATGAACCTCTTTCGAAAATGGGCATCACAAAAAGAGCTTTAGCGCAGCTAAAGCCCTGTACGCATCGCAAGCTACGTTTACATCAGTGCAACCAGAGCGGGCCCTGGTAAAAAAGGGGTCCGGGAGGACCGTATAACGTCTCCCGGCAGTCATCGCAAAGGCAATACTGAAAGATCACATTCATTATATCCCCGGAATCCTCCCCAGTCAAGGCGGCAGAGACCAGCCTGCCAGCACCGTCGCTACTGATCCTTTCCTCCCTGACCACCTGATCGCAGCACTCACAAATATGGATTATTTTCATCTATAGATGCATCCTTTCTTGAACAGGCAGCGCTCATGCGCTTATAGGGGCACCCTCAAAGCCGGTTTTCAATGAAATATTTACAACGCTAGCATCTTTACGGTTTCCCAGAAAGATTTACCACCAGTTTGTTCCAACTCATGTGCAGTAAATAGGCTCCGGCCACGGCCAGCAGGGCATTGGTGGTGAGCCGGTAAAGCCAACCGGCGGCCAGCCCAAAAGCGGTATGGGAAGCAAGGCTCACCAGCCCCGCCGCCCAACCCCGCCCGCCCCGGGCGGCCTCCCACAACCCCTCCACCAAACCAAAAATGAAATGGGCCAGGGGAATGGATGTTCCCAAAAAAAGGGCAAAACTTGTTTTGGCCGCCTCTTCAACCCCGGGAGCCACATAAACCACGGCAAAGACACCCGCACGGCTGAAAATAAGGCCGTTAACCAGCCAGGAAGTGGCGGCCGCCAGCACTCCGGCCGGGATAAAGGCTAACTGATTCATCTTTATCCTAGTATGAACAAAAAAAGCCGGCCTCTATACCCGGCCGGCGTTAAAGAGATTCATGGCCGCATCCAGGCCCCGGGTAAGGGCTACCTGAATGGCTTTGGAAGCATCGGCCACTGCTTTCTCCATCAGCGGTCCTTCTTCCTCTGTAAACCGGCTCAAAACCCAATCCACCACCTGATAATCCGACCCGGAAGGACGCCCTATGCCCACACGCAAACGGGCAAATTCCCGGCTGCCCACCAGCTCAATGATGGACCGCAACCCCTTGTGCCCTCCGTCCCCCCCGGACTTGCGCAGGCGCAGGCGGCCGGTGGGCAAATCCAGGTCGTCGGAAACAACCAGCAGTTGAGACGGCGTTAGCTTGTACCAGTTTAACAGGGCGGTCACCGCTTCACCGCTTCTATTCATATAGGTTAAGGGCTTGGCCAAAACCAATCTCTGGCCGGCTACCTGTCCCTGGCCGACCAGGGCACGCAAAAACACCCGGTCGATTTTAATGTCCAAATCCCGGGCCAGTCTATCCACAACCATAAAGCCCACATTATGGCGGGTCCTTGCATACTCCGGACCGGGATTGCCCAATCCCACTACAAGCCACATGATTTTTTCTCTCCTTTCCACGACCATTGTATCCACAACGGGCCTCCCCCGCAACCGTAAGGTTTTTGCCGGGACGATAAAAAAGCTCCGGCTTTTTTCCGGAGCTTTACCTGGTTCTGGTTCTACAGCCCGCCATGGGGTGGATAAACTCCAGGCCCGGGTGCAAATGCCAGGGGTCCACCGGCAATAACAGCGCCAATGGCCGCGATGGGAATGAAGACATAGCGTATTGGCCCGCTGGTCCCCGCAACGTGCAACTCAACGTAATCGATGCCAACGGCGTGGAGCATACCCGTAACCTCAAAGGTCCCGACCTGGTGCCTCATGAGGTGCATCACATAAATCGTTACCTGCTGCCCCTGGAGCTGACGCAGGCGATCAACCAGAGGCAAGGCCATATCCATGGCACCGTAATATGACTGCAACTGGGCTTCGGACATATTCTACCCTCCCCGCATAAATATGGTTCTGCTGCCATTTTATGTAGGGAGGGGCTCTTTGGTGTTACCGGCCTGCCAATACATTTTTTGGATTGACAGGCAATTAACTTCTTGTTATACTGTATACATGATACATTATACATTAATTTCTCGAGGTGTTTACCATGACACTAAATGAAGAAGCAATTGAAATGCACCGGAAATTCCACGGAAAAATAGAAGTGGGCAGAAAAGTATCCATCGATAATGAACACGATCTCTCATTGGCCTATACCCCGGGCGTGGCTGAACCGTGCCGCCAAATTCACGCCCAAAAGGATCTGGTTTACGAATATACCGCTAAAGGTAACCTGGTGGCCATCGTCTCCGACGGTACTGCCGTACTGGGATTGGGAGACATCGGCCCGGAAGCAGCACTGCCGGTAATGGAAGGTAAAGCCCTGCTCTTCAAGCAACTGGCGGGTGTCGATGCTTTTCCCATTTGCGTGGGCAGCAAAGATATCGATAAAATTGTCGAGACGGTTAAAATGCTGGAACCGACCTTTGGCGGCATTAACCTGGAAGATATTGCTGCACCGGCCTGTTTTGAAATTGAGCGCCGGCTGAAGAAGGAAGTGAGCATTCCCGTTTTCCATGATGATCAGCACGGCACTGCGGTGGTCACGGCTGCCGGGTTATTTAATGCCTTAAAAGTGGTGGGCAAAGAGATAAGCGAAGTGCGGGTGGTTATAAACGGGTGTGGCGCAGCGGGTATAGCCGTAGCCAACTTGTTGTACTACCTGGGCGTACGGGATATCGTGCTTTGCGACAGCAAGGGTGTGGTCTACCGCGGGCGTACTGGACTCAATAAGTACAAGGAAGAAGTGGCCTGCCGCACCAACCCGCGGGGAATTAAGGGCCGGCTGGCTGATGCCTTAAGCGGCGCAGACGTCTTCATCGGTCTGTCAAGACCCGGTCTGGTGACACAGGACATGGTACGCAGCATGGCTCCCGGTGCTGTCGTCTTCGCCCTCGCCAATCCCGTACCGGAAATTATGCCCGATGCAGCCCTGGAGGCCGGAGCGGCAGTGGTAGCTACCGGGCGTTCCGATTTCCCCAACCAGATCAATAATGTGCTGGCCTTCCCGGGCATCTTCCGCGGTGCCCTGGACGTGCGGGCAACCGACATTAACGATGCCATGAAGGTGGCTGCCGCCCGGGCCATTGCCGGCCTGGTAACTCCGGGGGAACTGGGGCCCGGTTACATTATTCCCAAGCCTTTTGATCCCCGGGTGGCGCCGGCGGTGGCCGCAGCCGTGGCAGAAGCGGCCATGCAAACAGGAGTGGCCCGGTTGAAGGTAGACCCCGAACAGGTGGCCCGGCATACCCGTGAACTAACTGCCCGTCATGGCCCCGGCCTTACCGAACTGAGAGCCAGCTAAGAAACCCCGGTTTTCACACGGGGTTTCTTTTTTGCCCAATCTCCAGGCATAACAAAACGCCGGGGCGGCCCATGCCTGAAAGCCCCGACGATTTTCCAAATTATTTTACCCTGCCCCAGCGGATCACGCTGATTTAGCAAAGCATGCAGTAAAGTTACTCCTCCCCGGCTTCCGGAGAGGCTTCCTTCTCCTCGCCGGCTTCTTCCTCACCCGGCACCTTTTCCACTGCCGGAGCCACCACTGTAGCCACCACTTCTTCGGGATCGTTGAGAACCTTTACGCCGGGCGGCACGGGGAGGTCCGCGACGTGAACAGTATCCCCTATTTCCAGCCCTGAAACGTCCATAGTCACGGCCTCGGGGATGTCTGCGGGCAGGCAGGAGATTTCCAGCTCCCGCATCTGTTGTTGTAGAATGCCTCCCTGCTTCACTCCAACCGGCTCGCCTTCAAGCTCCACCGGCACGGTGGTGGTAATCTTTTCTGTAAGGGAAACCTGCTGGAAGTCGGCGTGGATCAACTCGCCGCGCAGGGAGTCGTATTGAAGTTCTTTGATCAAAACCTTGTCCTGTCGCGCCTGCCCCTCTCCGGTGATCTTCAGGTTGATCAGGGTGTTCCGGCCGCCCTCACCGGCCAGGATGTTCTTCAGTGCCCGTAGCTCCACCTCCACCGGAATGTTGCCGATAGCCTTGCCGTAAACAACGGCGGGAATTTTTCCTTGTGCTGCCAACCGGTGCCGGTAACCTTTCCCCCGGCCGGTTCTTACTTGCGCCAACAGACTGGCTTCCATGGTAACCATCCCTCCTCAATCCTGGCATAAAACCGCATTCTTCTCTAGTATTCCCTTTTTTTGGTCATATCAACTCGGAATGAAGCATATGGATTAGGGACAGGAAAGCTACCTAAAGGGGGTCAGCAGATGCGCAAGAGCAAACAATTTACTGGTATGCCGGTTATCAGCCTGCAGGAAGGACAGCAAATCGGCGTGGTCCGGGGGCTGGTGGTGGACCCGGAGAAGAAAGCGGTGGCCGCCCTGATCATAGAACAAAAAGGCTGGTTCAAGGAACAAAAGTATGTCCCCTTCAACCGGGTGCACAGCGTAGGGGAAAATGTCATTACCGTGGACCGGAGCACCAATGCCGAAAGGGGCGCCAAACTCCCAGATATTGTGAAACTGGTCAAGGACCGTATCGGGATCATCGGCGCCCGCATCGTCACGGAAAGCGGCACCCTTTTAGGACAGGTGGATGAGTATTATGTGGATCTTGAAGCCGGGGATATTGTGGGCCTGGAATTCTCCGGCGGGTTTTTGGACAGCGTTATTTCCGGCCGGGCCTTTTTGGACACCACCTTTGTCCGTACCATCGGTAAAGAAGTAATCGTCACCAGCAACGAGGCCCTGGCCAATGTAATCAAAATTGAGGGCGGGCTGGCGGAGTCCCTGCGCCAGCTGCAGAAATCGACCAGCCAGGCCTGGGATACCACCCGGCAAAAAACCCGGGAACTGGGAGAAGCAATAAACCGCTCCCTGGAGCGGGTCAGGGGTCCCCGGGATGAGGAAACCACCTGTTCCTGCCATCAGCACCCGGGTCCCAACGGCGAAGCCCGCGGGCAGCGGGAACAGCCGCCGCCAGAAAATTAAGCAAGGCAAATATGCCGGTGTAAGAACCTTAAAATTTTGCACCGAAAAATGCACCGGTAACGCAGGCCGGTCCAAGCCGGCCTTATATTTTAATCGAAAAGCTTGCTTACCGATAGATCTTCGTGAATGCGGATAATGGCCTCGCCCAGCAGGGGTGCCACGGAAAGAATCTTTATTTTATCGATCATCTTTTCCGGAGGTATGGGTATGGTGTTGGTGACCAGTACCTCCTTGATCGGCGCTTCCTGCAGGCGCTGGACCGCCGGACCGCTCAGCACCGGATGGGTACAGCAGACGTAAATTTCCTGGGCACCAAATTTTTTCAGTGCCGCCGCACCCTGGGTAATGGTACCGGCGGTATCAATGATGTCATCAATCATGATGACTTTTTTACCCTCAATGTCACCCACAATATTCATAATTTCCGCCACATTGGGTTCGGGCCGCCTTTTGTCGATGATAGCAATGGGCGCACCAATGCGCTCGGCCAGATCCCTGGCCCGGGTTACCCCGCCCAGGTCGGGTGAGACAACCACCACGTCCTTTAGTCTCTGCTGGATGAAATACTGGGCCAGGAGTGGCACCCCGGGGAGATGATCCACAGGGATATCAAAGAATCCCTGGATTTGCCCCGCATGCAGGTCCATGGTTATTACCCGCCGGGCACCGCTGGCAGTGAGGAGGTTGGCCACTAGTTTGGCCGTAATGGGGTCCCTGGCCCGGGTTTTCCGGTCCTGCCGGGCATAGCCGTAGTAGGGCAAAACCGCCGTAATACGCCGGGCAGAAGCCCTTCTCACCGCGTCCACCATTACCAGCAGTTCCATCAAATGCTCATTTACCGGATGACAGGTGGGCTGGATAATAAAAACATCGGCCCCCCGCACGCTTTCATTTATCTTGACCTGAATTTCCCCGTCGGAAAAGCGGGTAACCTTGGCCGCGCCCACACTAACACCCAGGTACTGGGCAATCTCTTCAGCCAGCTGGGGGTTAGCGTTGCCGGTAAAGATTTTTAATTCTTTACGCGATGACATCCTTCTACCTCCAACACTGATTTCCGAAAACCAGGGTGCCCAACCCGGCGGCCCGGGGAGCATGACTACCCCCTCCTTTAATCACCGGCGCAAAAAATTACTTTTCTTCACAGGATTCTTTTTTGGACTTCTTCTGGAGCCAGTTTTCTATATTCCGCTGGCGCCCCCGCTCAATACCCAGCGCCCCCGGGGGCACATTTTTGGTGATGGTGGAACCGGCACCAATGAAAGCCTTCTCCCCCACTTCCACCGGTGCCACTAAATTGGTATTGCTTCCAATAAAGGCCCCGTCCCCAATAATAGTGGGCCACTTCTTTTCCCCGTCATAATTGCAGGTAATGGTCCCGGCACCTATATTAACGCCCGAACCGACGGTGGCGTCGCCCACGTAGCTCAAGTGGGGGATCTTGCTTCCCCGGCCCACCACCGTCTTTTTCAATTCCACAAAGTCTCCCACCTTCACATCCGGGGCCAGAACACATCCCGGCCGGATATAAGCAAAGGGGCCAATGGTACAATTATCCCCGATTTTACTTTCCAGGATTACCGAGTGCTCGATAACCACGCCGTTGCCTGCCTGGACATTGAGCAGCCGGCTTCCCGGGCCGATGATACAATGTTTACCGATTATGGTATCTCCCTCGATAATTGTAAAGGGGTAGATCACCGTGTCGCGACCTATCTCTACATCCCGGTCGATAAATGTGGTGGCGGGGTCCATTACCGTCACACCGGAGAGCATCAGCTCTTCCACTATCTGCCGGCGCAGGTAACTTTCCACCCGGGCCAGCTGCCGCCGGTCATTGACCCCCTCCACTTCCCGGGCATCCTCCACCGTCAGCGCGGCTACAGGCTCACCCTGCTGCACGTAATGGCCAATAATGTCAGTGAGGTAATATTCCCCCTGGGAGTTCTCCCTTCTGAGGGTGGACAGGGCGGCAAAAAGCCCGGGCGCGGAAAAACAATAAATACCCGTATTTACTTCCCTCACCGCCAGCTCCCCGGGTGTGGCATCCCGTTGTTCCACAATTTTTTGTACCCGCCCCTCCCCGTCCCGGATCACCCGGCCGTAACCGGTGGGATCTTCCAGGCAGGCGGTAAGGACGGTGGCTCTGGCTCCCGCGGCGGCATGGGCCGCCACCAACCGGGCCAAAGTCCCGGCGGTTACCAGCGGAGTGTCCCCGCAGACCACCAGAATGGTACCGGGGAAGTCGGCCAGCAGGGGAGCGGCCTGGAGCAGGGCGTGAGCCGTGCCCAGTTGCTGCTGCTGGTAGACCACCTTCGCCCGGCCCTGGACGGTACGGGCTACCAGATCGCCGCCAAAACCGGCCACCACCACGATTTCCTCTGCCCCGGCCCCCCGGACCGCATCCAGGACGTATTCGATCATGGGCCGGCCACAAACCTTATGCATTACCTTGGGCAGGTCGGATTTCATACGCGTACCCTTACCTGCCGCCAGAATTACGGCCGCCAGTGACATCAGGCGTCCCCCTTGTCATCTCAGGGATCGCGTGAAGGGGCTGCCACCGGCAGCCCCGCCGTCAAAAAACCAGTTCTTAATCCCGATAACAGGATTCAACAAAAAACGTGATTTTCCTCTTCGTCAGATAATTTTTATACTTTTCGCACAAAAAGAGAGCATAGCGATCACCGAAAGTGCAGGTCCTTAACTATGCTCCGCTTTTACAAAAAACATGACAATATCATAGCCCAACCCTGGAATGAAAAGGCTAAATGGCCTGTTCATAGGCCTGCAACACCGCGGTTTCAATAATAGCCCTGGCTGAAGAGTTGATGGGGTGCGCTATATCCCGGAATTCACCGTCGGGGGTTTTGCGGCTTGGCATAGCCACAAACAAGCCCTTGTTCCCCTCCACTACCTTTACGTCGTGGATAACAAACATATTATCCAGGGTGACCGACACAATGGCCTTCATTTTTCCTTCGGGGAGAATTTTGCGCACCCGCACATCCGTAACAACCACTCCCTCACCACCTTCCTGCAACCTCAACTGACATTTTTGAATCACCGGGTAGCACTGATCGAAGCTGCCCCACCCGATACCTGTTAACCTGTTTTCTCCACGAATGTAAAAATTCCTGCAATTTTCCATTTCACTATTATAAAAATTTTTCCTAGATCCTTTCCACCCGGTACCCTTCCCGGGACAGGGCGGCCATGACCCTCCCCACATGTTCCACGTCACTAGTTTCCAGCAGCAACTCAACCTCCGCCTGTTTTAAGGGCACCTGAGGTTTAATGCGATCGTGGTTAACGGAAATTACGTTCGCCCGTACGGCGGCCAGCACGCCCAGCAGGCGCTGTAAACTGCCCGGTTGATCCGTAACCACGGTGCGCAAGCGGGTGATGCGTCCGGATTTGACCAGCCCGCGTTCAATGATGATGGAGAGAATGTTGACGTCAATGTTTCCCCCGCTTAAAACCAGGGCCACCTTCGCCCCGGGCAAAGACAGGTGCCCGTGCAAAAGGGCGGCCAGGACCACCGCCCCGGCCCCCTCGACTACAATTTTGGAACGCTCCAGGAGCATTAAAATGGCCCGGGCAATTTCCTCGTCGTCCACCAGCAGCACATCATCCACATAACGGCGAATAACCTCCAGGGTAAACTCGCCCGGACGACGCACGCTGATCCCGTCGGCAATGGTGGCGGTGGCAGCCAGTTGCTGCCGGCAATTGCCTTTGAGGGAAAGATAAACCGCCGGTGCCCCCCGGGATTGGATACCAATCACGCGCACCCGGGGTTTCAATGACTTAATGGCCACGGCGATACCGGCAATCAGCCCGCCACCGCCAACGGGCACCAGCACGGCGTCCAGATCGGGCAACTCGTCCAGCAACTCCAGGCCTATGGTACCCTGGCCCGCCGCCACCAAGGGATCGTCAAAGCCGTGCACAAGGGTGGCCCCGGTTTCCTTTTGCATCTGGCGGGCGTAGTCAAAGGCCTCGTCATAACCTCCTCCCGCCAGGATTACCCGGGCGCCGTAACCCCGGGTGGCCATAACCTTGGAAATGGGAGCACCCTCCGGCATGACCACCGTGGAGGGAATGCCGGCCCTGGTGGCCGCACAAGCCACCCCCTGGGCGTGGTTTCCGGCGGAAGCGGCAATCACACCCCGCTGCCGCTCTTCCAAAGTCAAAGACATGATCTTGTTGTAGGCACCCCGAATTTTAAAGGACCCGGTCTTTTGCAGGTTCTCTAGCTTGAAATAAACCTCGCTGCCGGTAAGACGGGAAAAAGTGGTTGAATGATCCAGAGGTGTGGGGTGAATGACGCCGGCAAGGCGCTTTCTGGCCTCCTGGATCATAGCCAGATTCAGGGGAAGGGGCATGAGAAAACACTTCCTTTTAGGTCACGAAGCCTGTTGCAGCGTTCTGGCCACCAGCGCCAGATCCACGGGTTTGTCCACATCCACACCCACTTCCGGGTAGCGGCTGATTACCACTACCCCGCGGATGCCCAGCAGGCGGGAAACCCGCGCCTGGGCTTCCTCCAACGTAACCCGGTGCAGAAGAAAACGAATCAAAAAGCCCAGGCCTACCAGGCGACACAGGCGCAGGGGGCTTTTCCGGGCGGCCACCAACTGCTCCCCCAGGGGCAAACAACGGGAAACTACTTCCGGGTTAAGTAAAAACAGGTTGCCCCCGGTGAAAATACCTTCTTTAAGGCTGACGTAGGTCCGCCGCACAGGATTGGCAAAACGGCTGTCCACGGCTTCCTTGGGTACGATGGGGTAGTACAAATCCGCTTCTTGATCCTGACAAAGCTCCAGGAAATCTTCAATGGCCCGGGGTGTAATCAGGGGAATGTCGGAGCTGACCAGCAGCACCCGGCGGGTACCCGCCAACTCTTTCAGTCCGCGCTGGACGTTTTCCAAAAGGCTGCTGCCTGCCGGAACAACCTTTACCCGGTCATCTTTGAGGTGATTCGCCAGCTCCTCCCTGGGCCCGACCACTACAATCCTGTCTACCCCTCTGGCCAGTGCTAATGCTTCCACTACATATTGCACCATCGCTTTGGAGCCAATAGGAATAAGCGCTTCGTAGGGCACCGGACTGCATTCCTTGAGCGGTCCGTTATTGGGACTGCCGGCCAGAACCACCGCGTCAACCATTATTCCTTTGCCTCCCCCAGGGCGTTTAACAGGCTCTGTTCGGCATTTTCTATATGCTCCCGCGCCAGGATCTGGGCCAGTTCCACGTTGCGTTCGCTGATGGCTTCTACAATTTGCTTGTGTTCTTCCAGGGCGTGCTTCGTCCTCCCCGGTTGGGCCAAAGAGGTGACCCGGAAGCGTTGAATTTGATCCGCCAGGTTGGTGATGATCTGGACCAGCCTTTCGTTCCGGCTTGCTTTATAAATGAGTTCGTGGAATCTGGTATCCGTTTCAACCAGTGCTTCCAGGTCGTGGCCGCTGACTTCGTAGGTTTTCACCAGTGCCCGTTCCAGCTCCTCCAATTCCTCTTCGGTAATCCGCTCAGCGGCCAAACCGGCAGCCAGCGCTTCCAGTGCCGCCCGCACTTCAAAGACATCGACAATATCCTTTACCGAAATACCCGCCACATAGGCTCCCTTGCGGGGCACCATGACCACAAAACCTTCCAGCTCCAGCTTCCGGATGGCCTCCCGCACGGGAGTGCGGCTTACCCCCATTTCTTCAGCCAGCTGGATTTCCATCAGCCGCTCCCCGGGTTTCAGGCGGCCCTGGATAATCGCTTCCCGCAAGGATTCAAAAACCAGCTCCCTTAAAGGTTTGTAATTATCCAGCTTAATTGGAATGAGTCTCGGTTCTTCCACGGCCGCCACCCCTTTTTCTGGTCATAACACTTATATTTTACCTTTAGCCGTTAATTACCGCAAGTTTTATTGCCTGGCTGCAAAAACGGGTGTACAATATCCGCCCCAGCCCCGGGTCAAGCCGTCCGGCCACCCGGCGGGCTTCCCCTTCATCCCGGCACAAGCCAAAAACGGTAGGACCGCTGCCGCTCATGACCACTCCCGGGGCACCGGCCGCTTTCAGGGCTTCCTTTACCACGTAAACTTGTGGATAAAGGGCGGCAGTTACCGGCTCCAGGATATTGCCCAAAAGAGCGGCTACCGCGGTGATATCCTGGCGCTCAATAGCCGCCACCATGGCGGGGGTATCTGGATGAACACCGGGCAATAGGCGGTCATACTCCCGGTAAATTTGGGCCGTAGATACGGCCAGGAACGGGGTGACCAGCACCACTCCCAGAGGGGGAAGGGGTTTTAGGGGAGTGAGCAACTCCCCTTTTCCCCGGGCCAAAACGGTACCTCCTTCGAGGCAAAAGGGTACATCCGCCCCCAGCTTGGCGGCTAAAACAAGCAACTCTTCCCGGGAGAGGCCCAGGGACCAGAGTTGATTCAGGGCCGCCAGGGTGGCCGCCGCATCGGCGGAACCGCCCCCCAGGCCGGCCGCCACCGGGATATTTTTGAACAGAAAAATATGTACCCCCTGACGATAACCGGTGATCCTTTGCAAAAGCTCCGCCGCCCGGTAAACCAGATTTTCCGGACCGGCAGGTATAAGGGGGCTGTTGGTTTGAAGCTCAATACCCTGGGAGCGGGGAGAAAACACCAGCCGGTCGCAAAGGGCTATGCTTTGCATTATTGTTTCCAGCTGATGGTAACCGCCGGGCAAAAGCCCTGTAATGTCCAGGGTAAGGTTTATCTTGGCACGGGCCAGCACTTCAAGCACGGGCAATATCTCCCTTTTTGTTTACCAGTAGTTTTACGTCGCCGGGAGAATATTTCCCTGCTGCCCGCCGTCGACTTTTTCGCCATTAACCAGCTGCCGGCCGGCACAAAACACCTGGATGGCTTTGACCACCGTGTCCAGCTTTTCGTAGAAAATGGCCACCGTATCGCCGGGCTTTGCCGCCAGAAGGGCCCGCAGCACTGCCTCCCCTTCGGGCAAAACCACCCGGATTCTCCCCGGGTGCATGCCCCCTTCCAGGGCGCCTTCCCGCAGCAGGGCGGCCACTTCCCCGGGCTGCCGGCCGCGCCGGTGGGCATCCTCTTTAATCACCAGGGCCGAAAAGTTCTGGCCGGCAATGCGCCCTACCTCTTTGATTTGCTCATCCAGGCGGTCCCCGGGTACGCCGATGACGCCAATGAGCCGCCTTTTGAAGTGCCGCAACACATTAACCATACTGAGGTAGCCGGCGGCGTTATGGGCGTAGTCGATCACCACCCGGATGCCCTGCACATCCAGGATATTCAGCCGGCCGGGATTTTGCTCCAGGTTGCAGCGAAAGCTTTCCAGGCCGGACCGGATGTGATCCATGGATACACCCAAACCCAGGCAGGCCGCGGCTGCCGCCAGGGCATTCTGGATGTTGTGCCGGGCAAAACCGCCCAGGGAGGCCGGCAACCGGCGTACCGAAAGCAACCGGCGCACCTGCTGACCCCGGGCCACCACCAGCATCCCGTTCTTCACAAACACCGCCGTGCCGCCGGCACCCAGGTGGCGGCGCACGGTGATATTATCCGGCACCAGGGAGAAATAAATGATCTTGCCCCGGACCCGGCCGGCCATGGCCAGCACATGGGGGTCATCGGCATTGAGCACCGCATAGCCGTTTTTGCGCACGGTTTCCACCACCAGGGACTTTACATCAGCCAGGTCCTCCAGCGTCTCGATGCCGTCCTGTCCCAGGTGATCCCCGCTGATGTTGGTAACCACCCCCACGTCACTGCCCTCGTAGCCCAAACCGGCCCGCAGGATGCCCCCCCGGGCCGTTTCCAGCACGGCCGCGTCAATCTCCGGCTCCGCCAGCACCAGCCTGGCGCTGACCGGTCCCGTAGTATCGCCGGCAAGCACCCGCCGCCCGTCAATATAAATGCCGTCGCTGGTAGCCATGCCCACCACCAGGCCGGCCCGGGCCAAAATGGCTCCGATCATCCGGGTGGTGGTGGTCTTGCCGTTGGTCCCCGTTACCGCCACAATGGGAATGCGGCAGGGTACGCCGGGAGGAAAGAGGTGATCCACAATGGCCGCACCCACTTCCCGGGGCAGGCCCTCCACCGGGTGGGTATGCATGCGTAACCCCGGAGCTGCGTTCACCTCAATGACAGCACCTCCCTGCTCCTCCAGGGGGCGGCCGATATCCTCCACCACCACGTCGATGCCCGCCACATCCAGACCGGTCAGGCGGGCCACCCGTACGGCCAACCGGGCATTGGCCGGGTGCACCTGCTCCGTAACATCAATAGCGGTCCCGCCGGTGCTGAGGTTGGCGTTGTCCCGCAGGTAAACAACCTGCCCTTTCCCGGGCACATCCCGGGGCGTTAAACCCTGGCGGTCAAGGCAAGCCACGGCCACCGCATCCAGGGGAATTTTGGACAGGGGCCTGCCGTGCCCCTCACCCCGCCGGGGGTCCCGGTTAACCTCCTCCACCAGTTCGCGGACGGTGCGCCGCCCGTCCCCCACCACCCGGGGAGGCAGGCGCAAAGACGCGGCTACCATCCGGCCGTTCACCACTAAAAGCCGGTATTGCCGGCCGGGAATTTGTTTTTCCACCAGCACTGGCCGGCCATAATAGCCGGCCAGTTCAAAGGCCCGGCGCACCCGGGCTTTTCCGGACACAAAAAGGCTTACCCCCTGCCCGTGATGCCCGTTGACTGGTTTGATGGCCACAGGGGGTCCCAACTTTTCGGCCAGGGCAAGGGCCTCTTCCACCGTGCGGGCAATCCCCGATTCGGGTACGGGCACCCCGTGGGCAGCCAGCAACTGGTTGCATAACTGCTTATCTTGCACCAGGTCGACGGCAGTACAGGGAGTGTGATCCGTAATGGTAGCCGCTATCCGCCTGGCATGCCGCCCATAACCCAGCTGGTAGAATCCCCCCCCTAAAGGAAGGACCGGAATCCCCCTTTTGCGGGCCGCCTCAAGGATCGCCCGGGTGCTGGGGCCGTATTCTTCTTCCGCGGCCTGCCGCACCCTCTCCACCAGTTCCGCCACTTCCACCGTCCTTCCCTCCAGCAGGGCCTGCACCAGTTCCACCGCCGCCCGGGCGGCGGCCAGCCCGCCGGGGGCGGAAACATATTCAAAGATCACTTCATAAACCGTTTCCCCGTCCCCCCGGCGGGTCTTGCCGTAAATCACCTCCTGGCCGGCCAGCTTACAAAGCTCCAGGGCCACATGTTCCACCACGTGGCCCAGGTAGGTACCCTCTTTTAACCGCTCCACAAAACCCCCGGGGCGCCGGCGGGAGCAGTGGTGCTCACCCAGGCCGGGCAAAAGGGACAACAACCGCCGGTTGAAATCCCCCAGCTCGCTGGTGGACCGGCACCCGTCGGGGGCGAGATCCAGGATTATTTTAATTACCGGCTGGTAGCTGTAAATGTTGCTGCCGTAATAGGCCCGTAAATCCAGAATCTTCACCTTTGTTGCCCTCCGCAAAAACAGTTATGTTACCAGTATTGACCAATAAACCCGGGAAAATACCACGGGCAGCGGAGGGCGACAGGCATCACCATTATCAGTTCAAAACCCCAGCCGGCTATAAATCTTCTCCCGGTAGAACTGAAATGCGCTGTTGTTCATTTTCCTCTTTTCCATGAGCATATTGAAGCGGAGCATTTTTTCGGTCAGCTTTTTCTTTAAACCGGTCTTCTGCTCCTCCTCGTAACAGCAGTCGATCAGTCGCTGCAAGCTGACCATTTCTTTTTTCAGCTGCATTTCTTCGGGCAGCACCCCCGCGTTTTTCAGGATGATATAACCGGCCCGCAGCTCTTCGGGGACGTGGGACAGCTCGTCCACCTGCAGGGGCTGCCCTTTTCCCGCAAGGTTTGCAAACTCACCCCTACGCATGGCTTCCCGGATTTTCTCTTCGGCCAGGACGGCCAGAATATCAATACCCATGAAATCACTCCCTATATCAATGACCTGGCAGTTTCCGGTACTCGTATCATTCCATTCCCAGGGAGGCCGCCATGAGGGTGGTCAGGATGATGTTCCAGTTGCCGTGCATAGCCAGGGATAGGAAAGGCTTGAGGTGAAACGCATTAGACAGGAAGCTGGATCCGCCCCAGCCCCTGCCGGGCCGGGAGAAGCCCCCGCCCCAGGGACGACCGTAAAAGAGAGGGCATGAGTCCGGGTGAGCTGTTAAAGGAAAGGATGGAAGAGCGTTTGGAGGCTGAAGGCGAAACAAACGGGAACAGGCCGGCCTGGGGTGTCCCGCCCTTGCCGGGCAAGGTGGCCCCGGGATCGCGTCAACTTTTAAAAAATACTTTCCACCTGTACCGCAAATCCGGCGATTACACGGGATTGAACCTTCCCCTGTTGCTCCACTTCCTGGTCCAGGGCATATTTCCCGCCCTTCAGGCAAAAAACCTGGACCGATTTGCAGTGGGGGTCAACTATCCAGTATTCCCTGACGCCGCTCTTTTCGTAAACCTTATACTTGATCCGCAGGTCGTAATAACCGGTACCGGGGGAAAGGATCTCCACCACCAGATCCGGGGCGCCATTGATCCGCTTTTCTTCGATAATGGACAGCCTTTCGTTGGAAATATAAATTATGTCCGGCTGGTAGGTTTCTGTTTCTTCCAGATAGACGTCCACAGGAGCGTACAAAACAATGCCCAGTCCCTTTTCCAGGACAAAGCCCGCCATTTTTAATTCCAGTTTCATGGACACCATCTGGTGGTATGGTGTGGGCGAGGGTGTCATGACCAGTTCCCCCCCAATCAGTTGATAGGGTGACCCTTCCGGAAGGCAGCAGTAGTCTTCGTAGGTATACCTTTGCCGGCCGGCCGCCAGCTCATCCAGGACGACGCTCATTTTTCGCACCTCCATTTCCCTGCGTTCTTGGTTCCGGCATTGCCTTAATCCGCAGCTTTTTCATTATTTTACCTGAACACAGCAGTTTGCGCAAACTATCTGAACCTGCCTGGCCGCAAAAAATGGGTGTGCAAAAGCCGCCCCAGCCCCGGGTGAAGCCGTCCGGCCACCCGGCGGGCCTTCCCCCCATCCCGGCACATGCCAAAAACAGTGGGACCGCTGCCGCCCATGACCACCCCCGGGACACCAGCGGAAGCATTCAATCAAACCAAATCTCTGAAAGCTTCCCTCAAGAGCTTTCTGGTGTAAACATGTTCCGGGTTTTCGAATATTTCGAAGGATACACCCGTTTCCACTATTTCACCTCGATACATAACATTAGAAGAAGGTGCGTGTCTGGGGCAAAGGGCAGTTCACCATTCCGGCTGAAATAAGGGAAAGATTGGGAATCAAAGAAGATACGATCCTGGAGGTCTTCAAGGCAGGGCGAGCAATCGTGGCCACCCCGGAAAAGATGCTGGTGAAAGAGCTGGCCGCTTCCGTCCGTAAAGAAATGGAAAAGAGCGGAGTGGACTTGAAGCAGATACTGGCGGAATTAAGAGAGGATAGCCGGGCAGAACCACCCCGGGCTGTTACAACGGTACGACTACAGGTATGTTCGCCAGTCTTTCCACCGCTACCGGAACACCGTAGACGCCGGCGATGTTTTCCGGAGTCATGATTTCCATCCCCCCGCAAGCAAAGACGGTCCTGTTCTTCAGGAGCAGGAATTTATCTGCAAACCGCAAAGCAAGGTTAAGGTCGTGCATCACCACCACCGCCGCAATGTTTTGTTCCCTGGCCGCACTTTTCACCGTTTTCAAAACCTCGAATTGATTTTTCAAATCCAGGTTGCTGGTGGGTTCGTCCAGCAAAAGAACCCGGGGTTCCTGGGCCAGGGCCCTGGCAATAACCACCTTTTGCAGCTCTCCCCCGCTCAATTCATCCAGGTAGCGCAGGGAAAACTCCTCCAGGCCGAGGATGCCCAAAACATTCCGGACGATTTCCAGGTCTTTTGCGGTAGTACTCCACTTGATGTGGGGTATCCTGCCCAAAAGCACGGCGTCGAAGACTGTAAGCCGGGTGCTTTCGTATCTTTGCGCCACGTACCCCAGGCGGCGGGCAACTTCCCGGCGGCTGAGAGCAAACAGGTCTTCTTTTTCAATGAGAATTGTCCCCGTTTGCGGCTTTAAAATTCTGTTCAGGCACTTGAGCAGGGTGGACTTACCGGCGCCGTTGTTGCCCAGGATAGAAAAAAATTCCCCCCTGTTGACTTCAAGTTTGATATCCTTTAACACGGGCCGGCTGCCGTAACTGAATTCCACTCCGTCTACCGACAGGATCATCTTTTGCCGTACCCCCTGGAGAGAAGGTAAAGGAACAGGGGGGCACCCATAAAGGAGGTTATCGCCCCCACCGGCAAAACAACCGGGGAAATAATGGTCCTTGCCAGGGTATCGGAAGCAAGCAGCAAAAGCCCTCCCATTACGCTGGAGGCCGGGATTAAAAAACGGTGGTCGACACCCAGCACCCTCCTCATCATGTGCGGGCCGACCAGGCCGATGAAACCGATGATGCCCAGAAACGATACAGTTACCGCCGTGACCAGGGAGGCCACGAACATCCCGGTCAACCTGATTCTCTCCACATCAACACCCAGCCCTTTGGCCGTCTCCTCCCCGCCGTCCAGAGCGTTGTAATTCCACCGGTTGGCCATAAAGTAAAGCAGCGCGGCGCCGGTTACCGCGGCCATGATTTCCAGATCCCGCCAGGAAGCCCGGCCGATGTCGCCGAAGGTCCAGAAAACAATCGAAGCCACCTGCACGTCGCTGGCAAAAAACTGCAGGATGACGGTGGCGGCTGAAAAAAGGGAGCCCAGGGCCACCCCCGCCAGGACCATCGCTTCGGGAGTGACCCCCCTGGCCTGGGCCAGGAAGAGGACCACCAGGGTCGTCGCCATCGCCCCCACAAAGGCGGAAATGGTGACCAGGTAAGGGTTGTTGATGATGACGGCATCAGCGCTGGTGCTGTGGGTGCTCCCCGCCCCCAGGGCAATGATGGCCACGGCGGCGCCAAAGGCCGCGCCCTGCGAAATGCCCAGGGTGAAGGGGGACGCCAGGGGGTTTCGCAAGAGGTTTTGCATCACGCAACCCGCCACGGAAAGGCCGACCCCGGCGGTGACCGCCGCCAGCACCCGGGGCAACCGGATATTCCAGATAATGATATTTAAACGTCCCTCCGCTTTGCCCAGCAGCGTCAGCAGCACCTGGGCCGGCGAAAGCTCCGCCGACCCGGCGTTGATGGCGTAGACACCCAGCAGGGCGGTTAAAAGGACAAGCAGGCAAATGATGAAAACTTTTCTCTGGGTATACTTAAGGTAACTTTCCGGGATATTTTCCATCGCTACTTGCCGCATATTTTTTATCACCCACGAAAATAGGGATTTACCATCCTTTACCATCGTGCTGGAATTGTCCGGCTCGCTCCGAACAAAGGAACTCCCCGGGTATTACGGACCGGCAAGATCCAGCTTTTTAAATCCACCGTAATCCTTCGCCATCTGTTCATATACAGGTTTGCCCAAAAGAAACTGGTAAATCTCATCGGCCTTTTGGGCCGGGTCGATATCTTTAAATTGTTCGGGGAAAATCACTTTTCCGGCGTAGTAGGTGTCGGCAATAGCGGTGTCGATGTTGGTGTTATAGAAGTTAAAGGGAATCTGGCCGTAAACCCGGCCTGTTTTGACCGCCTTCAGCGACTGATAAAACTGCGGGTTTTTCTTGTAGTCATTTTGCACCAGTTCCAAGCCGCCTTCATCGATAAGAATGATGTCAGGATCCCACTCCAAAAGTTTTTCTTTTTCAATCATTACGTTGCGCCCAAGTGCGCGACCCATTTGGGAAAGCTTTTTGTTTTCAATTACCGCGCTTCCGCGACCCTGGACTTCTTCAACCACGTTTCTAGCACCAATGGCCACAAAAGGCCCGTATTTGGGAGCTGTGCTTTCAATGCTGTGCGCTCCTTTTGCGCCCAGAGCACCCACATAAACTGCGGGCTTTTTGTCAGCAGGGATATTTTTCGTTCTCTCCTGCAAGTCCTGATGGCAATTCTTAAGATAAGCTACCACTTCCTGTGCCCTTTTCTCGTTGCCGATGATCTTGCCGATCAGCAGGAGGGAATTGTAAACATTTTCATCAAAGGGCACCTCGGTGCCGTAGTTCAGTACCACTACCGGTATATTTGTTTTGGTCTGCAGTTCGTCCGCCTGTGACTTGTCCAGCAAGGAGGCAACGAAAATTACCTCAGGCTTGACGCTGACAAGCTTCTCCGCATCCGGTGCGATATCGGGACCGCCCTGGCCAATAGAGGGCAAATCTTTAAGTTCGGTATGGGCCAGCATATAGGGCTTGCCGCGGGGCTTCTGTTTTTCCACGTCCTCCACGCCCACCACCTTATCCGCGCCGTTGACATAGCAAACCAGCCGCAACGCGCCGGGGCCGATGGCCACCACCTTATTTGCCGGAACGGGAACTTCCACCTGCCGGCCGGCCAGGTCGGTGACAACGGTTTTCTGCGGCGCAGACGTATCCTGCCCGGCTGTTTTGGCACCGCACCCACCCAGGACAACCAGGGTAACCAGCAGGGCAATGAACAGGAACCCCGCCTTCAATGCTTTCGTGCGCATCCTTTCTCCTCCCTTGTTTCAGCCAAGTTAAATAATTTCTAGGGACGACAATCACCACTTGTCAATCAGGCCGGAGTAATGTTTTAAAATCTTAAATTGCGAGGGAAGCCAGCAACTCCTTTACCTGTTCCCGATAGTTTCCCGCCGGCAGCGGATTGCCTACCAGGTTGGCTTTCGTGATTTCCGGCGAAAAACCAAACGCGCCCCGCACCGGAATACCTTTCTCAGACAGCTCACGGCGGAGAAAAGGTTCCGTCACGGCATCGACCTTGTTTAAAACAGCCACAAACTCCTTTCCTACTCCCGCCGCCAGTGCTCTGGCCCGCCCGGCCAGCAGGACCGCCTCGTGCGAAGGATCAACCACCATCACCACCAGGTCGACACCCTCTACAACTCCCCGGCCGAAATGCTCCACCCCGGCTTCGGTATCCACAAGCACCCACTCGTCTTGATCAACCCGCAACTGCTTTAAAAACGAGCGGGCCACCGCCCCCATGGGACATGCACAACCTTCCAAACTGCGCTCAATTTTACCAATACGCAGGAAACGCAACGGCCACTCCCCACCAGTACATTCAGGGGGCAAGCTGGCCAGGCTCAAGTCTTCCGTAAAGAAGCCCGTATTTTCACTGCCCTTTTGCTGAAGGGAAGCCAGCAACTTCTCGCGCACCGCCGGTTTACCGCCCAGGCAACCCATTAAAGTCATCGCCGGGGTGGAAAGGCCCAGCATTTTATCCAGGCCCAGGTTCGATTCGTCAGTATCCACTACCAGCACCTTTCCCCGTTCAGCAAGCGCTCTTGCCAGCAAGGTAACCAGCGTGCTCTTGCCGCTGCCGCCCCGGCCGCAGATCATGATTTTTAGCATCGAAAAACCCTCCCATCCTGTATTTTCCGGAAAATGCAAAAAGACCCCCTGCCCAGCCTTCAGGCCGGCAAAGGGTCTTCCTGACCCAAATTTTATCGCCTTATTTCTTGTTTCATGTCAATAATATTTTACATACGAAAAGAAAATCCTGCAACAAAAAATTTTTAACAGCTTAATTTTTCATGCACGTACATTTGCCCCAAAAAACTTTAATGCAAAACTTTTTAATTTTCGGCCCTAATTGCAGGATCCCCTGAAACACCTGGCAGGGTAAGCCGCCATTTTTTACTTGACTTCCGTAGCCCTGCGGATTATATTTTTTATAACATATGTTCATTTTAACAAGCAAGGTGGTTGAAAATGCCTGTTTACGACTTTAAGTGCCAGGACTGCGGCCACATCTGGGAAGTCAACATTTCCGGAGGCAGCGGTTACCCCGAAAGCTGCCCGAACTGCCAAAGCAACAGTCTTACGCGGCTTTTCCCCGCCCCCTATGTAATGAAAGGATCATCCCGGCCAGCAGGGACAACATGCTGTGGGCGAACGGAGCGCTGCAGCGCACCCCCCTGTTCTTCAGGCAACTCCTGCCGAAGATCATAATTTACTGTCCTCTGGTCATTGACGACCCGCAATTCGGACAGGTTAAACTGGCACAGGGAACCCCCCTGGATTTACTTTTTAAACCAGCCGATGCGTGCCCCCGGAACACTGTCCACATCAGAAGAATACGGTTTTATGTCTATAAGCGGGCTCCCGTCCAGCGCGTCGACCCCACGCACCAGCAGGCGGTTTTCCTTCACCTCCAGCAGTTCCGCCACACAGAAGGCAATGGGGTTGGGCCGGGAAGGTGAGCGGCAGGCAAAAACACCGCGTATTTTCGGGCCAAAGGGCGTTCTTGTCTGCAGCGTGTCCCGGCGCGCCAGGTGGCACCAGTAAAGCACAATCAGGTGGGTTGCTTGTTCCACATCTTTCAAACCTTCCGTGAACTGGGGGTAAATCTCCAGCTCCGCCGTCCGGTCGGAAAAACGCCCCTGGTGCGGCGCCTCGCCGGGCACCCGGTAAGGGCTGTGGATTACCCCAATGGGAATTAGCTCCAAAAGCGATCACCTTCTTTAAATTAACTTGTGAACACTCTGGTCCAAAAAAATAATAAAGCCACGCCTCTATTCTCCAAAAAGGTCATCCGGCCCTCCGTGGCTGTTTATGTGATTTGCTAGAAGTATTCCTGGACAGCAGCGTGATTATTGCCGGCCTGGCGTCGAGGGTACACGAACGAGAAGGTCCCCGGGATACAACCGGCGAGGACCTGTTTTTTTTGCTTTCGATGGCAATCTATCATTTTTCCCACCCCCATTGACAGGAAAGGAAAGTGTAGCTATAATCGTAGCAACACAAATATCCAGGACGATAGAACCAAAGGGGGGTTGAGGAGGCATGCCAGACATAAATTTTATCAGCACGCGGGAATTGAAGAACAAAACAAACGAAATCCTGCGCGCTACTGAAACAGGGAATTTAATTGTGGTGACCCGTTACGGCAAACCCGTCGCAACCATCAAACCGTTCCAGGAAAGCGATCTTACCGGCGGCAAAAGCAACAGTTCGCTTTATCAGAAAATCCGAAAGCAGATTGGCCAAAAACACCCGCAGTTGCTAGCCATGACAAAAGAGGAATTGCGGCAATTAAACGATAAGATATCGGGAAAAGTAAAAGAATTTCCCTCCTGGCAAGAAATGGACAGAGCTGCCAAGGGTGATTTTTATGGTTTTTCTCGATAGCAATATTTTTTTATTAGACCGCTTTTTCCCCAGGGATAAGAATCACAAGGTGAATAAGCAGTTCCTGGAGAGAATAAACGAAATGGGGATCAGAGCAGCCGTTCCGTTTTTTACACTCTTAGAAATTTGCGGAATCACTTCTTTCAACCTATCCGCCGAGGAGCAAGAAAAGTGGCTATATTCGTTTCCGGAGGTTTATCCCGTTGAAATTCTCGACCCTTTCGAGCGCCCGGAGGAAACAACGGGCAGTCTCGATTACTTCAGTGAGCTAACGGCGTACATCCTGAAGAAAATGACCGTCGGCGATGCCATCTTTTTAAGAGAAGCAGAAATGTACGGGGCCGCGGCCATTGTCACCTGGAACAAAAAACATTTTTCCGGCAGAACAGCCATTGCAGTTTTTACACCCCGGGAATATGTTCAAAGACAGTGAGATCACCAAATCCGAAGGCACCGGCACCCCCTTTCTAACCACCCGGATTATTCCAAAAAATAAGTACCTAACCCTCATCTTTTCCCGATTAACCGAATCATTAAACGCCGGAGCCTTACCTCCGCCCACAACAGTGCTTGTACTTTTTACCGCTCCCGCAGGGGCAGGGTTGGTTGCGCCCGATCCTGGCCACCCTGACTGGAACTGGAGTTACTTTATCCGGGGGATCGTCCCGGAGGTTTTGCCCGGCCGTTTCCATCACGGCAGGCTGCCCGGCCAGAAAAGCTTCCCCCCTGGCCAGCAGGGGAGCCGCTTTGTCACCCTGGCCCATGCTCTGGTAGAGTGTGCCCAGGGCGTACGCTGCCTCCGCGTTGTCCGGTTCAAGCCGAAGGGCGGTCTGGTACTGGGCCAGGGCTTCTTCAACCCGACCCAGCCGGCGCAGCACATTTCCGTACCGGACCCGCAGCGCAGCGTTGGCGGGAGAGCGCTGAACCAGCCGCTCGAAATAGGCGGGCATTTTTGAAAGCGGGATTTCCTTCCCGTCGAAGGTGGTGCTCCTGCCAAACGTAAGCCAGGAACTTTCCTTTTGACCCCGAGCGGCCAGAAGCATTATCTCCGCCGTCAACGCCAGCATGGCTGCATTTGTATACTCATAATCGTTGACGGCGCCACATCCCTTGCAAACAATGTCTTCCTGGATCAGCAGGGCATCGCGCAGGTTTGCTGATTCCTTCCTGTACTGGCTTATATCAACAAAGAGCTCTTCTACCTCATAATGGTAAACCCGGCCGCAGCGACGGCACTTGAGCTCAAGGGAGCGGCTTTCGTCATCCCTTTCGGGAAGAATTCCCCTCTTGAGGGCCGATTCCAAAGTGGCCAGGCTTTTTCTCTGCCTTTGCCGGTATTCGCGGTACTCCCGGCGCAGCCGGGGCAGTTCCGGAATGGGCTGTCCGTGCAACTCGGCCAAAAAAAGGAGGGTTTCGGTGAGCAAAAACTCCCCCGGGCGCCACTCCCGCCGGTAAAGTTCGAGAAAAGAGGCGCTGGCCAGGCTTTTTACAGCCAGACAGTAGGATTCCGTGGCCGCAAACAAAAGCTGCTCCTGCCTGGCCAGGATTGCCACTGCTTCCGGGTAGGGAAGCCGGCCGAGAATGCTCAGAAGGTGAAACTCGGCACCCGAGCGGGAGTTGTTCTGAAAAGCTCGATCAATCAGGGGAAGCACGGCCGGCCCCAGGGTAGCAAGGACGTCTACGCAATCCTCCATTAAATCCAGGGCGGCATCGTTCTCCAGCACGGCAAGCAAAGCCGGGGCCGCAGGCAGGCAAGCTTCCGGCTGCCTGCGGGCCAACTGGCGGAGCACCCGGACGGCCCGTAGCGCCCCCCAACCGGCCGGATCTTTGACCAGCACGTCGGTAAGCTCTTTTACCACCCGGCCACCCAGCTCAGCCACCTCTTCTATCACCGCCGGGCTAACTTCTGGCCGCGGGCCGGTTAATAATTCCATCAGCAGCCGTTCCCGTTCCTCCGGCGGGGTGTCCGCGGGGACTTCACCGTAATTTGGATCCGCCGCCAGGGCAAAAAGGCACGCCAGTAAAATGCCGGCAGTTTCTCCCGGTATCCGGCGCGAATTATTTTCCCGCGCCTCCTGATGCAGGCTTGCCAGCAGCAGCCAGCGCAAGCCAGCCAACCGCCGGTACGGGTTTTCCTCCCTGGTGAGCGCTGCGGCTGCCGTGAGCATATTTTCGTCCCGCCGCTGGCTTTTGATGACCTGCCGGGCCATTTCCAGCACCGCCCCGGAAAGATCGTCCAGCCGGGACGCCCTGGTAATCCGGCGCCAGAGCGGAGCCAGATCGGCGGAGCAAAACCAGTCCACCGGAAAGTCGGGACCAAAGTATTCCACCGCACAGTCGAGCAGTTCCTGCCGCCGTTTGCCCCGACCCGTCCAGATCCGGGCCAGGGCCTCCGCCAGTTCCCTTACCCCGGCAATGTCGGCCAGCCCCCGGTGATCATAGGGGTAAGCTGTCTTCAGACGGTCAAAATAATCGGCCGCTATTTGCCGGAGATCCGCCGATTGGCCCAGCCTGGCCAGGGAAGCAGCCACGCCTGACCAGAGAAGGGGGTCCGTCTTGACTTGAGCCAGCAGCCGTAAGAGAGCTTCCCTGGCTAAGGGGCCGCCCAGGGAGGCCAAAATTTCAGCAAGCATAAGCATTTCATTTTTATCTCGGGTGACCGCCAGCCGTTCGACCAGCAGGGGAACAGCCTGGACATAACCGGCCCGGCCCAAAGCTTTTAAGTATACCGGACTGGCCTTGGTTTTCCGGGCAAAGAAAGCATCTAAAAGAGAGGGGCACTCCCGGGCGGTGGCGTGCTCCGCCAGGTAGAGGGATGCTTCTCGAGAAACCTCCTCCTCCGGGTCGTCAAGAAGTTTTAGCGCTACCGGTAAACCCTGTTCAGGATAGTGGTATTCCAGTCCCTTAAGGGCCCATTCGCGCACCAAGGGGCTGGGATGACCGGCGTATTGCAGATAGTCGGCGTACTGCCAGAGCGGGGCAGACATCTTGAAAACTCCCTTTCCTGTTATCAGTGTGTACCCATCGCGATTTTTTCATTTCTTCCGACCAATCCAGGGGTTGCCATCTATTTTCGCTTTTTACTCCCAAAATTCCTCCAAAAAAACAATTTTCATCACCCGAATGATTTCAGCCAGGCGCAGGACACCGCTGTGGCAGGCTTTTCGCAATTAATCAATGGCGGTTCGTTCCTGGCCAGGATTTGAATGCCTTCATAATACCTGCGGCCGCAAGTGCTGGCGCTACAGAAAGCAGCCTGACGTATCTACGATGAGCAGTAGACGCTTATGGACCGGGCCTTCCCGGCAAATGCCGGGATGTAGCTCACGAGGAAAGCGTAAGACCTGCGCTTTTGCAGGTGGCTTTCCGATGACATGAGAAACCCCCGGGACGAAGCCCCCGGGCTTGTCCTGGGGGAGGTTCACTTAATCCAGGCTTTTTCCAAGCTCGGTTTAAAGAAGGGATCCAGCGTTAAATCCTGGACTTCCTTTCTTGTTGCGTACAGGCATACATCATGGTAGATGGGGCAGAGAGGCACATCACTTGCTACCAGCCGCTGCAGCCGATCATAAAGCTCCTTTTTCTTTGCCGGTTCTCGCTCGGCAGCAGCCAACTCCACCAGCCGGTCCGCCTCCGGGTTATTGTATCCCACTCCCCGCTGCACGTTCATCTGCCCGCTGGAGATGATCCAGCGGCCGAAGAAGAAGTCCGGGTCACCGGTCATCAACGTGTAGGGCGTTAAGGTGAGGTCCTATTCGCCTTTCTTTACCGCTTCATTCCAGGCGCCCATTTCCAGCAACTTCAGCTCAACCTCAAATCCAAAAGCTTTGAGTTCCCACTGCAGTATCTCCGCTATCGGCTTGTACGACCAGCGGTTGGCCAGGGCCGAATTGACGGCAAAAACCACTTTGTGTGGCGTGCCGGCCTTCACCTGGGTGACCAGCTCCGTGGCTCTGTCCTCATCAGTTGTCCAGAGCCCTCTAACCACCCACGTCGTGGCCAGAGGAGTAAAGAGAGTATCTGCCGGCTCGCCGTAGTCGCCAAGCACTTCTTTGACCATCTGCGCACGGTCTATGGCCAGGCTCACCGCCTGGCGCAGGGGAATTTTTGTGCGCCCCGCTCCAGGCCTCCGCCCAGAAACGGGGTTCCCTGAGTGCACCTGCCGTGAAATCAGCAATGCTCCCTTCCCGAGCCAGTTTTTTCACCCCCATATTTGACCCGCGCCGGGCAAATACCCGTGCGGGTGCTTGAAAATCTTTTCCCGCCTGAAACCGCCGCCAGCCCCTGGAGCGACATGGCACGAAGCGGGCGACCCGGTAACTTGCCGGAACCCGGACCGCCCACTTTCGCAAAATTTGCAAGAACCAAAAGCACCGTTATTGCAGCAGGTCCAACCTGGCCAGCGGGTTGGCCCCCGGCTGGGCATAATCGTCAGGGACTTCACCCGGTTTCAGCTCGAATTTCTTGATCACATTTATAAACAACTCCGGCTTGTCCAGGTAATCGAGGTACCAGAGATCGGATTTGAGGCGGGTTTCCCAGGGGAAACCTTTATTCATGTCAATACCGCTCAGGCTCTGGGCTTTTGCAAAGTCAAACGCCAGGACAACCCCGTCACCTTTTTTAGCTTTGCTATCGTAACGGAAATAGATCCCGGCCAGGTTTTTGGCTTCCGGCTTCAGGTTTTCCCTGGCGGAAGCGTTCACCGGTATTACGGCCATGCCGGATTTTCCGGGAGTAGTATTCAGGACTACCTGCAGGGCATCGTCTTTGCACCAGGGCGGAACGGCCAGGACGTAGTAGCTTTCATCGGGCGAACGCAGAGGAAACTCTTTCTTCAGGTAATTAGCCAGAAGGTAACCGCTGGTCACTCCCGGACAGAGGTGGTCGTGAAAGAGCGCTGCTTTTACCAGGCCGGGTTGCGCTCCTTTTGCCGCCAGATTGGCAATGGTGACAATGTTAAATTCCAAACCGGAAAACACTTTCATCTGGACTTTTTGGTTCCAATCGCCGGGATTGGCCAGGAGTTTTTCCGCCGACACATTTTCAGCCACTACTTTTTTAAAAAATTGTGCCGGGTTGCTATCAACTGCGTTCGGATCACTCCCGGAAGCCACAAAGCCTGCGGCTTTTGCGCCATCCACCTCCACAAACACGCCCTGGCCGCTTTTCTTTTCAAAAAAGAAAAACCAGAGGGGTTTGCTATCAGCAGTATGCACCTCCAGCAGGTTGCCCCGTCCAGGGCTGCAACCGGTAGCAGCAATAAGGCCGTCAAGGCAGGGGGCGGTTGAACTGCCGCCCACCGTCACGTAACCGGCATTGGTCAGCACCAGCAAGTCCCCTCTTCTCTCCAGGTATTTAAAGGCCTCCCCTGCAGCCTGCTCAGCCAGCAACCGCCAGAACCTGTATTCGCCAGCCGCCCCTTGCGGGAAAGCCGGACAGGTGACCTCTACCGCGTTCGTTTTCTCGTCCCACTTCACACCGCACCCCAGAGCTTCGGCAAGCCGGCTCACCGGCACCAGCACGCGTCCTTCCTGTAAAAAAGGTGAAACATCGAAAGTGACTTCCCGGCCGTTTACAAGGATTTTTACCGGCTCCATGGCCGAAAGCCCACCCGGGAAGAAGAAAACGGCCCCTCCGAGCACTGCCAGAAGCGTTACAAAACAAAGCGCCGCTGAAACTACCTTCCGCATTGAAAATCACCCTCCTCAAAATTTAAAGTTCATGTCTTGCTCCTGTCGCAGCTGCTCTCCCCAAATAATGGAGGCTTCCCTGCACCATTACGGGCCGGCAAGATCCAGCTTTTTAAATCCACCGTAATCCTTCGCCATCTGCTCGTATACAGGTTTGCCCAAAAGGAACCGGTAAATTTCATCGGCCTTTTGGGCCGGGTCGATATCCTTAAATTGTTCGGGGTAAATCACTTTTCCGGCGTAGTAGGCGTCGGCAATGGCGGTGCCGATGTTCGTGGCGTAGTAATTATAAGGAATCTGGCCGTAAACCCGTCCTGTTTTGACCGCCTTCAGCGACTGATAAAACTGCGGGTTTTTCTTGTAGTCTTCCCGCACCAGGCTCAAGCCGCTTTCATCGATAAAAATGATATCGGGGTCCCAGTTCAGGAGCTTTTCCTTGTCGATCATGACACTTCCCGTTTTACCCGTTTCATCAACCACATTCCGCGCATTGACGGCCACAAAGGGCGGATATTTGGCCTGGGTGCTTTCGATGCCGTGTACTCCCTTCATGCCCAGGGCGCCCACGTAGACCCCGGGTTTTTTGTCTTCAGGGATGTCCTTCGTCCTCTCATGCAAGTCCTGCTGGCATTTTTGCAGGTAATCAACTACTTCCCGGGCCCTTTCCTCATTGCCGGTAATTTTGCCAATCAGCTCAAGGGACTTATAAACGTCCTCGTCAAAGGTGGCCAGCCTGCCGTAGCTCAGCACCACCACCGGAATATTCGTTCTGGCCTGCAGTTCATCTGCCCGAGACCTGTCCACCAGGTAGGCAACAAAAATTACGTCCGGCTTGACGCTGACCAGCTTTTCCGCATCCGGGGTGGAATCGGGCCCTCCCTGGCCAATGGTGGGCAAATCCTTTAATTCGGGATGGGCCAGAATATACGGCCTGCCGGTGGGTGGCCACTGTTTTTCGACGTTTTCCACGCCCACCACCTTATCCGCGCCGTTGACATAGCAAACCAGCCGCAACGCGCCGGGACCGATGGCCACCACCTTATTTGCCGGAACGGGAACTTCCACCTGCCGGCCGGCCAGGTCGGTGACAACGGCTTTCTGCGGCGCAACCGTATCCTGCCCGGCCGTTTTGGCGCCGCACCCACCCAGGACAACCAGGGTAACCAGCAGGACAATGAGCAAGAACCCCGCCTTCAGCACTTTTGTCCGCATTTCTTTCTCCTCCCCTTATTTCATGCAAGTTAAATGATTTCAAGGATTCGGCAGTCACCATTTTGTAACCAAGCCGGGACAATGTTAAGACGTCCTGTTCCGGAAAATGCAAAAAGGCCCCCGCCCAGCCTTCAGGCCGGCAAAGGGCCTTCGCGACCCAAATCTTTTCGCCTTCTTTCCGGCTTACCTGCTTAAGATATCCGTGCAGGATATTACGGCTTGGGATAACGTAATTTATATTTTTGACACACGAAAAGTAAATCCTGCAACATAAAAAATTTTTTAGCACCGTATGTTTAAATAAAGTCCTCAAAAACTATCCGCCATTTTGACCGCTCAAGAACATTTCTGCATAACTTGCGTAGCGGCCGGCAAAAACAGGCCGCGTAAACCACATCCCTTTTTCACCGAGCATAACGGTTAGCGGCGTGGCTCGTTCGAAGTCCATTTCCCCTGCTTCGTTGAAGAAATCGTCGTTTGCTTCCAGGTGTACCACTTTTCCAATGACTAGGGAATAATGCTTGCGGCTGATTTCTTCTACCAAGGTGCATTCCGCCCAGGCCAGGCAGCCTTCAACTCCGGGCACCTTCACTTTGCGGGACGGGCGAGGTTCCAAACCGGCCTGTTCAAACTCGTCCACTTCTGGCGGAAAATTTTTGGAACAAATCATGACCGCTTCGACCATCCTGACGGGTGGCACGTTGACCACAAACTCTCCTGTTTTTCGGATGTTGTCCAACGTATCCCGTTTAATCCATGAAGCGAGAAGAATATCATCCAGAGGTCTCAAAATTGGGGTGATATTGGACCAGGGGGCGATGTTGCGCACCCCGTCTTCGCTCAATGTGGAAATCAACACCACCGGCAGGGGCAAGATATGTTCCCTCTGGCGTGGAGCTAAAATCATCGTTCTGGCCTCCCCTCATCCATCTTTCCTGCTCCAGTCGTATGGAATGCCGCCGCCGTGAGGATCCACCCGGAATTCATCAGGTTCATCATAGTTGTATAGCTCCGTAGGGAGACCTATGGTAATGGCCGGTTCGGTCCCAATTGCTTTCAAACCGTGATACACTCCTGGAGGAATGAGTATGAAAAGGGGGTTCCGTTCTCCCACAAAAAACTCGTTGATCTCTCCCTTTGTCGGTGAATCATCTCTGCCATCATAAAGGACAATTTTGGCCATCCCGGAAATAACCGCCAGCCGGTCCACCTGGACGGAATGGATGTGCCAGCCTTTAACCACGCCTGGATAACAAACCGACACAATAATCTGGCCAAATTTTTCTCCTAAAAATAACTTGTCGTCGTTTCTTAAAATTTCCAGCAACAAACCTCTCTCATCAGGAAATACCCTTAAACGCCTGTACTCCACACCCTGAATAAGCCTGTCAGCCCACATCCCCTCTTTTTTCATGACTTTTGTTCTCTTTTTTTCCATAATCAATCCCTCCCAAGAACTAGAAAGTTGACAAAACCAAAAAGTTTACTGGATTTCAATGATGTGAAGGCAGCAATCATCCCCCCAAGTGCGGGATTTTACAACGCTAATTTTAATATTGGGATTAACCGATGATGCAATTCCTTCGATCCAGGGCCAAGTGAAATGCCGGCATATCTTGTCCAACGGGGCACCCGTCATTTTGATAGCTTCTAACACCGGACAAAAGGCATCATTTTTACAGATCACCCTTCCATCGTCCGTTGCCGTAGCGATATTTTCCACCCTCCCAGGAGCCTCGGGCATCAAGATATGATTCAAAACGGCTGCAATTTCGTTTGCACTGTTCCTACCCATGCTCAAACTTTTCGATACCTCGCTGCCCAGAATTTTTCCCGCAGCGTTGTAAAAGTCAGCGGCTACCGTTAAAGCTTCTTCTCCAAACCGCTCGTAATAACGCAGGAGCAAACCGACTCGCTCAAGATACGGGCGTATCACCCTCATTTCTTCTTCGCTGTGCATGGTTTTACAACCCCCATTACAGTTTTTGAAAGCTAATTTGTGTTAATTTTCCAACCCCCATGAATCCGTCATGGATTCAGGACCTTATTTAATACAACTCTTAACTCTTGCCGCCCACGTAATCCATCTGAGTCTTCACAAGTGGCTCGAGGCCCGGCATTATACCCAAACTTAGATTGGTCTCACCAGCATTCCCCCCTTTCTGCTTATCGCCATGCATTTAAAGCCAACAGTGCATTCTTGACGCTGTCACCCCGACCATACATGATTACTGCATTTTCAGCCAACCTCCCGATTTTTAAGGTGCGTATTTCCCGTGCCATACGGCCTGAGTCAAACATGTTCCCAAAGCAAAACGCCACAAAGGCCCTTCCTTAGGGAAGAATCAACACCTTCGTGGCGTTCCTATTACTTTCACGTTACCATATTATTACCTAAATTGTCAAGTTCTAATTTCGATGGTTATGTAAACCATCTGTGATATTATCAGGGTAAAATCCGTCAGTGAAAATGTCAGTATTTTAATTCACATTGAGCCTGTGTTATAATTTTACTTTAGAAGAAATAACCAGGTCCTCAAATATTTTTATGCTGGGGGACAACCTGATGGACGAAGCGGTTTTTCAACAATACGCAAAAGCCTGGCGCAAAAGGCAAAGAGACGAGGAAAGGAAGCGGATAAAGAGGCTGCGACAGGCCAGGGAAACAGCCGGAAAATTGGCCGAAATGCTTGTTCAGGATTACGGAGCCAAAGAAGTCTGGCTTTTTGGTTCGCTGATCCGGTCAGGCAGTTTCCACAGGAACTCCGACATCGATCTTGCCGCCGCCGGTCTGCCAGCGCAGGAATTCTTCCGGATTATCGCGCGGCTCAATGCCGCCACCGAATTTGCCGTTGATTTAGTTGATCTGGATGCCTGCCCTCCCTGGCTGGCGGCAGCCATCAGAAAGGAAGGAAAGCTGCTTGGGGGGAAACAATTAGAACCACTATTTTGCGAAAAAGAAACGGGTGGATTTCATGCGGGCCAGAACTAAAGAAGACCTTCTCTCCCTGGTGGGTCAGCTGGACCACATTATGAAAGCCCTGCGGCTAACTGTCGAAGAAGCAGAAGCAAAAGAGCGGGAATTCAGTACGGTCATTCCCACCCCCTTCGAACTGCGCGGGCTCGGCAGCCTGCTCCATGATTTTTATACGGCTGTCGAGGACGTTTTCGAGGCTATTGCCGGAGATGTTAACGGCAGTCTTCCGCAGGGAACGACCTGGCACAAAGAATTGCTGGTGAAAATGTCCATCCCCATTCCCGGGCTCCGTCCAGCGGTTATTTCCGAAGAATTGCGCTGGAAACTGGACGAGTATCTCCGTTTCCGCCACGTCTTTAGAAACGTTTACGGCTACCTGCTCGACTGGAAACGCATACAGCCTCTCCTGGAGAACCTGGACTCCGTATACCAGCAGTTCACCCGGGAAGTTGCCGCCTTCCGGTCCTTCCTGATGCGCCTTGCCGGCGAACTGGATTAAAGCGGGCCACAAGCCATTCTGCTGCCGGGGGAGTAAGGTTTTCCGGCTTTAAAATCATAGCCGTAACCCTGCGGCAGAATGTGCAGGGTTGCCCCGGTGAGGGCCAGCATGGGCTGGGGGTGCACATCATAAGCGCTGGTATGCGTGATGGTCCGCCCGTCCACCACCGTCACCGTGCCGGACCCCAGCACGGTTAAACGACCGTCCGGCGAAACTACGATGGCCGTATCTTCATCAATTCCGATACCCAGAACATGGGGATTATGGGCCACGGCGGCAAGGAGCCGGCCGATCCGCCCCCGCTGGGCAAAATGCTGGTCAATCACCACGCCGCTGATAAGTCCCAGGCCGGGGGCCATTTTCACCGCATTCTTTCCGGGAGAACGTCCGCCCCTGCCGCCCGTGATCATGATCTCGCCCATGGCCGCCGCACCGGCACTGGTGCCGCCGATCACTACTCCCCCAAGGGTGGCGGCCTCCAAAGCATGTTCAAAGATGGTCTTCCCCAGGATCCTGGCAATCCGCAACTGGTCGCCCCCGGTAAAAAAAATGCCCGTGGCCCGTTGCAAAATGGCGGCATGGCGCAGGTCCCCGGCCTTTTTCCGGCTGTCCAGGTGGACCGGCGAAACTTCTCTTGCCCCCAGCCGCAGGAATACCCGGCGGTAGGCCTCACCCACTTCCCCGGGCAGGCGGGTGGCCGTGGTAATTACCACAATGCTTGCCCGTTCTCCCCCGGCCAGGCGGACGAACTCGCGCAGGATGAGGCACTCTCCGTCCTTATCCTCCGCCCCCCCGATGAGCAGGAAAGGCCCCCCGGTACCTTTTGGCAAGAATTCATTTACTGCCATTTAATACACCTCGCTCGTAAACCCATTTACAATTGTTTTACGCCGCACGAAAAAAATAATCATCGGCAACAAAAAAGCCGGGCAATTTATACCCGGAAGCAATCCAGTGTCAGAAGCTAAAGGATTATTTAACTGCTCTTATCGTACAGGGTGGCCACAGGATCGCGTCAACTTTTTAAAAAATACTTTCCACCTCTACCGCAAATCCGGCGATTACATGGGATTGAACCGTCCCCTGTTGCTCCACTTCCTGGTCCAGGGCATATTTTCCACCCTTCAGGCAAAAAACCTGGATTGATTTGCTATGGGGATCAACGATCCAGTATTCCCTGACGCCGCTCTTTTCGTAAACCTTGTACTTGATCCGCAGGTCGTAATAACCGGTACTAGGGGAAAGGATCTCCACCACCAGGTCCGGGGCGCCATTAATCCGCTTCTCTTCGATAATGGACAGCCTTTCGTTGGAAATATAAATTATGTCCGGCTGGTAGGTTTCTGTTTCCTCCAGGTAGACGTCGACGGGAGCGTGTAAAACAATACCCAGCCCTTTTTCCAGGACATAACCCGCCATTTTTAGTTCCAGTTTCATGGACACCATCTGGTGATAGGGTGTGGACGAGGGCGTCATGACCAGTTCCCCCCCAATCAGTTGATAGGGTGACCCTTCCGGAAGGCGGCAGTAGTCTTCGTAGGTATACCTTTGCCGGCCGGCCGCCGGCTCTTTCAGGACGGCTTTCATTTCCACACCTCCATTTCCCTGGCTGGTTCTGGCACTGCCTTTATCTGCACCTTTTTCATAATTATACCTTATTATACCTTAACGCTGCCCTCCGCGCAAATCTTCCGAGCCTGACACGCAGCCCACCAATTTCCTGACTACCGTCGTTCTGGTAACGGGCCAGTTACTTAAACCGTGCCAATGCCCACCTTCCCCTTAAGAAAAATTATTATTGCCGAAAATGCGGCTAACAGGTCCAACGGATGCTTTAAAATATGAACCGTATAATTACCGGGATGGCGAGCGTTCCGGTAGACAACCCCTGGTTTGTGGTATAATAATGTCACAAAAACCCGGCTGATCAAAAAGTTATTCCGGCCTTCCAGTTAATTTTAGCCAAGAGGTGCATTTCTTTGAGCCAGGACAGGGGCAACATACCTCAAACAAGCATTAACCGGTTATTCCCGGCCAGCAAACAGGCAGGGAGCATCAGCACCCATCCGGGACAGGGCAGCGATAATACACCGGAAGAACCGGCGGAACCGGCCAGTCCGGCACGAAACCGGCAACCGGCAGAAGTTAACCACCGGCTCCCGCCAGTAAAGGTCTTTTTTTTCCCGGATGAAGACGCCCAGGTGCTGGAACTTGCCGAAAAGAATGCCGCTTCCCCCATCCCGGATTTTTACCTGCACCGGCAGGCCCTGGGGTTCCACCTTTCGCCGGGCTTTGAAACCCTGCTCTCCACCGGCGTGGTCCGTGATATCCAGTTGCTGGATTACCAGCTGGATACCGTGCGCCATGTGCTGAAAAACCTGCGCGGCCGCGCCCTTTTATGCGATGAGGTTGGCCTGGGCAAAACCATTGAGGCTGGCATGATCATGATGGAATACTTGCTGCGGGGACTGGTCAGGCGTGTGCTGGTGTTAGCACCTCCATCCCTGGTGGAACAGTGGCGGGTGGAAATGCAAACCAAGTTCAATTTGAATTTTATCACCTGCGACGACCCTCATTTCAAATCCACACCCAATCCCTGGAAAACCTTACCGTTCATTATCGCCTCCCTGGATACGGCCAAGAGAAAACCCCACAGGAATATGGTGGTGGAGCCGGCTTACGACATGATCATCGTGGACGAAGCACATCACTTAAAAAACCAGAAAACCCGGGCCTACCAGCTGGTCAGCCAGTTAAAAAAGAAATACATGCTGCTGCTGACGGCCACCCCCGTGGAAAACAACCTGGAGGAACTGTTCAACCTGATTACCCTTTTGCAACCCGGCCAGCTGGAAACAGTCTCCTCCTTCAAGCGCAAGTACATTACGCGGGGTGATCCCCTGAAGCCCAAAAACACCGGGGAATTGAAAAGGCTCATGCGCGAGGTGATGGTCCGGAACAGGCGCAGTGAAACCGGGGCCATCAAAACCGGCCGCCGGGCGGAAGTGGTGGAGGTAACCCTTTCCCCGGAAGAGGCGGCTTTTTACCGGCGCCTCACCACCTTTGTGCGCGGCCACTACCGGGCCGGTGAAAGTAAGATGTCCGGCGGGGTTAACCAGTTCGTGCTGAAAACGTTGCAGCGGGAGGTAGGCAGCAGTATCGAAGCGGTGCTGCCCACCCTGGAAAAGATGGCTGCCGAAGCCAGCAACCCTGCACCCCTGCGGCGCCTGGCGGACGCCCTGGCGGGACAGGCCCGGCTGGTACCCCGCCGGGCCAAGGCCGAAGTATTGTTACAACTACTGGAAAGGATGCCGGATAAGGTGGTGGTTTTCACCTGTTTCCGGAACACGCTGCACTTGCTGAACAATCTTTTGCAAAGGGAGGGTTTCAAGACGGCCATACTACACGGGGGTATGCGGCGGGCGGAAAAGGAGGAACAGGTGCGCGCCTTTGCCGGTGACGCCCGTATCCTGGTCTCCACGGAAATCGGCAGTGAAGGCCGCAACCTGCAGTTCTGCAATGTAATCGTCAACTACGACATGCCCTGGAACCCCATGCGCATCGAACAACGGGTGGGCCGCCTGCACCGCCTGGGCCAGACCAGGGACGTATACATCTATAACCTGTCGGCAGCCGGTACGGTGGAAGCACATATACTGGAATTGCTGGACGCCAAAATCAACATGTTCCAGCTGGTGGTGGGGGAACTGGACATGATCCTGGGGAACCTCAAGGAGAAAAGGGATTTCGAAGATATCATCATGGACATCTGGTCCACCGCCACCGACGAAGAAAAGCTACGCCGCCAGCTGGACGATCTGGGCCAGCAGCTGGTCCTGGCCAAGGAACGTTATCTGGCCGTCAAGGAGCTTGACGACCGGCTGCTGGGAGCGCTGCTACCGGAAAAAGATTGAGCACCCCCGTGCTCCCCGGCAGGCGGCGGTAACAGCCAGAGGACTAACCATTGAGAACACCAACCGTCGCTTTTATCGTCCCGCGGAAGCACCCCTTTCATCCCGCGGTACAGGCAACGGGTTAACAGATCCGGACCCTAAGAAAAGGAGGTCCTGTTCCTGTGGCTTCCAGTGAACTAATACCGGTACGTTCATTTGTCACCGCCTGCCTGGAGCGCAGCGGAGCCATCGTGGAAGAGGCCGGTTTCGAGCTGGTGGAAGTTCTCTTACCCGAAGAATTAAGCAGCCGCTTTGCCACAGACCATCTTCAACTGGCCTTTGACAGCGAGGTAGCTCGGGAAAACCCGCAAGCCATCTTCGTTACCTTTGGCAGCCCCTTTCTGGAGGAACTGGCCAGGTTGGGGGCGGGTTACGGCCGTTACACCGTGCTTTACTGCCCTGACCCGGGTACCGGGGAAAAACGACACCTGGAACACGAGATCCGGCACCACCTGCACTTCCTCCGCTGCCGCCCGCCGCAGGTAATTCACCAGTGGCTGGAGGAGCATGTCTTCCGGGGTTTTTATTTCCGGGCCGTCTTCCGTTCCTTCGAAAAAAGAGAAGAGCTGCTCAAAGTGGTGGTGGACGGTTACACGGGGCAAATCGCGTTCGACTTTGAGGGGTGGTGGAGCAAGGTGGTGGCCGCCGGCGAGCCACCATACCAGCTTCCCTTCGCCCGGCATCTCCCCCCGGAAAAACTCTACCAGAATGCCTGCCGGGAAGCGGAAAAACAGGCCAGGGAACTTGCCGCTTCCCTGCAGCGCCAGGCCGCCTGGCGCATGGAACGGGAGCTGGCCAGGATGGCGGACTACTATACCCAGCTATCCCAGGAAACTACGAAAAAGATGGCGGCCGCCGGGGACGAAACAAAAAAGGAACGCCTGGCCAAACAGCTGGCCGCCATTGAAGCGGACCGGCAGCGGCGGGAAAAGGATATCCTGGATCGTTATGCCGTGGAAGTAGACCTTCACCTGGATCACCTGGTAGACTATCGCGTGCCGCGACTGCACGCCAGGCTGGAACTGCAGCATAAAGACCGGTGTCTGACCACCACCGTGCTTTACAACCTGCAGGCCCACCGCCTGGAACCACCGCTCTGCCCCCTGTGCGGCCAGCCGGCCACCCGCCTGGTTCCGGACAGGGAGGGCCGGCTCATCTGCACCAGCCACGAGCGCTAAAAACCGGACCGTCCAGAATTACTCTCCCCGGCGGGACGGGCTGCAATTGACCACTGCGAACAAAGCCATGAAGACCACCCCGGGCTGTTACAACGGCACTACGGGTATGACTTTCCGGGATGTTTTCCATCGCGGCCTGCCGCATATTTTTTATCACCCACGAAAACAGGGATTTACCATCCTTTACCATCGGGCCGGAATTGTCCGGCTCGCTCCGGTCATGGGAACTCCCCGGGTATTACGGACCGGCAAGATCCAGCTTTTTAAATCCACCGTAATCTTTCGCCATCTGTTCATAAACAGGTTTGCCCAAAAGAAACTGGTAAATCTCATCGGCCTTTTGGGCCGGGTCGATATCTTTAAATTGTTCGGGGTAAATCACTTTTCCGGCGTAGTAGGCGTCGGCAATGGCGGTGCCGATGTTCGTGGTGTAATAATTATAAGGAATCTGGCCGTAAACCCGGCCTGTTTTGACCGCCTTCAGGGACTGGTAAAACTGCGGGTTCTTCTTGTAGTCTTCCCGCACGAGGTTTAAGCCGCCTTCATCGATAAAGATAATATCGGGGTCCCATTCCAGGAGCTTTTCCTTGTCGATCATGACACTTCCCGTTTTACCCGTTTCGTCAACCACATTCCGGGCATTAACAGCTACAAAGGGCGGATATTTGGCCTGGGTGCTCTCGATGCCGTGCACTCCCTTCATGCCCAGGGCGCCCACGTAGACCCCGGGGTTTTTGTCTTCAGGAATGTCCTTCGTCCTCTTATGCAAGTCCTGCTGGCATTTTTGCAGGTAATCAACTACTTCCCGGGCCCTCTCCTCACGGCCGGTAATTTTGCCAATCAGCACAAGGGACTTATAAACGTCCTCGTCAAAGGTGGCCAGCTTCCCGTAGCTTAAAACCACCACCGGAATCCCGGTCTTAGCCTGGAGATCATCGGCCTTGGCCTTATCCACCAGGTAAGCGACAAAAATTACGTCCGGCTTGACGCTGACAAGCTTTTCCGCGTCCGGGGTGGAATCGGGTCCTCCCTGGCCAATGGTGGGCAAATCCTTTAATTCGGGATGGGCCAGAATATACGGCCTGCCGGTGGGCTGTCTTTTTTCCAGGTTTTCCACACCCACCACCTTATCCGCGCCGTTGACATAGCAAACCAGCCGCAACGCGCCGGGGCCGATGGCCACCACTTTATTTGCCGGAACGGGAACCTCCACCTGCCGGCCGGCCAGGTCGGTGACAACGGCTTTCTGCGGCGCAGCCTTATCCTGCCCGGCTGTTTTGGCACCGCACCCACCCAGGACAACAAGGGTAACCAGCAGGGCAATGAACAGGAACCCTGCCTTCAATGCTTTCGTGCGCATCCTTTCTCCTCCCTTGTTTCAGCCAAGTTAAATAATTTCTAGGGACGACAATCACCACTTGT
>NZ_FQZM01000008.1:0-34089 GCF_900142025.1 Desulfofundulus thermosubterraneus DSM 16057 | reverse complement strand
TCCGCCACACAGAAGGCAATGGGGTTGGGCCGGGAAGGTGAGCGGCAGGCAAAAACACCGCGTATTTCCGGGCCAAAGGGCGTTCTTGTCTGCAGCGTGTCCCGGCGCGCCAGGTGGCACCAGTAAAGCACAATCAGGTGGGTTGCATGTTCCACATCTTTTAAACCTTCCATAAACTGGGGGTAAATCTCCAGCTCCGACGTCCGGTCGGAAAAACGCCCCTGGTGCGGCGCCTCGCCGGGCACCCGGTAAGGGCTGTGGATTACCCCAACAGGAACTAGTTCCAAAAGCGATCACCTTCTTTAAATTAACTTAACTTGTGAACACTATGGTTCAAAAAAATAATAAAGCCACGCCCCCCCCCTTTTCTCCAAAAAAGGACACCCGGGCCTCCGTGGCCGTTTATTTTTACCTGCCCTTATGTGATTTTCCAAAAACTGATGCGCCTCGTTCCCGTCTTCACTACGGGGTTAAAAATTACTCAACTTCCGTTCATAACCCATCCTACCAAATTAAAAGGGAAAAGTCAATCTTGCAATAAAATGTGGACTTGAAGCAGCTGCTGGCGGAATTAAGAGAGGGTACTCACAAATATGAAACAGATTAAAGTATTCCTGGACAGCAGCGTGATTATTGCCGGCCTGGCGTCGAGAACCGGCGGTTCGCACGAGGTGCTTGCCCTGGTTGAACTGGGGATAATCACTCCGTACGTTTCTGAGACTGTTGTAAGTGAAGTATTCCGGAACTTGCAGAAAAAGTTGCCCGGTTGTATGGACCACTTCTACACATTGTTTAAGGCATTGCCCCTTAAAATGGCAGATCCTGATGATTACGATCTGGAACGGGTCAAATCGTTGATTAACGAAAAGGACGCCCCCACAATGGCAGCGGCCATGACAGCAAAGGTGGACTGGTTGTTAAGTTTGGATAAGCACTTCCTGAATGAAGACTGGGAAGGGAAAGTGGATTTCGCAGCCGGTACACCCGGGGATTTTTTGCAGGAGCTGGTATCCCTTTTGAAGAAAGATCTTCCTGTATAGGCACAGTAGTGCTGCAAACTACCATTTTAATTCTCCTTAAGCCTGTGTTATCTTGAGTCCAATCCTTTTTGGACACGCACCCTGAAATTAAAGGTAAACCTTAGAAAAATTTTGCGAAACAACTTGATTTACCATCTATCTGTAGGTTAAAATTTTGATGAGGAATATCTGCCGACGGACGGCAGAAAAATCTTCCTGGAGGAGGGATGATTTATGACCGAGGTAATCAAGCATGCCCACGAACACACTCACCCGGCGGTAACCCACACGCATGCACATGCGCACGGGGAGACAACTCACGCTCACGAACACACTCATCCGGCGGTAACGCATACCCACGAACACGAGCATCTGCCGGGAGAAGAAGAGATGCACAACCACGAACACCATGTTCACGAGCATGAGCATTAATTTTTAAGAGGGGGGCCGGCATAAAAAACGGCCCCCTTTTAAATGAATACCGTCAACCCGGGAATTCCCTACTGCTGGGAACTTTATCAAATTAAACTAGTTTTTTTAAATAAAATCTACCAGCAGTTCATAAGGAATCACTCTCTCTTACAAAAGACAAATTTTCCGCACACCGGATCAGGACCGCCTTCTTACCCCGGCGCTTGCCCTCTAAAAGAAGCTGGTCAGCGAAGCTGATGAGCCGTTCCAGGTCGCGGTCGTCACCAATTAAAACACGTCCGGCAATTGCTCCACCCATGCTGATGGAGACATTCAGATCCGGTTCCGACACGGAAGCCAGCGCAGAACAAAGAGAGGTAAAAATGCGCCGGGCAAGGACATTAAATTCTCCCGGTTGGTTAACGAGAAAGAACAGGACAAATTCATCACCCCCGTACCGCCCCACCAGATCATCTTTCCTGACCTGATGTCTCAACAATTCCCCTACTTTTTTCAGGACCATATCGCCCACCGGATGCCCGTAACAATCATTTATGGTTTTAAAATTATCCACGTCCATCATCAAGACGGCCACGTGGGGAAATTCGCCCCCCGCTTCTCTGATTAAATACAAACATCGCTCCATAAAAGACCTGCGGTTTAGAACGCCTGTAAGGGGATCATAGCTGGCCAGCCATTCCAGCCGCCGCCGGGCCTGGTGGAGGAGTTCGTTTTTTTCCTCCAGTTCTTTTACTTTCTGCTCCAGTTCGGACAGAGTGTCCCGTACCCGTAAGGCCATATTGTTAAAGGAAGAAGCAATCCCGGCCAACTCACTGGTCTGAAATTTGCTGCCTGCAAAGATATCCTCTTTTTTTGCCGGATCGAAACGGGATAAGCGTTCAGCCAGATTTTTCAAGGGATATACTATTTGTGCCGCAGCCAGGGGATAAAGGAGGGTTGACAGTAATATCACCAGGATAAGTGTACCGCCGAGAGGAACACACAATTGCCGCAAAGGTTCCTCCACGAGTCCTCCCACTGAAGCCCAAACCCTTATCCTGAGGTTGGTCCCCGGCACCGGCGCGCCAACCTCCAGGTTTTCTTTTAATCCGAAGGCCTTAAGCAACAACCTGTCCCCGGAGGAGGATTTTTCTCTTTTCCCGGCCAGATAAAGAACAGCACCATTACTATCTTCCAGGTAAATGACCGGCATTTCCCTGAGCCGCAGTTTGGGCTGGTAACCAAATCCAAAAAGAAATTTGGGGGCAAAAATTTGGGCAGGCTCCGGTTCCACCGGAAACAAAGGCCCGAGTTGAGCCGGGTCTATTCTTTTTACCAGCCCGCCTTTACTGGCTGTAATCTTCTCTCCCTGGAAAGAGAAGAAAAATCCATCTTCTCCCAGAGTGTGCTTCAGGGAAAGGGAAATAATCTGGCTTTCGTATAAAGCCATCTGGGTCAGGTATCTATTTGCCCAGGCAACGGTTTGTAAGGTGAGGTACTTGGCCGTAGCATAAACAGCCAGCAAGGTGGGAACCAGGGCAAGGGTAAAGAACCACACGGTAAATACCTGAATTATACTGCGCCTTCTCCCACTCCCTGACATCAAACCGCTTCCTCCTTAAAACGGGCCAGGAAAACCCGCGCTCTTTGAAACAGGTGGGGATCCAGTTTTTTACCCCCCATTTCTGCCATCACTTTAAGAGCTTCCCCCAAACTCAGGGGAGAACGGTAGGGCCGGGGAGAGGTTAGAGCATCAAACACGTCGGCCAGGGCTAAAATTCTCGCCTCCAGGGGAATACCGTTACCTTTCAGGCCCTCAGGATAGCCTGTGCCATCCCAGGACTCATGATGCGCTTTGACTGCAGCCAGGATACCCCCCAGGCCCCGGATCCCGCGGCACCTGCTTTCCACCAGTTCAAAGCTCCACAGGGGGTGCCGCACTACCATTTTCCACTCGCTTTCCAGCAAAGGGCCGGGCTTCTCTAAAATATGACGGGGCACCAGCAGTTTGCCTGCGTCATGCAGGGCTCCGGCCCAAAAAAGGAGTCGGGGCCTGCCGAGCCCGAGGAAGCAACTCAATCGAAAGGCATACTTTGCCGTGCGCACACTGTGCATCAGTAATTCCGGGAAAACAGCAAGTTCGGGGAAAAAGCGTTCTAAAAAAGGATAAACCGTTGACAACAAAGGGGGTTCACCGGCCGGGAGAACATTCACAAATATTCCCTCCCCCAAAAATTAAGGCCACAAAGGCTCCTCTCCAAATAGCTAGAGAACCAGCCTTCGTGGCCTAATTAATAATCCGCAGTTTCAAACCCGGGTTCAGTCAGGAAAGCTCCGGCTTTCTGCCATCAAAAGTTCCGTACGTTTTTTATTTTTTATTCGACGTTTTTTAAAAAGTTCCTTCCCTAAAACTGCTAGTAATCGCCCTAGGCCACTTTAAAGCGTCGCGCCAGCCCCTCAAGTTCTTCAGCCATTGCCGCCAACTGCTGGGTCGAGGAGGCCATCTCCTGCATCGTTGCCGTCTGCTGTTGCGCCGCAGCGGCGATGTTACTTACACCACCAGCTGCCTCCTGTGTAGCCCGCGCGATCTCCTTGAACTGGCCGTTCAGGTCTTCCACCGCTTGGATGATCTCTCGGAAGTTGCGGGCTACCTCGCTGGTCAGCACCGTCCCCTCCGACACCGTTTGGGCGTTCTGATCCATCATTGCCGACATTGTCTTTGCCTCCTCCTGCACCGCTTCTATCAGGCCGAAAATTTTCTTGGCCGCGCTGGCCGACTGTTCCGCCAGCCGTCGAACCTCTTCAGCCACTACCGCAAAGCCTTTCCCCTGCTCGCCGGCCCGCGCCGACTCAATCGCCGCGTTGAGCGCCAACAGGTTCGTTTGGTCGGCAATCTGGGTGATCAGTTCGACGACCGCGCCGATCTCCCCCGACTTCTTCCCGAGCCGTTCCATCGCCGTCACCATGTTCCGGGTCGCCTGCTGGATCGCGGCCATCTGCGCCACCACCTTATCCAGGCCCTCCTGTCCCGCCCGCGCATGCTGCACCGTCTGCGTGGCCGTGTCTGAAAGGTTCTGGATGGCAGACGAAACCTGTTCCGCTAAAGCCGCGACCTTGCTGACAGACGAAGCAGCACTGGTCGCCGCACTAGCTGTCTGCTCCGTGCCGCTGCTGATCTGCAGCATCTGCTCCGTCAGTTCCCGCGCCTTTCCGGTCAGCCTGTAAGCGATATCCTTTAGATTCTGAATCATCTGATTAACCGCCCTCGCTAAACTGCCGAATTCATCACGCGTATTAGCCAGCAAGCTGCCGCCAGTAAGGTCACCAGACGCCACCTGATTAATTACCGTTTGCAATTTTAAAAGTGGCATGCCGATATTACGCTTGGAATATATTGCTATAATTAGTACAAGAATTAATACCACACCTAGCAGTAATATCTCCCAAAATCTAATCGCTCTCACAGTTCTGAATTTTGTTAGACTGGCATTTTGTTTAACCTCAGAAGCGTGCGTCAAAAACCGGGACATGTCATTTATCAGCTTCTGCTCTTTAGCGTCCATCTCTTCCATTAGGTGGCCCACATCTTTGTTACCTACCGGATCCCTTAAACCCAAAAGTGCTTCCGCAGTTTCGCAAATTGCTTGTAAATCCTGTTCAATTAGTGAAATATCAGCAGTAGAATCCGGATCCAAACTCTGGAGTCGTGCCAGTATATTTTCGGTTTCAGTCCGCAATACTTTAAAATTTTCGCGTTCTTCAAGGGAGCCGGTAATCAAGTAATCGTGTGGGGGCATTAAAAGGTCCGCAACAGACAGTTGTAATGCATGAGTCTCCATCACAACCTGGTCCGCGTGCTCCACCTCCCGATCCAGGGCGTTGATCTTTGCCAGAAAATAGAACTGTGACCCTCCCAGAAAAAGAAGGAGCAAAGCAATCGTTGTAAAGGCTACTATCAGCTTAGACATCGTGGACGAAAAACTATCTGCAAGCCTGCCCACCGCCAATCAGACTCCTTTCCAAGGAATTTCGTCGACCCAGGAATTCCCTACAGTTGAGGGTTATCAAATCAAACCGCTACTCCTTCCCGAAAAAATCCTCTAGATGTTCACATGGAATTACCCTCCCCTACAAAAGACAAATTTTCCATACACCAGATCAGGGCCGTCCCCTCGCACCGGCGCTTGCCCGCAGTAATTAATCCTAAAAAAGCCTGGTATAACCTCTTTTTTGCTCATACATATTGTTATCCGCTAGAGTAAAAATCTCATCAAAGCTCAGCCCGCGCTTGGACATAGCATATCCCACACTTACAGATAAGCTTAAGCCAGCAATGGGATGTTCCCAAGCAGCTACTTTACCTTTTATGCGGTTGACTATTTTTAGCACTTCTGCCTCATTGCAGTCAGTGACTATTATTAAGAATTCATCACCACCCATCCTTATAATCCAATCGCTTTGCCTGACGGATTGTTTTAAAATATCTGCCGTACCCTTAATAATCAAGTCACCCATTTGATGCCCAAAGTTATCATTGATATACTTCAAACGATCTATATCCACCACTATAAGAGCAAACTTGCTTTGCACATTTAAATTGTTCTTTATGAGGTTTAAGTACTGCCTATTGTAGACTCTCGTTAATTGATCTTTCATTGCCAAATTTTCCAACTCGCGATATAAATAATAATTTTTTTATCGCATATGCTACATAGTTTCCAATCACTTTAAGCAGGTCTTGTTCCTGTTGCTCTATATGCATAGTGCCTTTTGTTTCGACAACCAAAAAACCTTTAAATTCATCCCCTGATTCTAAAAATATAAAAATTCTCTTGCTTCCCGCCCATTTTTCTATTATTATCTCTTGGAGGCCATTTTGTACCAACTTTTCACATTTTTTAATGAGTTCTTCTCGTTGGTTATCATTGAGGGGCTGTTCTCCTTCCTGAAAGCAATTTATTTCTCCATTTCTCATAATAACGAGCCATAATTTCTCGAGCGTCAAAACCTTACTAATCAAGGCTGCAGTGTTGTTTAATGTATCTTCCAGATCAAATACTTTCTTCAAAAATATGTTTGCTTGGGCTAGAATACTTAATTTTTCCAGGTTAATTAGCAGCATTCTAAGAAGCTTTTCTCCTTGAGTAACATCCATTGTCAGCATTAGCATCCCACTGTAGCAACCTTTTTCATCTGCTATTTTTATATATTTATTTTCAATGTATCTTCCTTTTCTTGCCATTAACCGCTCCCACCCATTTGCCTGGCCACTTTTGACTTTGGCAAGCTTTTCTTTAACCACTATTCTTCTGTGGGGGCGTTGTATATCAATTATGGTTTTGCCTATCAATTCACCCGGTTCTGCATCTCTTAATTTTGCTGCAAAATTGTTGCAAAAGAGGATACGATCATCCCTGTCTATCAATATTATTCCTATATCAGGCAACTGATCTAAAATTTCTTCCCAATTAATTTCGAGTTCACTATCTTCGTTAATAATAAATTTGCTGTAGTTTTTGTTACTGTTTTCTACGCTAAGGGGAAAGTACGTAGGATGATAATGATGTTTATAAAAATCTGGCGCTATGGATATAAACATGTCTACCAATCGACCGTCCAGATGAGTGTTTTTGCTTTTTATTAGTTCTTCAATTGCTTCTTCAAAACTTAATATTTTTTTATAGGGCCGGAAAGATACCAGGGCGTCAAAACAATCACCGATGCTGACGATTCTTGCAGCCAACGGTATATCTTCCCCGGACAACCCCTCTAAATATCCACTGCCGTCGTACCTTTCGTGGTGATAACGAATCGAATCAGCAACCATATGGTAAAGCTTGGAATCATTCAGTAAATTAATGCCATTAACAGGATGTCTTTTAATTACAGACCATTCTTCTTTATTTAGTTTGCCAGGTTTGTATAAAATCTTTGGCGATATGTTAATTTTGCCTATGTCATGGAGTAATGCACCTAGAGTTAAACGCAAACACTCTTGTTCCGGCAAGCCCATTTTAGTGGCCAAAAGATAGGTACAACAGGATACATTTACACAATGACAGTAAACTGAATAGTATTTATGTTTTAGAGCCAGGTAAAGAGTATCCGCAATCGGGTCGCTGGCAATGATTGATTCTAATGAACTTAGCAATTTTTCATCATAAGGCATTTTTAAAACGGACACGGTAAGTGTCACCTTCCTCTACCTGTCCACCGCTCACCAAAATTACTGCCAAATCCATCCGGGAGCGGTTAAAACCCCTTTTGGGGATAGGGATTTGCCTTCCTCTGGCCGGTCAGGCGCTTAAATATCGCCGGAGTCTATTGAGCCACCTGCGAGGTTCGCGGCCGCCAAGGCTCCCTTAACTGCGCCGCCTTTTAGGTCCTCTTAAGCTTACCAGGAAACAAGCTAGCAAATAAGGGTAGAAAGATTGGGCCGGGCAAGTTCCCGTAAAACATACTTAATCCACTGCCGGTCCGCAAAAGGACCCTTTAATGCCGGTAAAAACGCCTGCAGCCACTTTTCCACATCCTCGGCTTTTTTTGTTTTTCCACTGGCTTTAATTGCGCCAATTCCCTCAACTTCCGGTGTTCCACCGGCCAGCAAAAAACATATTTGCTAAGCTCCCCCTTTGCCATTACGACCAAAATCCGGGGTATTCGGCCCGCCCAACCAAGCACAAAGAAAACCCCCCAACCTGGTGCCGGGGGGTAATGTAACTGTGTGAACACAAAAAGGACATGCTCCACCGCTCCCCCCGTACAGATAATGAGGAGTGGAATAGGCATGCCCTCTGCTATCCTCAGGTCATGGCCCCCTCAAGTCACCCAAAGCTTCCTTAAAATAAGTTGAAGGGGCTCCCCCGACAGTGGACCATATCACCCCTTTAAGCCTTATCCCTCAGGATAAAGCACCTATTCCTGCAATCTGGCATTTATAAAATACTAAAAACCCCTGCATGTCCGGGTGCAGGGGTAAAAGCATACTACTTAAACTCTTTCACCTCCCCATGGACCGTAGGTACAAGCGGTGAAAAGGAACGGGCAGGTTTCCTGGCTCATGGATCACTGCCCCACCACGCCTTCCCAGCCCGGCACTTACCGGTGACAACGATTGAACCATGCTGTTACATCATTCAGTGCTGAACAAGCGTGCCATTGGATGTAACAGCTCACCAGTGAGTTTGGGCCAGTGGTTTTGTGTGGCGGACTCCCCATTCACAGTGGCGGCCCCGCGTCAGATTTTCACTGACTTCCCTCTATCCTTGCCTTTTGCGGCAGGGAGCACCCGTTCACTTTATTCAATTGCCTAAATTATAACACAACAGGCATATGTTGTCCAGATTCGCTATTTTCGTATAAAATCCGCGTCAAGATTCAGCAGGTATCTACACCGGTTCCCCCGTACCGGAATCATCACCCGGGTGACAATTTCACCCGCCCTTCCCGGAACCTTTCTTTTCTGCACCCCTCCCACCCATCGCCGGGTACTCGGGCGGCAGTTGGTCCAACCGGAATGGTTGCCCCCTGGCCTGCTCCTCCCGGGTAGCGCTTGACAAAAAAAATCGTAATGCTATATAGTGAACTTAAAGTTCATTTCGTGATGCCAGCTTCATACATCTTTACCTGGAGGCTACAATGAAAAAGGATAAACTTTCCAGAAAGGAACGAGAACAACTGCAGCGCCGGGCGGAAATTCTGCAGGCTGCGCTGGAGTTATTCTCGCAAAAGGGTTATCATAACGTTTCCATGCACGAAATAGCCGTACGGGCAGAATTTGCCGTGGGTACTCTTTACAAGTTCTTCAAAAATAAGGAGGAACTGTATAAAGAGATTTTAATGCAGACGGCAATGCTGTTTTATTCTGCTTTATCGAAAGCGCTGGAAGAAAAGGGGGACGAATATGCCAGGGTAAAAAATTTTCTAAAAACAAAATGTAAACTTTTTATGGAAAACATCCTGTCGGTGCGGCTTTACTTTTCAGTGTCGGGTGCCGGCGTGAGCTTTAACGTCAGGAGGGGGTTAGAAACTGAGCTGCGCAGTTTCTATGACCAGCTAATCCAGAAGCTGGCTGCTGTTTTTGAAAAAGGCATTCAAAAGAAGATTTTCCGCCCGCTTGACCCGTATTACCTGGCTTTGGCCCTTGACAGTATAAGCAATGCCTTTCTTTTTTGCTGGATGGAAAACCCCGATAGACATCCCGTTGACACAGACCTGATCGAGGAAATCTTCTTTGAACGAATATATCTGGTACACCGGTAAGGAGTTTTATGGCCGCGCCAAAGGGGAGCGGCGCGTAACCCGGAGGAACCGCACCCACGGTGAATTTAACCGGATGGCGGCCAACTCCCCTGCACGAAGGTGCCGGAGGGGATCTTGCGCCGGGCGGCGAAGGAGGTTATCGTTTTGGAAGACAAGGTGGCTCTCAAAAGCAAAACAGGGATCATCATTGCTTTTATCTTGATCTTGCTCTTTATTGGGTTTGCTGCCTTTAATTACGTTCGGCAAAGCGAAAAGGAAAAGATTACTGTTAACAAAACGGAAACCGTACCCGTACAGGTAGCCGAAGCAAGATTAACGAACCTGCAACGGGTACTGGAACTGACAGGAGAAATCAAACCGGCAGCCGTGGTAGACGTTCACCCCAAGATTGGGGGGGAGATTATTGAGAAAATATACGTAGAAACCGGCGATTACGTTAAAAAAGGAGACCTGATAGCTGTTTTGGAAGATGATGTCATAAAAGCCCAGCTTGAAGAGGCAACGGCAGGCCTGGCTGCAGCGGAGGCCGGGTTAAGGCAGAGCGAGGCGAATCTGGAACTGTTAGAAAAAGACCTCCTGCGTGTGGAAAATCTTTACCAGGCAAATGCTGTATCCAAACAGGAACTGGATCATATAAATGCCCAGTACAAGGCTGCCGTTGAATCAAAGAAACTCGCGGGTGCCCAGGTTGAGAAGGCGAAGGCAGTTTTAAACCAGCTACAGGTACTTTACCGCGAGTACAGTATATATGCACCCATTTCGGGATTTGTAGCCGCCCGTTACGTGGAGCAGGGGAACCGGACAGATCAAGCGAAACCGGTGATTCGCATTTCCCGGGAAGATGAGCTGAAAATCGTCTGCAGCGTAACAGAAAAAGACTTTCCACATCTCAAAAAGGGGATAGAAGCAGAAATAACCGTAGATGCTTTCCCCGGAAAAGTTTTTAAAGGGGTTGTCTCGGTTATCAGCCCGACCATCGACCCGGCTACCCGGACAGCCGGGATTGAAATACATATCCCCAATAAGGAGTATAAGCTTCGTTCCGGCATGTTTGCCCATATTAAATTATATTTAGGCGAACGGAAAGCCCTGGCGGTTCCCACCGAATCCCTGAATAAAATGCCGGGAACGGGAAGCTATTTTGTATATATCGTTAAAGATAACAAAGCAATCTTAAAAAACGTAAAAACGGGCATCAGTCAGGGTAATATTACCGAGATAACCGATGGTTTAACTGAAAAAGATCTGGTCGTTACCAGAGGGCAGAACCGGCTTTATGACGGTGCACGCGTTTCTATAGAGGAAAGAGGTGCTGCGGGCAGTGAGGCTTCCTGAGTTCTCTGTTAAACAGCCGGTGGCCACTTTAATGCTTTTCCTGGCCGTAATTATTCTGGGAGCACTTTCTCTAACCAGGCTCCCCATCGATCTGCTTCCGGACATCGAACCGCCGGTGGTAAGTGTCCTGACCGCCTGGCCGGGAGCCAGCGCTTCCGACGTAGAAACGGAAATCACCGAGCACATTGAAGATCAGCTCAATATGGTAAATAATCTGGATACGCTCACCTCCAGGTCCATGGATAATCTCTCCCTGGTATCCTGTAAGTTTGAGTGGGGCACGGATCTGGAGGAAGCTACCAACGACATACGGGACAAGCTGGATCTGGCCAAAAGGAAACTGCCGGGCGATGCAGAAGAACCGGTAATTTTTAAGTTCAGCAGCGCCAGCATCCCCATCCTGGTAATGACCGTCACCGGGGATACCAGTTGGCCGAGGCTTTATTATCTGACCGAGAAAAAGATTGCCGACGAATTAAAACGCGTTCCGGGAGTTGGTGCCATTCAACTGTACGGAGGTATGGAGAGGCAAATAAATGTTCATTTCGATCTTCAAAAAATAGACGGTTATCACCTGAATTTGTTACAAGTAAAGCAGGTTCTGGCGGCAGAAAACTTAAACCTGCCGGCCGGCAGTATAAAATCCGGTACGCAGGAATACTTTGTCCGGATTCCAGCCAGGTATAGGGACGTAGAGGAAATAAAAAATACGGTCGTCGGCTATTTTAGCGGCAGGCCTGTTTACCTTAAAGACGTGGCCGAAGTTGAAGACGCCTACAAAGAGCAAACTGTAAACGGCTGGGCGGACGGGAAGAAGGCCATCGTTCTTATTTTACAAAAGCAGGCCGGTAAAAATACCGTAAAAGTTGTTCAGGGTGTCAAGGATAAACTTAAAGAAATAGAAAAAAACCTGCCCACCGACGTGAAAATCAATACCGTAATGGACAGTTCCGAAGATATTTTGCGTTCTGTTAAAACTTTACAGGATGAATTATTAAGAGCTATTTTGCTCGTAATAATCGTAACCATTCTCTTTTTAAGGAGAGTTAAGGCGGCTGCCATCATCGCCCTGACCATTCCCTTTTCCCTGCTGGCTGCCTTCATCCCGCTCTCTTTATTTGGTCATACTATAAACCTGATTTCGCTGATGTCACTGGCCATTGCCTGCGGCCTGGTAGTCGATGACGGGATTGTGATCCTGGAGAACATCACCCGCCACCTGGAGCGCGGCGACCGGCCGAAAACCAGCGCCATTTATGGTGCAAGCGAAGTGGGCATGGCCGTGACGGCTTCCACCATGACGGTCGTGGTGGTTTTTGTTCCGCTGATGTTTGTGGGGGGGATTACAGGGACGCTTTTTAAGGAACTGGGGTTTGTGATTGTCGTGACCCTGCTGGCTTCCCTTTTTACTGCCCTCTCCATGACGCCGATGCTGGCCTCAAAGTGGCTGGGAGCCGGCAATAATGAATCCGCGGCAAAAGAAAGCCTCGGGAGCAAATTTTACACAACTATAGAGAAATATCTGGTTCTTATTGAAGATGCTTACGGCCACGTCCTCACCTGGGCCCTGGCCCACAAAAAGACCGTAATTACCCTGGCCGTCTCGATTTTTGCCAGCAGCCTCGCCCTGGTTCCTTTTATAGGCACCAGTTTTGTACCGGATATGGATTCGGGGGATGTCAACATTGAATTTCGCCTGCCGGAAGGAACAAGGATAGAAGAAACAAACAGGGTTATTGAAAAAATGCTGCAAACCATCAATAAAGTAGTAAAACCGGAAGAATTGAGGCACTCTTACGCTTTTGACGGGCAGAGCGAAGAAGGGTTTGGCGCGGCTATGGGCATGGAAGAAGGGCCCAATGTGGGAACGATTGGTTTTAAACTGGTGGACAGAGATAAGAGGGAGCGCAACGCCAGTGATATTGCCAGCAAATTAAGAGAACAACTGGAAAAAATACCGGGCATAAGCCGGATGAAGGTTACTGCCACGAGCCAGATTTCCTCGCTCATGATGGGCGGCGGAAAGCCAATCGTCATTGAAGTCGCGGGCCCCGACCTGAACACGAACCTCGAAGTGGCCGAACAGGTGAAAAAGATTGTTAAGGAAGTCCCCGGCACGGCGGATGTTTCCCTCAGTCAAAAAGATCCCCGGCCAGAAATCTGGATAGAGGTAGATCGCCAGAAAGCAGCCTCTTTCGGGCTAAACATTGCTACGATCGCAGGTACGGTCCGCAACTATTTTTATGGCGATAATCCTACCGAATTCCGCGATGCAGGCGATAGCTTTGATATTTTCACCCGCCTGAGCGAGGCGGACAAAAACAAGCTGGAAAATTTGCCGGAAGTGCCGATTTTTACTCCCGACGGCAGGATGATTAAATTGAAAAATATCGCCGAAATAAAAAGTGGTGAGGGACCTGTAGAAGTTGAAAGGAAAAACCGCCAGCGGATCGTCAAGGTAGAGGCAGATAAGTACGGCCGTTCTCTGGGGGAAATCACCAACGACATCAGAGATGCTCTTAAAAATATGGATATACCGCCGGGGGTTTCAGTCAACTTCGGCGGAGAAGTTGAAGAGCAGCAAAAAGCCTTTAAGGATCTCAGCCTGTTGCTGGTCCTGGGAATTGTTCTTGTTTACATGGTTATGGCCTCGTTGTACGGCAATTTCCGGGATCCCCTGATCGTGATGTTTTCTGTGCCCTTTGCTTTAACGGGGGTATTTTACGCCTTTTATTTGACCGGCACGACCTTAAGCCTGATTTCTTTCATGGGCATCATCATGTTAACCGGAATTGTAGTTAAGAACGCCATTATTTTGGTCGACTATACCCACCTGTTGCAAAGCAGGGGCCAGCCTTTACGGGAAGCAATAACCAATGCCGGGCGCAACAGGTTAAGGCCAATCCTGATGACTACCGCCGCCATGTTTTTCGGCATGCTGCCGCTGGCCATTTCCCGGGGGGTAGGGGCGGAATTATGGAACCCGCTGGGAATCACCATGATGGGAGGGCTGGCCGTATCCACCCTGGTCACCCTGGTGCTGATCCCTACGGTTTACTGCCTGTTTGAGGAGAGAAAACTCCGCAAGGCGGCCGGCATTCAAAAGGTAAGCGTAAAACTCTCCTGATGACTTGCACATGAGGATCTGCGGTTTTTGCCAAGTTCTGTTTTCTAAAGGGGTGCGGTGATGAAGTTACTTTTTATTACCTATGATGTGGATTTTGACGAGGACGTAATGGAGATGCTCAATTCGCTGGGGGTTACGGGCTTTACAAAATGGGACAGGGTACTGGGCAAAGGGAAAAACAGTGAGCCCAGGCTGGACGATCCGGTATGGCCAGGGTTCAACTGTGCCGTAGCGGCGGTAGTCGGCGATGACGATCAAGAAAGGATCCTGGCGGAGCTTAAAAAATTTTCCTTACGGCTTGACGGGAAGGGCTTTAAGGTATTTATGCTACCGGTTTTAACGGTTATTTAGCAAACCAAAGCAAGCGCAAAAGTAAACCACCCGGCACTCAGACTTCTGAGTGCCGGGTTACGTCTTCATCACAATTCCGGTTGGAACCACAGTGGTTCGTTTTTCCTTCAGTTATGAAAGACAAATTTTCCGCAAGTTTTAACCCCGGGCTGAGTCAGGAAAGCTCCGGCTTTCTGCCATTTTTTATTCGACGTTTTTTAAAAAGTTCCTTCCCCAAAACTGCTTCCGGGGGAGTAAGGTTTTTGGGATTTAAAATCATATCCGTAACCCTGTGGTAGAACGTGCAGGGTTACCCCGGTGAGGGCCAGCATGGGCTGCGGCTGTAAATCGGAAGCGTTGGTGTGCTCGATGGTCCGCCCGTCCACCACCGTCACCGTGCCGGACCCCAGAACAGCAAACCGGCCGGCAGGCGACACGACTATGGCCGTATCTTCATCAATACCGATACCCAGAACATGGGGATTGTGGGCCACGGCGGCAAGCAACCGGCCGATCCGCCCCCGCTGGGCAAAATGCTGGTCAATCACCACGCCGCTGATAAGTCCCAGACCGGGAGCCATTTTCACCGTATTCTTTCCGGGAGAACGTCCGCCCCTGCCGTCCGCGATCATGATCTCGCCCATGGCAGCCGCACCGGCACTGGTGCCGCCGATCACCACCCCCGCGCGGCTGGCGGCCTCCAAAGCATGTTCAAAGAGGGTCCTCCCCAGGATCCTGGCAATCCGCAACTGGTCGCCCCCGGTAAAAAAAATGCCCGTGGCCCGTTGCAAAATGGCGGCATGGCGGGGGTCCCCGGCCTTTTCCCGGCTGTCCAGGTGGACCGGCAAAACGTTATCTGCCCCCAGCCGCAGGAATACCCGTCGGTATGCCTCACCCACTTCCCCGGGCAGACGGGTGGCCGTGGTAATCACCACAATGCTTGCCCGTTCTCCCCCGGCCAGGCGGACGAACTCGCGCAGGATGAGGCATTCCCCCTCCTTGTCTTCAGCCCCGCCGATGAGCAGAAAGGAACCGCCGGTACCTTTTTGCAAGAATCCATTTACTGCCATTTAACACACCCCGCTTGATAACCCATTTACAATTGTTTTACGCCGCACCAAAAAAATTAATCATCTACAACAAAAAAGCCGGGTAATTTATACCCGGAAGCTTATCCATTGTCAAAAGCTAAAGGATTGTCTAACGTATTTGCCGCCATCTGGCCTCTGCTTCGCGCTGCAGGCGCGCCAGCACCGTATCAACGCGGAGCTCGCTTTTGCGCACCTTCATACTGTCCGCCAGGCGGCTGGCGGCGTCGACGGCCGCCCGGGCCAGAACGCGCGGCACCAGGAGGTGAGCTTTGCTGCCGGCGCCGGGCACCTGGCAGTCGAAAAGCAGCTCCCCGGCCACCGCCCTGAGGGCCTCCGCCGGCAGGCCGCCGGCTAAAATTTGCTCCCGCTCCTCGATCAGAGAAGCAACTTCACGCAGAACCGGCCAGAAAAGCGCCCCTTCCCCGGCAGGCCGCGCCCTGGTCTCAAGAAGGTCACGGATCACCAGGAAGTTGAACATCTCCTGCGCCCGGGCGGCGCGGATGTTCTCCCGTTCGATCCGCTCCGCCGCAAGGCAGGGTGCGAACTCTTCCCGGGCTATCCGCTCCAGTTTTTCCCGCAGCGGTGCGACCTCCGCTTCTGTCAGGGATTCCGCCTCTGCCAGGCAAAGACCCTCAAGGTCGCTCCACGCCAGGATGAGCCGGACCTCGCGAACGCCACCGGCTCCGCGGCAAGCCGCCGCGTAACCCACCATCTCCACATCATTCATGCCGGGAACTTTAACGGCGATCCGCCGCACGCACCCGGGCAGCCCGAACCTGCCGAATTGTTCCAGGACGGCATCGAAGAAGGGATCGCCATACGAGGCAAAATGAACGCGAACTCCACCGCCGGCCAGACCTTCCTCGTAAAGCTCGCGGGAAACGGTGAGAACTGCTCCACCCGGCACGCCGTCTATACCGGAAAGCGTAAGATTCGGCCAGGGCTCCGTCGATGCGGCGCATCCCAGGTTCCGCAGATACTGCGACCCGCTCAGCGCTTCCCATATCGCCGGCAGGTTTACCGGTACGGCCCACCGGCCGTCAGACCGGGCCATCCGCATGTAGATTTCGTAAAGTTCCTGCGGGTGAATCTCCATGCTTTCCACGCGCTTGCGCTGGATCTCGATCCTTTCCCGGGCGCGGGCCCACAGTTCCTCGGAAGTGAGCTTTCCTTCGGCCAGCTCCTGAAAATCTTCCGGCCCTACCGGAAGCAGCGAGATCTGCTGTGTGCCGACGATCATGTTTGCTTCCGCCAGGCGGGACAGCAGGCGATTGTAAACAATTTCCTCGGCGCTGCCGGCATAGCAGAGGTTGAGAACGTAGATGTCCTTGTGTTTCTGCCCGATGCGGTCAATGCGCCCGATCCGCTGCTCGACTTTCATCGGGTTCCATCCCAGATCAAAGTTAACCAGCAGGTCGGCGGTCTGCAGGTTTAAACCTTCCGCCGCTGCATCCGTGCAGACAAGGACGTCGATCTCGCCGCGCAGGAACCGCTCCTTCACCTCTTCGCGGTCCACCCGGATCATCTTTCCCGGCCCGGGGTCGAAATACCCGGCTTCCTGCCCCGAATAGGTGCCGATCAGCATCTGCGGATCGGCCTTTTGCAACCGGGTAACGATATCCTTGAGCGTATCGTAAAAACGGGTAAAGACGACGGTTTGCTCGATACGGCCGGTCTGCCGGTCCCGGCGCCGGTCCAGCGTATCAAAGAGCACCTGCATTTTGGACGAGGGCCCGGTAATGTCGGCCATGTCCTCGAGCATGGTTTTCAGGCGGTCCCGCTCCCATTCAAGGTTGGCCGCAGTCCTGTGCTTCAACAGGGATTCGGAGGCTAAGGGCAGGTCGTCCTCGATTTCATCCTCAAATGCCGGGTTCGCAAGCGGGAAAAATTCAGGTTCGGGTTCGCCTGCCTCTTCAACGAGCTGATTTTTCAGCGTGGCTTCCACCTTGCCCAGACGCCGCCGCAGAGTCTCGCGGAGCGCATACAGGCTGGACGCAAACCGGAGGCGCAAAAAGCTCAACAGGAAACTAACCATCTGGTGGGTTTGATGATCTTTATGCATGCTGATTTGCCTGGCCAGACCTGCACAGTATTCTTCCAGCTGATCGTAGATACGCCGCTCCAGCGGCGTAAAAACGATCCGGGGCACGGGCAAAATGTGGCGCCGGGCGAGGTTCTGCTGCAGCTGCCCGTTGTCGCGGTAGATTTCCAGCAGGCGCCGGGTATGCCGCAGCATCACCCGCGAAAGCGGCGACGCACTGAAAATCAAGCGGCACATTAATTCCCGGTCCCTGCCCCGGGGAATCCGCCCGTATTCAAGCCACTGCCGCACCGTGGTCCGGATGCGCCCGTCGATGACACTCTTCTCGATAAAACGCCAGAGCATCGGATCCTGCATCTGGACTGCCCGTACGGCGCGCCGCAGGAACTCCCATTCCTGGCCACCGGGTTCCTGTCCCTGCACGAGCCTGCCGAGGATCTCGTAATATTGCAAGGTCAGTGTTGGATCGAACTGGAACGCACCGGCGCGATTGGTCAGCGCCAGCAGGTCGCACACCTCCACAGGGTCGATCTGCATGGGTGTGGCGGTGGCCAGCCACAAGCTGCGCGCCTTGACCCGCAGGTAATCGCGGACGGACAGGTAGAGGTGCCCGTATTCCGGGTGCGCCTGGGGACCACCCTGGGGGTTCTTCCGCCGGACCGCGTGCGCTTCATCCACCAGAGCAATATCAAAGGATTCGGCGCTCTTGAGGGCCGCTGCGCGTTCCCGGCGGGCGAGCAGCCCCGTCGACACGATGACCAGGTCCGGTTCATAAATCGATGCCGCCGCCCGGTTCTCTTCAAACGGAAAGATATACTCATGGGAGATCTCCGGAGAGGTGCGCGCCCGACCGAAAGAAAGCAGGACCTTGGAAGCCATCTGGCGGTGCCACTGCCGGGTAAGACTTGCGGGTGCGGCAATGAGGATGCGCTTCACCAAACCCGAAAGGTACAGGGAGCGGAACGCCAGCCCGGCTTCGATGGTCTTTCCCAGGCCGACCTCGTCGCACAGCAGGTAGGAGTGCGGCCAGGTTTCCACCAGCCTGCGCACGACGACAGCCTGATGCGGCCACGGTTCGACAGGCGCGGTCTCCATACCTACGAACCGGCCGCCGGGCATTTTCGGCGCGTCGCGCAAAACAGCAAACCGCAGCCGCTCCATGGCCGGAGGCGGTTCAACCGCCCCGGAGGCGGCACTCGTGCCGTTAATCTCCACCGGGCGGTCAATCCCTTCCGCAATCCGGACCAGGCGCCGCTTGACCGCTTCCGGCAGGGTCATTACCGGCAGGTGGGGGACCCGGCCCTGCCAGAGGTTTTCAAAAGCTTCCACGGCTTCATCGACCCGCCGGCGGTCCGTCTCCCCCCACCAGTCGCAGTGGACATCGATATTCTCGGCATTAAGGATAAGCGCCGTTTTTGATTCGTTGAGCGTACCCGCCCCGTACAGGCGGTTGCCGAATTCATCGTGCAGAACAAACCATTTTTCGTGCACGTAGCCGTCGTCCACCGCATCGAAGGGAAGCGGCTCGCCGGTCTCTTTGTGCACCCGGAAGGCCACGCGAACCTCCAGGTACCCGTGGGCCACCATCCAGGCCAGGAGCGTTACGCCGTTCCGCACGCCCTCCGGCCAGGACGCGGGCCGGTCGAGCTCACCATTCAACCTCGCCGCCAGCCGCTCCCTGTCACCGGCCAGGATGGCCTTTACGTCTTCCGGTTCCAGGTCGGCGCCGACGATGAGGCGCATTTTGCCCCGCCGGCCGGTAAAGGCAGAGAAGCCCATGGAGGCGGCGGCCAGAGAGGACGAACGGAAGTACCCGGCCACGCGGTCGTACCGCACCGCAAAGCGAAGGGCGGGGATGTAAAAATCGTGCAGCATGTCCACCGGGCGGCCGTCGATGAGAGTCGAAGATGTTTTGTAGGAGAGGAGCCAGCAGCGGGACCGCAGGCCCTTCCCTTCCAAAGGGGCACCAGTTGACTCCATTGGACTCTTCCCTCACTTGAGGCCGAACAGGATGGCCCCGGCCTCCCGGCGCAATTCTTCGTCGGCCATTTGTGCCGCCCATACGGAGAGCAGATCCAGGATCACCTGCTCGCGCGCCGGCGCGTGCTGCGCCAGATAAGCGCGGGCGACGGGAACGTCGCCCTCCCGGTAGGCAAGAATCAAACCGTGGAGGACGTCCCACTCCGTCTGTGGATTGTCCACGCGTTTCCTGTGGCGCTCCTCCGGCCGGGCCAGGCGCAGCTTTGACCCGCGGCGGACAAGCGGCGCGTGGTAACCGGTCTCCTGCGCGCTGCCGCGCCCCGGGCGGCTGCCCCGGATCTCGTCGCTGATGCCGATCATCCGGCCGTTAACGGTATACCCGGCGGTTTTGCCCTCCAGTTTAATGTTGAGCGAGCGCGAGAGGTTCAGTGCCTCGTCATAGGGAAATTCGGCCAGGCCGAAAATACCGTAGAGGGTCAGGGCCATGGCTGCTTCGGGATTCAGGTCGTCCACCTGCAAACGCCCCTGCGTCAGGCGGGCGACCTGATACCGGGCGACCACCGCGCTGGCCTCGTTCATGGCGCGGATGGGGCTGACCGGCTCGTCGCCGTCGAGCACCGGCCAGTGTTCGGAAAGCACGCGCAGCGCCCGGCCGTAACTGGCCACCATCTCGTCCACGGGGTTTAACCGCAGCCGCTCAAACTCCTGCAGGCCCTCGCGTACGGCTTCGCGCACTCGCCGGGCCACCCCCGTGCCGCCGAATCCCGTCCAGGTGGCCGGCGGGCCACCTGTTTTCTGGCGCTTACGGCAGGTAAGGAAGATGGAACTGGCGGCGGCGGCCATTCCCTTCTGGTGAATGGATTCGGCCGCTTCAGATTCGACAGGCATCGACGACGTAATAGTCCAGCCGTTCTCGATCAGCGAGCACGTCAGCGCTTCCCAGGCCTCCTGCGTCTTATGGGTGAACATAATGGTCATGATGCCGTCGTCTTTGAGCACGCGGCGGCACTCGGCAAAAATCTCGCCCATCAGGCGCTCGTATTCCTTTTTCGCCCCGGCGGCCGACCCGTCCCGCGCCGGGTTGGCCACGGCCTCGTCCGTCTTGTTCGTAAGCCGCCGCCGGAACAGCTCCGGGTAGAGGTCGTGGAGGGTGCGGCGCTGCCAGACGTAGAAATAATCGGACAGCTCTGCATACTGGACGTTGTTGTAATAGGGTGGATCGATACAGATCAGATCCACCGAACCATCGGGGATTTCCATCCGGGCCGCCGTGCCGCACCGGATGGTCACCGGCGGCGCGGCCCCGTTGAGCTTTGCGTGCAGCGGCGCCAGCAGTTCCGCCATTCCTGCGTAAGCGTCAATAACCTGCGCGAGCGCCCAGGCCGCGCCCGAGTTGGGGCCGGTTAAGATCATCTCGCCAAACGTCCATTTAATTGAATAATCATGCCTTCCAAAGGTATTTATCAGGACACCTCGATTATAATGCCACCTTGTCTGCTTGCTGTTATAATCCAGGCATTTATCGATCAAAAACTGGAGGTATGTAACGACGGCACGGCCGCGTTCCTCCCCCAGCTCCCGGAGGATTTCCGGCTTGAGGCGGTTGAGCTCCTCCACCAGGATGAGGTGCCCCAGGAGCTGGCGCGGCGTGAACATATCGCACCAGCGCGTCATGCCAACACGTAGTGGTTCCATTGTCTTATGGCCCCTTGGAATGCTCTCGGTGGGGATGAGCCCCTGCCGCTCCCACCCGGGCCAGCGCTCGGCCAGGCGCTTTTCGGCCTCACGCAGGGCCTCAAGGTCGCGGTCGTTGGGCGGCCGGAAGAAGCGGACCTTCTCGGTCTTAATTTCACCGGCCCGCTCGCCGCTTTTGTAGCGCTCAGGCCTGCCGTGTTTATCCAGCTTCGGCTGGTAGCGAACGGCCACGACGCAGTAAAGACGGTCCTGCCACCTGCCGTGGGGTGAGGTGCCCCGCGCCTGGGCTTTGATCTCGTCGGCGGGAATGGCCTGGCGGCAGTGGACGCACAGACCGACTCCATCCTTCACCGTGGCGAAGTCCGGGTCCTCGCCGTTCGGCCCCCGGTTTCCCCTGAGGCGGTAGGTTTCAAACCGGACCCTGCCGCCCCTCGGCCGGCCGTCCGTGACAATGCGCACGCCCCACTTTTCGCCTTCTTTCGACAGCCAGCAGGTGTTCAGCAGGGGCGCCTCGCCGCCGCAATGGGGGCAGGTGATCTGGCGAACGTAAAGGAAACCATCGAGTTCCTCCTCGTTGAACTGCGAAAACAGCATACCTTCCGGACATTCGCGGAGGTGCTTCTTTAGTTCTTCCAGCTCCTGTCCGGCCAGTGGCGATGCCGGGAACAGGTCTGCCGTCTGATTAACCATTGCTTCCCGCAGACGGGCTCCCCAAACTTTTATATCACTAACCAGGCTCTGGCCGAAACGGAGGGGATAATCCAGCGTTGCATGGAGGATTACGGCTGCCACGGGGTTCAATTCGTTCGCGATCACCCTGTGGCCCAGGCGTAGCGCCTCAAAAAGAATGGATCCCCCGCCGGCGGTCGGGTCCAGCACCGTGAGTCGATGACTCTCCGGCAATATCATGCACGGCGCTTTGCTAAAGGCACGGGCATACCCGTACTTATCCTCTTTTGTCCGAATCCCTCTTTCGTTTTCCCAGGCAATACGTTGTTTTGCCCAATGGGGATCAGCCGCGCACCTCAGGACGGGAAGCTTCTCCCCTTCTTGCGGTAAAACCCCGGGAAAGGGTCTGTTCTCCACCTCCCAGCGCCGGAGCACCGGATCACGAGCCAGGGAGGGATCGCTATCCTTGAGCCCGGATATCATTTTCAGGTTGGCCGCGCGGCGGTCCCGCTCTTTTTGCAAAGCCCTGAGAACAACTCCGTCCACAGGAAGCCACTCACGGCCATCGGAATCTACCTCCAGCCTCTCTATAAGGCCCTCCTCCAGCGTCCACGGCTCCCCGTTCACCAGCGCCTGCACTTTTTCGATGCCCAGCTGGCGGAGAAACCAGTCCGGGTCCGTCCCGGCGGGCAGGAGCGAGCCGAGAACGGCGGCGCGGCTGGGAACAAGCGGGCGCCGCGCCCACCAGACGTGAAGAAAATATAGTGGTGGGAGAGCGGAACTTGCACCGCGCTCCCGCTGTGTCTCCGCGCCGACCTGGTGGCAGGGGAAGCCCGCCTCGATAAGGCGTATGTCCGTTCCGGGTATAGCGTGCTGCGCCACGAAACAATCTCCTCTCTCTATTTACGCAACTTTTCAAGCAGGTGAAGGATCTCCTTATCACCGGGCTGGCCGCTGAGCATGATCCGCATGCCCGACCTCGCCCAGCGGTTGGCCGCCTCGCCGTACTGGGTCGCCCGCGTCAACCAGTAGACCGCTTCCTCGCGGCTGAAGCGCTGCACGCGCCAGGCGATAAGCTCAACCCGGTCCATGTCCTTGATGCCTTCCCTGAGCTTGAAGATGAGCGCTAGCTTGGCACCCGCCTCCTCGTCAAGGGGCAGGTTGCCCCGGAACGTGATGCGACCGTCGCCAAAATACCGCTGGAGTTCGAGCGGTATTCCGGCATGATCGCAGACGTGGCTGACAATTATCCGGATTACGGGCAGGCAACGGCGCAGGGGCTGGCCGTAGAGCAAACCCCGGTCCTTAAGAGCCGCCTTGACCAATGTCCCGCCGTTCTTTCCCGGATCATCCGCACCTTCGCCGCGCTCTTTGATTACCAGGACGGGCGCCGGTTTGTCTTTATATTCGGTTACCCTCAGGACCCAGGGGGCGCTCTTCAGTAAAGGCTGGATGCGGTGCTGAAGGTCAGGCAACAGGTCCCGGCTGGTGTTTGACTTCCGGTTTGCCATTTGATCCGCCTCGCCTTATTGTTTCTTCAACTCCTGGATGAATAAGCAATCATCATCCGGATCGACGATTTCAAGAAAGGCCTCGGTTTGTTCGCCCTTCTGCACCACGCCATCCAGCACCTCAAAAAGCTCGCCGAGAGCCTTCATAGATTCCGGGGTAACGTTAGTCAGTTCAAGCCGGATCGTGCCGCCCCCGGGAAGCTCAAGGTCCGTCAAATCCATGGTTTCAATGGTGGAGCTGGCACCTCTATTGTAGAGGCTGCCCAGCCGCCGGAGCAGCGGCAGGAGCTTCTCGGCCCCTTCCTTTCCTTCGAGGGTGAGCCTGCGGCGGCCGGCTGCCACCCATCCCAGTTCGGCCGCTTTAGCCGGCGTGATCAGAACGTCACCGGGCTGAGGAGTGTAAAGGGCTGCCGCGGAACCGTGGATGAAGTCGGGCTTTTCTTTTTGATCCGGTGTGCCGCGAAATGCGATAAGCTGGCCGTCTTTTATAAGCGTCACCACGGCCTCCTCCAGTTCCCGGGCGGGAACATCCCCGTATTTCCCGGCCATGCTTTCGGCAACCTTCTCTATCGTGGAAACGCCGCTACTAGCAACCGTGTAAATCACGCCGTCGCGCACTTTAACCGGGTCGACCTTTTGGTTTATAGCCCAGCCGCGCTGGTTGACCCCCTGCGGGGTGATCAGCCCGTAGTCCCCGGCAGTCAGGTCGACCCCCAGCGGAATATCGTTTTCCCGGTCGTAAAATTCGGCCGGTTTCACGCTTTCCCCGGTGTCCATGCGGAATACGCACCAGACGCCCTTCTGGACCCCAGCCCGCACGATGTGGTCGAAAACTTCGGGGCTCTCCAGCACCGGCCAGCTGCGCACGCGGTAAAAGTTTTCACGCAGCTCCTTCAGGGTTACAGCGTCGCCGTGCTCGAAGAAAAGCTTGCTTAAGTTCAAAAGGTCGGCCTGTGTTGTGTTGCGGCCGGTAAGAAGCTTGCCGTCCTTGATCAGCGCATCCCGGATCAGTTCGATAAAGGGTGCCCCGCCTTCGCCCCCGGCAGTCTTTATTTCCTTTCGCACGATATATCCCGCCGCTCCCGGGTAGTAGAAGCCTGTATAGATTCTCGAAACATCGGTAAGCAGGGCCTGCTCCCGTTCAGCGTAGCGCTTCCGAAAATCTTCGTCATCCAGGCGGCGGGGGTTCACCCCGTAGCTCTGCGGCTTCTCAATCAGGAGGCGCATGGCCATGACCTGGCGGGCAGTACCCTCAATCCGCTGCCGGACGTCCCGGACGCGGGTGTTTTCGAAGATCCCGTCCTGATCGTTTATCCCTTTTACCACCACGGTTTCCGGAACGAGCAGAAAGATGAGATTCTGCCGCTCCCGCGGCCTGTTCAAGCCTTTTGTGGTCACCATGGCCTCAACATCAATGGTCCCGGCAGTTAACGAAACAACCCCGAGCACGGGCCGGTCTTTACCGTCGGGCAGGTGCTCCGGCAGCAAAACATCATGTTCTATGTGAAATAAACCCGCCCCCCCGGTGACCACCTTTCGCGCCGCCGCCTCCAGCAGCTCCTCCACCTGAGCAGCTTTTAACGTCTTGCGGATTCTGGCCAGAACGCTGTTAATCGTCGGCTCTTCGCTGGCGAAATATTTTCCCTGCTCGTACCGGAGGTAAAAAGCGCTTTCGCTGATTTCTTCCAGCGCCGTGCGCACCTGCGGCGGCGTAAGACCGGGGAAAGAAACGCAAAAGCAGGCTTCGGGCCCGGTGAGGCCAAAGATTTTGGAGCCCAGGCCTTCTTCGCGGCCGACCAGGCTGTGCAGGAAAACGGTCTTCCATGTATACTCATAAAGGGGGTGGCCTTCCGGGTGGGGGTTGCGCCGGTCGGCGAGTTCCGCGTTGCTGTGGCCTCCCTCGAGCGTGCCCGTATCTACGCCGCCAACATCGGCGTTAAGAACAAAGAGCAGGTCCGAGCTGCCCGTGCGGCCCAGGATTTCATTAACCACCCGCTCCGAGCGCAGGTCAAGGTGGCACGCGTGGATCATCGGAACGGCCTTCTGCTTCTGCCACAGGCTGCGCACGGCAAGGGAGAGAACCCGGAGGACGCCGCGCGTTCCCTGAAAGTTTTCGGCATTGGCCAGCTTCTTATTAAGAAAATCAACGAGGGTCGGGTGAAACGGATAGTTGGCGATCATCCGGCCCTTGAAGTCATCGCTGGAAGCCTCCTCCGGCAGCAGGGCCGCGTTTCGGCGGTACATCGCCATGTACTCCTCAGCGGTTTCCCTGGCGGCTTCACGATCTATGAAGACAAACAGCCGCTTGGTGAGGACGGACGAAATTTCAGCCGCCTGAACCGGCGTGACCTGGACCGCGTCACGGGCAACCACGCTGGCTACGCCCTTCACGGCTCTTTCCCCAATCCCCAGAGCATCGTCCTCGCCAACCTCTTCGCCGCGCACCTGGCTGATGAGCTTTGCCAGGTGCTCCGTCTGTTTGGCGAAGGCATCTGTTGTGCTGGCAAGCGTGAGCACCACCGCAATCCCCGGATGGTTGCGGGCGTAGCCGTGAAGAGCCATTAAAAAGGCGGCCAGCTGGCTGGCGCCATCGGGCCGGGCCGCTTCAAGCCGCGCCGCGTACTGGGCCAGCTCGTCCAGCAAGATGAGGACCTTACGACCTGCAAACACCCTGTCGAAATACGTTTTGCCGGGCGCGGCATGGGAGTTCGCTTCATCCTCAACCTCGCGATAAAGGTTTTCTCCACCGATCTGATAGGCGATCTCGCCCCAGAGGGTGTAAGGCACTAAAGCCCTGCCCTTTGGCTTATGCACCGGAATTTCATCACCCGCCACGCCAACGACGGCGATCTCGCCGGGCTCGGGGAGAAGCTCCGGGTCGAGGACGTCCCGGATGACGCTGCGCAACTCCGTACCTTTATGGGCGATGTGCGTACAGGCGATCAGCGTGTGGGTCTTGCCGCCACCAAAAGCCGTCTCCAGCCGGTGGATGGCCGGAACGGTCAGATCACCCGCAATCCGGCCGAAAACTTCCGCCAGAGTCAACCGTAAACCCTGGGTCGGGTAAGTAGCCTCCCGGAAAAAGAGCTCCGCGCTGGTGTAAATACTATCAATGATGCCCCGACCGCTGCGATAAAACTCGACGACCGGGCTGAGCGACGCCGTAAAAACCTCGGGGTTGAATGTACCGGCCAGGATCTCGGGCCGCGGCTTGCACGCATCCAGCACTGATTTCACTTTTCGGACCTCCAGTTCTTAGCTCCCGGTTTCCGCTGCAGATTCCGCCTTATCCCCCGCCCGGTCTTTGCGGGGTTGACCGGTTGCCGGGCGGAGAGCGCTATATAAAGTTAATCATGCTCAATTACAACCAGTTCCGGCATGGGAAAGTGCCTCACGTTCTTTGTAACCAGAGTTAGGGAATTTTCCACCGCCACTGCGGCAATAATGGTATCCGCAATGCTTAAGCTGATGCCTTTTTTCCCGTATTCCCTCCGGTACAAACCGGCCCGGCGGGCCGTTTTGTATCCAACAGGGTAAAAAAGCAGGGCTTTGAAAAATTCTTCTATTTCAGGCAGCTCCTCGGGCCTTGCTCCCGAAAAAACCTCGGCCACCGTGATCGGACAACACGCCAGGAGGCCTGTTTCTACCAGCCTGTTGAGCGTATCGACTGCCTCTTTTCTGCCGCGGAAAAAGTCGATTAAAATCGTGGTATCCAGTAAAAAACCATTAGTGTCCAAAAATCTCCCTCCTCCGGGCTTCCGCTTCCTCCCTCAACCGGCGAACCCAGGAGGAAACATCTTCAGGCCCGGTAAAACCGGGGTAATCCTCTTTCTTGAAAACTCCGGCAGCCGACTGTAAAGCCTTTTTTTGTTTTAACCGGAGCAATTCCTTCTGCGTGGCTTCAATAATAAACTTGCTCCTCTGCCCCTGACCGACAAACCTGTCCAGCTCAAGCAGCAGGTCAACTGGAAACCGGATTGGAGTCAGTCTGGTTTTTTCCAAGCCATCACCCCCTTGTATATACCCTGTGTATATTATATAAATAATATATCACTGAATACAACTGCATTTTCCCGTCTGAATCAAGCTTTTAACGAAGTGAACCTGCACCGGGATAGGCCCGGCGGCTTCTTTGGGCAAAAACCGGTAAAGAAAAAAAGCCTTCGAGAGGCAAATCCAGGGAAAGCACCTTTATATTTTTACAATGAAACCGGCTCTCTCAAAACTTTCCTTGATATCTTTGAGCCTCTCCGGAGCCGGGACGCCGCAGGCGGGCATCTTGTATTCCCTGCCCAGCCGGCAGTATTTTTCGTACACGTCGTGGAAAGGCAACAGGTCAATCCGCCTTATCCCTTTCAATGATGCCACAAAATCCAGGAGACCCGCGATATTTTGCTCCGTATCGGTAATCCCCGGGACTACGGGGAGGCGTAAGATTACGTCGCCGCCCCTCCCGGTGTCCGCCAGCATCCGCAGGTTGTTTCTGATCGGCACGTTCGAAACTCCCGTGTACTTTCTGTGCTCTCTGTCACCGGCCAGTTTCAGGTCAAAGAGAAAAACATCGACGTAATCCAAAACTGCTGCGAAAACATCTCCGGAAGCGTAACCGGATGTGTCCAGTGCCGTGCTCAGGTCTATCTTTTTGCACTCCCTCAAGGCGTCCATTAAAAACCGGTGCTGTAAAAGCGGCTCTCCACCCGAAAAGGTCACACCTCCACCGGAGTTATCGTAAAGCAGGACATCTTTTTCAAGCTCCTGCATGAGCCCTTCAACGGTGATGACCTTGCCGGCCAGCTTCAAAGCGCCTGTTGGACAGGCTTCGGAACATACGCCGCAGCCAGTGCACTTTTTTCGATCCAGGTGATGCTCAATGTTTTCAAAAGCAATTGCGCCGGCGGGACAAACACCGGCGCACGTCCGGCACCCGATACATTTATATTCAAAAAACATGAGCTCACTTGCGGGATAAATACCCTCGGGATTGTGACACCACCAGCACCGGAGGGGACATCCTTTCAGGAATACCGTCGTTCTTATTCCCGGACCGTCGTGGATAGCAAAGCGTTTTATGTCGAATATCAATCCTTCGTTGACCATTTAGATGCCTCCATCTTAATTTAAGCGCACCGTAAATGCTCAGCTATCCCGCTATTGTGCCGCGTTGTCCACGCAGTCTCATATTTTGGGGAGTGCTGAGCGGCACCGTGCCGGTGATAGCGGTTTCACCGAATAATTACACCGCACCGGAGTTAAATCTCTCTGTGTTCGGTCCTGGCGATTATCTCTTCCTGCAACCCTTTCGGCAGGTTTACGAAATAATCGCTGTACCCGGCAACCCTTACCATCAGGTCCTGAAAATCGCCAGGGCGCTCCTGCGCCTCACGGAGCAGTTCGGCGCTGACGACGTTGAACTGGACGTGATGCCCTCCCATATGGAAGAAGGTCCTGATAAGCCGGGCCAGATTTTTGATGTTTTCATCGCCCTCCAGCAGGTCCGGAGTAAGCTTTTGATTGAGCAGAGCCCCGCCGGTCTTGTCCCAGTCGCACTTGGACACCGACCTGAAGACAGCCGCTATTCCCTTCCTATCGCTCCCCTGGACCGGTGAGACGCCCTCCGAAACCGGCATCCCCGCCTTTCTCCCGTCCGGCGTCGCTCCGGTGACCTTGCCGAAATACACATGTGCCGTTGTAGGCAGGAAGTAAGCCCTTTTCGAAGCCTTCCTCACTGGAGACGGCGGGTAGCTTTCGATTATCTTTACCGTTACATCCACGATATTTTTCGCTATTTCGTCCGCATAATCATCGTCTTCCCCGTACCTGGGCGTTTTATTTAAAATCACTTGCCTCAACATCTCGTGTTTTCCTTCAAAGTTCTGCCCGAGGGCTTCCAGCAACTCTCCCATTGTAACCGTCTTTCTATCAAAAACGTGGTATCTGATCGCACTTAAACCGAAAGCCACGGTACCCAGTCCCACCAGCTGGACGTACTGCGTGTTGTACCTGGCACCCCCGGCATTGTAGTCCCGGGCGTTTTCAACGCAGTCGTTAATCCAGAGCGACATGAATGGTACCGGCAATTGCTTCGCATAGATCTCCTCTATAATGTCATTTCCCTTCATCTTTATGTCCATAAAGTGCTTAACCTGCCTGACAAACGCCTCCCAAAGCTCATCGAAGGTCTTGAAACCGGCAGGATCCCCCGTTTCAAGACCCAGTTTCTTGCCGCTTAGCGGGTCTATACCGTTGTTAAGGGTGATTTCAAGAATTTTAGGCAGGTTGAAATACCCGGTCAATATGTAGGCTTCCTTCCCGAAAGCTCCGGACTCCACGCAACCGCTGACCCCTGAAGTGCGGGCGTCTTCGAGGCTTTTACCCTGCCTCAGCATCTTTACCACGACACCGTCGAAGTTGAAAAACGGCGGCTCCCCAAAGCCGGGGCCCACGACTTTCAAAGCTTTGATCAGAAGGCGCTCGGGATTTTTATCGCTCACCAGCACAGCCGTGTTCGGCTGCAAGGTTCTCATCTCATCCAGGACCTCCAGGATCAGGTAGGAGACCTCGTTGACGCCGTCGGAACCGTCCTCTTTCAGCCCTCCCACATTGATTTTCGTAAAGTCGTTGTACGTGAAGCTCTCTTCAGCTGTTACGCCGACTTTCGGCACCGCGGGCTGGTTGTTGATCTTGACCCAAAAGGCCTGAAGAAGCTCTTTGGCTTTGTCTCTCGTAAGCCTCCCTTCCGCGATATCCTTGCTGTAAAACGGATATAAATGCTGGTCCAGGCGGCCGGGATTAAAAGAATCCCAGGGATTTGTCTCATAGACTACACCCACATGAACAAACCAGTAGTGCTGGAGGGCTTCCCAGAAAGTCTCCGGTGCGTGGGCCGGAACCCGCCGGCATATCCTGGCCATTTCTTTAAGCTCTTCCTTCCTTCCGGGGTTTTCTTCTTCTCCGGCCATCTTATCAAGTTTCTCTGCGTAGCGCCCGGCGTAGACCAGAATGGCGTCCGCGGCAATATCCATGGCCTTGAGTTCCTCCATCTTGTCGCCGTACGCGGGGTCCTCAGGCTTGAGTTCAGCCATTTTCTTTTTAATTTCATCTTTTATGTCCAGAACTCCCATTCTGAATATCCGGTCGCCGCCAGCCGTGTGGCCGGGTGCTCTTTGCTCCATAAATTCCGTCCATATCCCCGCTTCATAAGCATCCAGCCAGTCTCGGGGCAGGCTTTTAAAGACGGCCTCCCTTACGGTCCTGCCCTTCCAGTACGGAATTATTTCCTCCGAATACAACCTCCTGGTGCTGTCGTCGACTTTGTAGGGCATATTCTCCCTGGAATCCAGAATTTCCAGGTCCCTCATGCTGTGAGTGCAGATTTCCGGATATGTAGGGACCTCCTGCGGTCCGGTTCCCCTTAGCCCTACGATCAGCTGCCCGTCTTCGACGGGTAGGCTCACCCGTTCCATTAAATACCTGAACGCCAGTGCCCGCTGCACCGGGACGGATTTCCCTTCAGCGGCCCCGCTTTTATAAAATTCAGTTATCAGCCGGGCCCTCTCTCCGGATATTTTGACCCCGGCCTTTACGCTCTTCTCTCTCAGCTTTGCGATCCTTTCGTTTACCGGCCTTACGGCGGCTCTCCTTTTTTGCATTTCTTTTTCAACTGCCACACATCTGGAAATAGATTTCATAAATTTCGCCTCCCCCAAAGCAGTCAACCAGGGCCTATACAACTCCTCCCCATTCCACATTAAGCGCCCGTTTTAGCGGGCCTGCGGACTTATTACAACGCTTGGAATGCACTCTCTTTCTACAACTATAGGCATGCCCAAATAGCATGATATCAATTTTCAGATACTTTGTAAACAATCGTTGGAAATAAAACGGTTTCTCATTGCCGGCCAGCAAATGATGGGCACCCCTCCCCAGTTGTTCACGCTAACAGGAAATGGTATAATTGACTTGTTTTACGTCGCACCAAAAAAATAATCATTTTCAACAAAAAAGCCGGGTAATTTCTACCCGGAAGTTAATGCACATCAGGCTGAGCAGCAAACCTGCAAGGCTGCTTAATTCCTGTTAGTTAAAAGAATGCCGCAAAGTGAAACCAAATTTGGAGAGGGGTGGTCTGTCCTTTTTTAGCTGCCTTTTATTGTCAGAATAAGTTTTTGATCATTTTTTAGCGATAGTTCAGGGCTAATTTCCCATTTATACTCCTCAGGAGTTATTTCTTACCAGCCTGGAACTTGAATTTTGCAGGTTACACGTAGTTCATAAAAGTTCCAGGACCCTCAGGAGGGTCAAAAAATATTCTTCAGACTTATTACAAGGTCTGGAAATATACTCACTTTTATTTCATCGCCTTCTGTGTAAATATCCGGCCTGCCGTATCTATTATTGTCGCCCTGCACAAATACGCTGACCAGCTTTTCTTCCGGTTCCACGATCCAGTATTCTTTCACACCGGCTCTCTCATATTTATAAAACTTTTCCAACCTGTCCTTCCTCGCCGAAGATGGCGAAGTAATCTCAACGATCATATCGGGGGCGCCTATACATCCCCGCCCGTCTAATTTGGATTGGTCGCAGACAATGCTTATGTCGGGTTCCACCACTGTTTTGATATCCTCATCGCTTTTTTCATCACCATCCGGCAGCCTTACGCAAAATAGCGCCGGATAGACTTTACATGGCTTACCTGCCAGATAATTTGCTATCTGCCTTGAAAGTTCCATCAAGATTTCCTGGTGAATTCTGGATGGAGCCGCCTGCATATACAGCACGCCATCGATGATTTCACACCTTTCTTCTTCCGGCAATGAAGCATAATCCGCATAAGTATAATAAATTTTCGTTTGCCTTTTATGCTGAAACGGCATGGAACGCACTCCCTTTCCACAACTATGGCGATTGTTCAATAAGCATGAGGCACTCAAATAGACATTTAATCGACCATTCTATATTCGAATGGCGATGTCATATCTATCGAGTTAACCCTGCTGTTGCCAGCCTACTATCTCCTATCCCCGGAGGGGACTCGGCCTTACTTTTGAACCTGTAAATGAAATTGTAGAGGTTAAGTCTCAGCGGGTTGCACAACTTACACAAAAGAACTTTCAGGCTTAAAGTAAGTCTGCGGAGCTTCGCTCCCACCTTTAAAATGTTCAAAGCGCCGTTCAAATCGGCGTTGAAAACTTTTTTGAGCACATTGTCCCTGTACAGACCGCGCTCAATTCTTTTGCCGGAACACTTAATTTTTATTTCTCCCTGCTTCTCTTTGGCTTCGTCGTACCTTCGCTGAATTTCCAAAATACCATCGGAAAGAGAGGAAGCCTTGCTGGTGTAGGACTCCTCTTTTTCTTCCGCTTTCATACCCAGCTCTTCCAGCTTGTACTTCAAAATATTGATCAGCTTACGAAAAGGAATACTCACGAAATTCTGGTTGGTCACTTTTCCTAAGTCTATTCCGTCTTTACTTTCTGTGGCCCCTTTGCCGAGGTAAACCGCTTTGTGGCCAGTTTCGTAAAGGAAATCGGCCAGGACACGGGCTACTTTGTGGAAGTGAGACTCAATCCAGCGGTCGCGGTAGTTGTAAAGGTTGTGGAGGTAGAACTTTAATTTGAGCAGCTCTTTCGACATGGCATTTTTCCGGGGTTCGTCCTCTTCCTGATCAATTTTGTTGCTCAGCGTATCCATTGCCGACTGCACCGCGGCCTTCTTTTTGTTAAACCAGCAGTTGAAAGACTTGATTTCCCTGCCGGAAATGATCAGGCTTTTTACGTCGGGGTTGGTTGAAATTAGAGAAATTAAATTGTCCATCCCCATGTCGATTCCGGCCAGATGGATAAGTCCGGCCTCCGGTTCTTTGAGTTCCTTTTCGTAAATTACGTCCACCCAAACGTCGGAAAGATGATAGACCAGCCTGACCGAGGATACACCTTCCACGTCCCTGGGGAGTTTTATTTTTATTCTTTTCTTGCCGTTCATGCGCAGGCGCAGAAAAAGTGTATTACCTTCTACTTCAAACACGTTGTTGTTGAATTCTGCCGTGACTTGCGTGAGTTTACCCAGCTTTTTGGGTTTGGGTGGTTGCGGCCGCTCTTTATATTTCCCTGGATTGACGCGATACTCGGCCAAAGATGCCAGAAAACTTTTGTAATCTTTGATAACCTGGCGGATAGTGGTCTGGAGGACGTAGTTGTTGTCTACCCTGGCTTTTTGCTCTTTCATCCTTTGGATCAGTTCCTGTAAGTCCGGGTACTGGATAATCCTTTCGGACGCTTCCCGGAGTGCTTCTTCCTGTTCGGGTTTCTTTTTCGTAGTCTGGTCGGCCAGGAGGGAATAAATGACGCTCTGGTTTAAAATGACCTGCCCCAAAATAAGCGTAATACCTGCTCTGGAAGATTAACAACAAATTACGGAACTGAGCCAGGTCGCAGGCGAGTTCCCTCGCCCTTCTTTTTCTTTTGCTGGAAATCCTGATTCTTATTGCCCGCTTGACTTTCATTTAAGTACTTCCTCCAGACACTTCTTTATTTTCCTCCGGCTGGAATAGAATTTCATGGAAAAGCTGTGGAGTAAAGTGAAAATTTCTTCCATCAATTCTTCAGTATCGGATTTT
>NZ_FQZM01000006.1 GCF_900142025.1 Desulfofundulus thermosubterraneus DSM 16057 | reverse complement strand
TTTCCCGGAACAGGTGATAAAAGTTGTCTTCCCCGAACATCCGGGACAAGATCAGGTCCGGATGATAGAAGGAGAGTTGCTCTTCTTTTGATGGCCTGTACATGAGGTTTTCCTCCCCGGGTAGAAGTCATCAGCCATAGTTGGATATTCGACGTTTTTGGTTGTTTTCCTGGCGGGGAGGGTAGTTTTTATTGATTATCCCTGTTTTTAGTCATTTTACATGTGATCATAATGAGTTGCTGTGGAAGACCATTTTCATCCATGGCAGGGAGTAGCATTTTCCCTGGGCTATGTTAATATCTGCCATTTAGCTGGGGGTTTTGCGACTGTATCTTAAAACGTATCTACGATGAGTAGTAGACGCCTATGGACCGGGCCTTCCCGGCAAATGCCGGGATGTAGCTCACGAGGAAAGCGTAAGACCCAGCACTCAACACCCATTGTAACACTCAGTTTCTGAGTACCAACTTAACTTGGGTGTTGAGTGCTGGGGGGACGAATCCCCCGGGCTTGTCCCGGGGGAGGTTCACCAACATACTCTCTCCCCTGACCACCAGCTCTCAAACACCCCGTCTTCCAGGCGCCAAGGATTTTAATTCTGCCAGGATATGGGCGTTGTTCAACTACCAGCTCATCGTAAACGGAAGCCGGATATTTTTGAATGTCATAGGCATCCAGCCGCTTTAAAACTTCATCTCTTTTTAACATCGTTACCTCCTGCAGGACGAGTATCTATTCTCACTTTTCCGCTGGCCAGCCGTTCGAATAAATCAAGAAAATCCGGGTCGTATTCTTCAAAGACGTGATCCACGTTCCACAGGCCCGATGCCCTGACCGCCTCGTGCCTGCAGCTGTAGCCCAGCCAGCCTTCTGACGGGGGATCAATATGTAACCTGGAGGCTGCACTCAGCAGCGCCACCGCATTGCGCTCTATGTACTTGCGCGTGCTCGCCGGCCCGGGCTCATCATCGACCTTCAGCCAGAGGAAAGGCATCTTTCCTATGTACTCGCTTACCGCACATTCCAACCCGTGTTCGGCGCGCCTCACTTCTTTCGGAGCGGAGCTGCCCCTGCCCCAGCTCAACCTGACTGCATCGGGGTAATCTCCCCTCGCCAGGAGAGCTGTCCCGACATGAAGTCGGAAGATCGAAGCCCGGTGGTTGCCGCCTCCCCCCAGAACGCCCCGGTGAGTCCGCAGGCGGTCCCAAAGGGTGGTGCCGGAACTTAGCCCCGCGCCGGAGCACCTGTTCTCTCCAGGTTCGAAAAAGAAATATACTCCCCGCCGGGGCCAACCCATCCGCCCGCTGCACTCTGATAGGCGTCGCTCGCCGCCGACATGCTCTCTGATCGTATTCAAAACCGCATAAAACCTCTCTAAATCCCTGATAACCTTGGCAGAATTCTTTATATCCACAAACCGCCACCCCCTTAAGATAGCCCGGGAATTTCTAAGCCCGGCGCTACTCCCCGGCCGCCAGAAAATCCTGATACCTGATTATAATTCCGCCGTCCCTCAAACCGTTCGTTTTTGCCGCTTCGACAATCATATCGCAATTTGGTCCGCTGGAAAGCCATCTGGAAAAGGCACGGCCCAGAGCCCCGAGTATTGCAGTAACTCCCCTACCACTTTCCCTATAGAAGCAGCCCGCCTGGGCAGGCTTGAAACCGGAGCTAAGAGCTTTTTTTACCCCCTCAGTAAAAAAATAGCGGTATTTTGCCCCGGAACCGGACCAGCCCGGCTCGCCGGCAAAAAAGCCGTAAACCCGCTGGGGGCTGAGGACCAGACAGATGTCGCCGATAATATCGGCCAAACCGGCTTCACGCCAGTACCTGGCCACCCTACCCTTCATTTCAGCATCATAATTACGGGCGGGTTCAAAGGCATCCAGCACGCCATAGCCGGCTGATATAATAAATAGCCGGAGCTTTCCGGAATAAATAAGCTGTCTTGCCAGCCCGGCATCAAAAGCGGAATAGAAACTACCGTTGTAAAGATGCATCGCTGGTGTCGGCCTGGAATTGCCTTCAATGCAGTGCTCCATCCCGCGGCGGGCCACCTCCAGACGGACCCAGGCACGCTCCAGACCGCTGCCGGGCCAGACGTAAGGCGGCCTTTCCACCCCACCTCCCACGCTTTTGCTGGAGCAGCACGGGATAAAACAAATCACTTCAAGCCCCAATGTTTTCATCTCCTTAAGACTCACCAGAACGCTGGCGTTCACCACACGGTTCTGCTTCGCTCCCGTCAGGATTTCCCCATCCAGGATGAGGACGGCAAAGTCACTTTTGTTCAACACAAGGATTTCATTTACGCTTCCGAGTTCACTTATCTCCCCCACCTCGAACAGGTCCTGTGCCAAGTGCGGGCTTTTTCTTTACAGAAACTTGCTATCTCGGACAGTAAGGCCGCGTCTTTAAGTCAGTAATATTTAAATTTGAGTTAAGTTGTCAAGGGGTTGATATAATAAAAATGATTATTACTCCCCTTTATAACAATTAAAGACCTGCTGCCTTGTGAAGCGAATCCTGAAACTGCCTCTTGAATTCGATTAACATATCCCTTCCATTCCTTAGCGTCTATGTCCTTGTTTACATCCAACTCATAATACATTAGAATTGTTTCACGCCAGTTCTGAGGAAAGCACTTCTGATTAGAAAAACGTTATGGCTGCCGGAAATCTGACTTTCAATTAGCACTGAGTCAGGCAGACTCTTTAAATGTTTCCCGGTCTCATAGCTATTTCTGCCGCCCCATCCTTTTCTCCTACACCCTGCCCCCCGCGCGCTCACGGCCCGGTGGAACGATATCTCGAGCCATTTACGAGCAATTCAAAAACGAAAAGGACGAAGAGCACTTAAAGCCCCTCGTCCAGCAGTTTATGGAAAAGGTTATCGCAACCAAAGAAAAAATTAAAGTGTTGTTTAAGATAACTGTGGATTTGAGTGGTGGAAGCGGGGGGATTCGAACCCACCGTCCGGAAGAACAGCCACAGGAGTTTCTCCGAGCGCAGGCTGTGTTTTGGCTTTCGCCCCCTTAGCGGCCACAGCCAGCCTCCTGAAGGGGCTATCTACTTTGCTTGAAGCAGATGAAACTCGATGCCAGCAGGCTCGGTTATACGCTTGGATGCATCAAGGATTTCAATTCCAACCGGGTTTCCATCTTCATCATAATCAATAATTATCCCAGGCTTATCCTCATCGCTTTCAGCTACTGGCCTGTTACTGAAAACAATGGTCAGGGAATCCGTATGGGGATCATAGGTTACTTTCAATTTTTTCCCCTCCAGTATTTTTTCAATTTGCTGGTCTTGTATACTGTAACCACTTCCGGCGGTTTTCGATCCACATCCACAAAAACCCGCAGTAAATATGTTTTACGCGGCTCCCCAAGTTGTATTTTGGATTGAAAAACTTTCCTCCCGGGACGTACATACTCCTCCTGTTCAGGTGCCTTGAGTACTCTAAGAACCATAGCCTCATCAATTTGTCTTCTTTTCATCTCCAGTAAAGCATGCCTGCTAAATATGAATTTGACCGGCATTTAAAAGCCCCCGTAACATTGATATAAACGTGTAATAAATGCGTCAATTAAGCGCTCCGGTCTTATTGAGCAATCGGCTTGCTTTGGAGTGAACCCGCAACATTACCCAATATACAAAAACAGACACCGAAATGAAGTAACCTTCCGGGTGTCTGTTATTGTTTCCTGGTGGAGGCGGGGGGATTCGAACCCACCGTCCGGAAGAACAGCCACAGGAGTTTCTCCGAGCGCAGGCTGTGTTTTAACTTTCGCCCCTTTGGCGGCCACAGCCAGCCTCCGCAGGGGCTATCCCGTTTTGTTGTCCCGCCGGGCCTCCGAGAACCGTCCCGGCGGCAAGCCCGTTAGTCTGACACCCTATCCCGCGTCACGGGCCGGACCCGGGTAGGATGTGGCCGCTAAATTAAGCAGCCAGAGCGTATTCTTCGTTGGCAGTTATTGTTTTTCCACCGTTTTACGGGCTGATGGAACCCCGGCTCGCTTCTCCTGCCACCGCTTCCCCCGTCGAAACCTTTCGCCCCCATGTCACATATTACATCTTCCCCCGCAGGGCCCGCTCCATTTCCCGCTTTGCATCCCGGGCGGCCATATCTTCCCGCTTGTCGTACACCTTCTTGCCGCGGGCCAGGGCCAGTTCCACCTTGGCCTTGCCCCGGTCGTTGAAGTACACCTTCAACGGGATGAGGGCCAAACCCTTTTCCCGGCTCTTCCCCAGCAGGCGCAGAATTTCCTTTTTGTGCATCAGGAGCTTGCGCGTCCGCTTGGGCTCGTGGTTGAAGCGGTTGCCCTGGTCGTAGGGGCTGATGTGCATATTATACAGGAACAGTTCGGCGTTTTCAACGCGGGCGAAGCTGTCCTGCAGGTTGGCCCGCCCTGCCCGCAGGGACTTGACCTCGGTGCCGGTCAGGGCGATGCCGGTCTCGTAGGTTTCCAGGATGTGATAGTCATGGCGGGCCTTCCTGTTCACCGTGACCACCTTTCCCACCATGACCACCTCCCACGCCGATAAATAAAGCCCCTACCGGAAAACGGCCGGGCTGCATTTGCTGGTATACGGCTCTTAACACCATTATAACAGTCCGGGGGGAATTGTCAAGCGGTGAATACCATTATCTGGTCGGAAGCATACCCTGGTGAATCTAAGTTCAAGTTCCCCACCACCTAATTGACTTTGCGCATGAGTACACTGGTAGCGGGTGGGGCGAATAATTTGGACAGCGCTGGGCGGTAGGCCGCCCGGCCTCTGACCGGGCGGGATTTGTACAGGAAGAGGGGGTCCATGTGGCCCCGCACCAGCCAGGACAGCAGGTCCACCTCCCGGCCGGAAAGGCGCAGCCGCCACCGATAGCAGCCGCTACGGTGGCACCGGCGGTGTGGTAATTGTAAAAGGTAAACCGCCCGCCGCCGCCCACGGCCCGTGTTTCCAGCTTGCCGGTGTCGTGGAAAAGGCAGGCCAGCTTGACCACCGGCATCCGGCTGCGGGTGCGGGTCACCGGTTTCCGCAGGTAGTCCCACTCCGAGCCGGCCAGGTAACCGGGAAGGGCAAGCAGCTGAATGTGCTCTGTCTGCGCTTCCCCACGGGAGTCGTGACTGCACCGGGATGGGCCGCCGGAATGATTTATATTAAGTGAGTTCACAATGGCTTCGAAACATTGTAATGTCTTTAAACTGTGCACCCACACGTTAGCCACATGATGGCCATTCTGCTCCATCTGCCGCATGGGATTGATTTCCGGAAAAATCTGGGATCCAGGAGCACAAAACTGCCCCTCACCGCCCCGGCCAGTGCCCGGGCCAGTTCCTCCCTCCGGCCGGGCACACCAGGTCCACATCCCGGGATGGCCGCTCCAGCAGTAAATCCCGCAGAAAACCGCCCACCAAATGTACCTGCTGACCGCGGGTACGGGCCAGTCGATCTAATTGTAATAAGATGCCTGTCATATGAACACCCTAAACCGCTCAAAAAACCTGGACGTTTTGAAGGCCGTTCTTCTCGAATTCCTCCAGGTATTTTACCCTGTACTTGTCCAGCTTCTCCAGCCTGGTAAAAACGTCCATTTCCATTACAGACTCTTCCCCGTATTCTTCAACTAAATCCCGCATACTGAGGCGTTCAACCAGCTCATCCCAGAAAGTATCTTCTTCGAAGTCCTCGATAAATTCCATCGCGGGGTTATTTTCCTCAAACTCCCTGGTGTACTGGTACACACGCATGGAAGGGTCCCATTCGACAATATTTTGCAAGCCAAATTCTTTTGCACGGGAAAGTATTTTCTGCTCCAGATCCCGATACCGGTCAATTTCGTCATCCTCTGTTGTTTTGTATGCATTCAGGACCCAGTCCGCGATATAAAAAATCTCAATGAGCAATTCGTATTCTTCCCGGTTCAGATTTATCTTCACCTGCACTGCTTTTATGCCGCCCCTTTCAAAGTTGATTTCTCATATTTTACTCAAGGATTGCACCACTTGCAAGGGTATAACCGGCACTTATAGCCTCTCCCAGCCTTTTAAGTTTTAAAGTACGCCCGGTTTTGGCGCCGCCGGCAACACGCATTTTATACTCCACCAGAACCATTTCCCCCACCACAAACGGATTTTCCCTCTGTTCTTCCGCCGGCCGCCGGTCGATCATGGCCACGGTGGTTACACCCGTACAGGTACAGGTGAGGACTCCGGGAATGCGGGAAATCATATATTGCAGGCAGGTCGTACCACTGGTCAGGTTCAGATATAGGTGGTGCGGGGTAAGCCCTGCAATATAACAGCCACCCTGGAAAGCATCTCATTGAGCCGGGCGAAACCGGTCACCTGCCTGAATCATACCTTCGTCAGCGCGCTGACCGGGTCCCGGGGAGGCCGACGGTTGCGGTCCTCTAACGCAAAAGCGGATGAGCCTGCCAAAGACGCGGAAATATTCCCGGGAACCCATCCCTTCCGACCCAACAATGAAGAAAGTTCATCAGCTTTAGCCACTGCGTTAATATACCGTGCCATCGCTGGTAAGTTCCAAGGGGCAACTTCTTTAAGAAGCCAGTTCAGGAACCTTTCAAAATGCTTACAGCCCCATCTCCCCGGCAATACCCTGCATGGACTCAAGGCCGATTTCCATGAACTCCTCCAGGGAAAGACCCATTTCGGAGCAGCTTTTAATCTGTTCCCGGTTGGCCCCCCGGGCAAAGGATTTTTCGTGGAAGCGGTTGAGGAGGAAGGGAACGTCTATGGCCGAGAGCTTCTTTTCCGGCTTAATTAGAGCTCCGGCCACAATCAGCCCGGTGAGGGGGTCGCTGGCGTAAAGGGCTTTGTCCAGCAGGCTCCGCCGGGGCAGGCCGTGGGCGTCATTATGTGCCCGGACGGCGTAGACTATTTCCTCCGGCAAACCCTCGCGAGCCAGCAGGTCCGCCCCTTCCATACTGTGCCGGGCAGGCTCGTCCTTCGTCCAGTCGTAGTCGATGTCGTGGAGCAGCCCGGCCAGGCCCCAGATACCCTCGTCCTGGCCGAAATGCCTGGCCAGGCCTCGCATGACCGCTTCCACGGCCAGGGAATGCTTTACCAGGTTACGTGTTTTTAAATGCCTAGTGAGAAGACTATAGGCTTCGTCTCGTGTCACGCCGGAAAACTCCCTTCTTTCATAGTTAAAAACTTGGCCGTAGCCCGGGCCGCCACCCTGCCGCCGGGAAGGATCAGGTGTGCGGAAAGCTCCCACAGCCGTCCTTTACCGCCCACCTTCCATGCCTCTACGGTTACCGGCACGCCTACGGGCACCGGGTGGCTGAAACGGGTGAGCATTTCCGCCGTCATGGCCGCAATACCGCGGTGCCAGAGCCACTGGGCCATGGCCTCGTCCAGCAGCGTAGCAATCAAACCGCCGTGCAGCAAACCATCCCACCCCTGGTGTTCTTCCCCGGCTGTAAAGGTAGCCCGGCAAATATCCCCTTCCAGGGAAAACTCCAGGTGCAGGCCGATGGGATTTTTGGGGCTGCAGGCAAAACACATGCCGTCACTCCGGCTGAGACCGTACATAATCTTCATTCACCTTACTTTTGGATATTCGCCACACCTATGGAGAAAAGTCCCTTTTTGAACACGGTATACAGATATTTTACCAAAAATTTCTCATATCGCAAGTAGCACCGGGCCGGAGCTGAATAAGAATGGGGTGACGTTTCGAGGTAACCTTGACAGCCCAGAAAGGGAAAGTATAATAATAATTAAATTTTGGTTTTTTGGGTGGCGCCTGGCCAGGTATCGAAGTCCGGGACGACACGGACGAAAATAAAGTATAAGAGTTTAGTTTTGGGGAGCAGGGCTGATTTATTTCTTGCCGGGAGTGATAACCCATGAATCTTACCCAACGGCGTAAAGAATTCCTCTATAAAATTATCAACCTCTTCCACCATACCGGTCTTCCCGTCCACTATGCCACCGTTGCCCAGGCACTGGGCGTAAGCAAGTGGACGGCCTACGACATCCTCAAGGAGCTGGAAAAAGGAGACTTTCTGCGCAGGGAGTATACCCTCAGCCGCGGCGAAAAAGCTCCCGGCCGTTCCATGGTGGTTTTCCGGCCCACGGAAAAGGCACTGCAGGTTTTGTCCCCCAGTAACGAAAATATCGCGAAGGATCTAAAAGCTAAAAAGATTGAAGACTGGTCTTTAGCCCGGGAAAGGCTGTTGTCGATTTTTGACAACCTGAAAAATTTAAACCCCCAGAAGATCAGGGAAGAGCTTCTGGAGGAAATGTCCCGGATAGAGTTGCCGGTAGTTTTCAGTGCCTACACTATTGCCCTTTTAGTCACCCATATACACGAAATGAACTCCCGGGGCATAGCGGCACTGAAGCACATCCTCGAACTGGCCCCAAAACCCGAGCTGGTCTTGAGTCTGTTTGCAGGTTCGGTAATAGGAACCATGCTCAAGAACATGAAAGATGCTGTTAACAACAAAATCCTTGCCTGTATCCGTCGCTTTGAAGATCATATTTCCAAATGCGATAATCAGGAGCGCAGGCTCCTGGCCAGCTTTTTAACGGAAGCCCTGCAACGCTCACGGTAAATTTTTTAAAATATTTTTGGGTCTTTTGTGTCTATTAGGTTTATTGGGGAATTTTTTGACGAAAGGGGGAAATCCTATGCGTATTGATATGGACCTCAAGATATTCCCTTTGGCTGCTGTCTTTCGCGACAAAAGACGACCACCGCCGGGCAATTTTGCGGTATTCTCCCTCAACCAGTAAATGCATTGCAAACGGTCATTTAAAAAACTTACAGGAGGTTGCTGTTTATGCATTCCGGAACTTCCAAACTGGGACGGGCTAAAAATTTCCTTGCCGCGCACCTTTCTCAAAACGTTCTGGCCTACGTGAGCAAAAAACCGGAAACCAATTTTCCACGACTCTTAAATCTGGTGAAGTTACTGGCCATTCAAGAACGGCACAAACGTCAGGTTGAAACGGTAGCCGCCGCCTACCGGGAAAACGCAGCCATCCGGGAGTACGTCAACAGGCTGGCCAGAAATCTCCATCCCAACGTGCGTAACCGCCTGGCGTATAACTGGTTCATGAACGCCATGATTTTCGGTATTCCCCGCCAGAGGAGCATGTCCGCAAAACTGGGGGTGAATGTTCCCAACTTCATCCTGGTCGATCCCACCACCGCCTGCAACCTTGCCTGTGAGGGCTGCTGGGCGGGCAAATATTCCCCCAAGAACTCCTTGAGCCCGGAGAGGCTGGACCGCCTTTTCAGCGAGGCCAAAGAGCTGGGCATCTACTGGATCGTCTTTTCCGGCGGGGAGCCCCTGGTCTATCCGCACCTGTTCGACCTGATGGCCAAACATCACGATATGGCCTTCATGGCCTACACCAACGGTACGCTGATCAATGAAAAAATGGCCGATAGAATTATCGAGGTAGGAAACTTCTCCCCGGCAATCAGCCTGGAAGGGTGGCGGGAACGCACCGACGCCCGGCGGGGTCCGGGAACCTTTGACAAGGTAATACGGGCCATGGATCTGCTGCGGGAACGAGGTGCGGCCTTTGGCGTTTCCATCACCATCACCAGGGAAAACGTCATGGAAGTAACCAGCGACGAGTTTATCGATTTCCTTATTGATAAAGGGGTTATTTATGGCTGGACATTCCATTACATTCCCATCGGCCGCAACCCCAACGTGAACCTGATGATCACCCCGGAGCAGAGGGCCTACCTGGCTGAACGCATCCCCTACATCCGCACCCATAAACCCATCCAGATTGCCGACTTCTGGAACGACGGCGAACTGGTGGAAGGGTGTATTGCCGGCGGGCGGCGCTACTTCCACATCAATGCCGCCGGGGAAGTGGAACCCTGCGCCTTCGTCCACTTTGCCGTGGACAACATCAATGAAAAGAGCTTGCTCGAGGTGCTGCACTCGCCCCTGTTCGCCGCCTACCAGAAGCGCCAACCCTTCCACGACAACCTGCTGCGGCCCTGCCCGATCATCGACGTGCCACAGGCCTTAAGGGACATTGTAAAGGAATCGGGAGCCCATCCCACTCACGAAGGGGCAGATAGCGTCCTGGAAGGAATTATTGCCGCCCACCTGGATGAACGTTCCCGGGAGTGGGGCCGGGTGGCCGACCAGCTCTGGGCGGAGCGCCAACTGTTCAAAAAGGTACAGGGGTTCTGAAGCAACTCCATTTTCAAGGCAAATGGCCGGCTGTCGCCGGCCATTTTTAACACCGACCTTCAGCAGAACCGGATGGGTTCAGGCCACCAGGCCGGCTTCCTTCTCCCCGTGACCGGAGCGGAAGGACAGGGCACGGCGTGGGCAGGCGGCCACACAGGTGCCGCATTTGATACAGTCGTTATCCCCCATTGTTCCGTCCAGCCGGTACTCATAGGGTTTCAATTGCATGGGGCAGGCCCGGGCGCAGGCCCGGCATACGGTACAGGTCTTGCCGATGGAGAGGGGTTCCTTGCCCCGGGAGAGCCAGTGGCTCAAGGTGCCCATGGGGCAGATGTGACACCAGATCCGGGGGTGAATAAGTAACCCCAGGATAATTCCGACCACGGTGGTAACAGTAAGTATACGCACCAGCGCCAGTCCCATGGCCGCGCCATCTCCCCAGGCCAGGTACCACTGGATGCCGATCATGGTGAAAATTAAGCCCAGCATGAATACCCGCACCGCTCGACTGCGGAAAAAGGCAGGGATGGTTTTCTTCTGGGACAGGGGCCGCACAAAGAGATCGAAAAAGGCTCCCCGGGGGCACATCCAGTCGCACCAGGCCCTCCCCCGGAAGATAGCCACACCCACGGCCCCAACCATGCACCCGAGCAGCAAAAAGCCCAGCCAGGGGTATAACCAACCCAAGACGGCCACCAGGGGCAGGCCCGCCCAGGTTAAGCTTTGCCTTATTTTGCGCTGTTTCCGTTTTTCCTTGAGCATGGTGATTCCTCCTTTTCTGGACTATCTGAAGGTTGCCGCTTACTGAAAAAACTATTAGGCCATCTACGGGTACCTGTAGGGGTATCTCGCATATATAATATTACTCGTGTCCTTTCCGATTGTCAACACACTTTTGTTGAGGGTTTGCCCTTGACAAACTGCAGAATTAATAGTAAACTTTTATATACCATACCGGGTATGGGGCTATGAATTATGATTTGACATTCCGGGAAAGGAGCGGACTTCATGAACAGAGACCCGGTTTACCGCCAGGAAGTTCAGGAAGAATTGCTGGCCCGGTTAAAGCGCATCGAGGGACAGGTAAGGGGAGTGTCCAGGATGATCCAGGAACAGCGCAGTTGCGGCGAGGTGGTCATCCAGCTGGCGGCCATTAAGGCAGCCATCAGCCAGGTGGCCATGACCACCCTGGCCTGCCACCTGGCTGATGAGGTCATGGAGGGACTGGCGGGAGGCAAGGAGCTTAAAGACATTATGGCTGAATTTATGCAGGTCTTTCGCAAGTTCACTTAACAAAACGCTCGAAAGGAGGGTGGTTTTTGTGGTTCAGGTACATGTATCCGACGAGGCCAGGGACTATATACTACAACAAACCGATACCATCACCCTGGTCATGGAACTCTGCGGCGGGTGAGGAGGTGCGACCTATGAGCCTGCCGTGTACGCAGGCACACCTGCCGATGTAGAAAGGTTCCACCAAACCGAGACCAACGGCCTCAAGGTATTTCTCCCCAAAAATGCCAGGGTGGCGCCGGATGGGGTTAGTATCGACATCACTGGCAAAGGCGTGTGGCGCCGCCTTTCCATTCAGGGGTTGCTCGGTTGAGGCGATAATCACCGCAAACGGAAGCCGGGGGTAAGGGTAGCTGGAAAGTGGGTTAACTCAGGTCGCGCATATAAAAGTACCCCTGCCGCATACGGCAGGGGCATTTTTAATGCCAGTTTTGATCCTAGCGGGCGATATTAGCAATCAACGGGATGATCAGCAGGGCCACGATATTCACGATCTTGATCATGGGGTTGATGGCCGGTCCCGCCGTATCCTTCAGCGGGTCTCCGACGGTGTCGCCGGTTACCGCCGCAGCGTGGGTGGGAGTACCCTTGCCGCCGTACATGCCTTCTTCAATGTACTTCTTGGCGTTGTCCCAGGCACCGCCACCGGAGGTCTGGAAGATGGCCAGGAAGAGACCGCTGATGATGGTGCCCATCAGCATGCCGCCCAGGGCGTCCCGTCCCAGGAGCAGGCCCACGATCACTGGGGAGAGAACGGGGATCAGTCCGGGCAGGATCATTTCCTTCAGGGCACGGCGGGTGACGATATCCACGCAACGGCCATATTCCGGCTTGGCCTTACCTTCCATAATGCCCTTAATTTCCCGGAACTGCCGCCGCACCTCGTTGACCACCTCGTAGGCCGCCCGGCCCACGGCACCAATGGCCAGGGAGGAGAACAGGTAGGGCAGGGCAGCACCGATGAACAGGCCGGCCAGCACCCACGGGTTGTGGATGGAAAAGGTGAGCTTCTCACTGGGAACGAAGTCCGCCAGGTGGTGGGTGTAGTCGGCAAAGAGCACGATGGCCGCCAGACCGGCAGAACCGATAGCGTAACCCTTGGTCACCGCTTTGGTAGTGTTGCCCACAGCATCCAGCGGATCTGTGATGTTGCGCACTTCTTCCGGCAACTCGGCCATTTCGGCAATACCGCCGGCATTATCGGTAATGGGTCCGTAGGAGTCAATGGCCACGATGATACCGGTCATGGAGAGCATGGCCATGGAAGCAATACCGATGGCATAGAGCCCTTCCGCCCCGCCGCCGCCGATCAGGTATGAAATCAGAATACCGGCTATGATTACAATGGCAGGCAAAACGCCGGCCTCCATAGCCACAGAAATACCGGTAATGATGTTGGTGGCGTGACCGGACTGGGAAGCTTCAGCAATAGATTTCACCGGGCGGAAACTCTTGGATGTATAGTAGTCGGTAATGTACACGATGGCTACGGTGACGACCACGCCGATGAGAGCGGGCCAGAAGAAGGCAGTGGAACCCAGAACGCTACTGGTTACAAACCAAAAACCAATCAGTGCCAGAACAGCGGAAGCCCACAACCCCTTGTACAGGGCGCCCATGATGTTGGTACCGCCGCTCATGCGGACAAAGAAGGTACCGATAATGGAGGCAATGATTGCGACTGCTCCCAGAACCATGGGATAGACCACGTACTGGGGTTGATCTTTGAAGATCAGGAAACCGAGGAGCATGGCACCGACAGCAGTCACGGCATAGGTCTCGAAGAGGTCGGCAGCCATACCGGCACAGTCACCGACGTTGTCACCCACGTTGTCGGCAATAACCGCCGGGTTCCGGGGGTCGTCTTCGGGAATGCCGGCTTCCACCTTACCCACCAGGTCGGCGCCGACGTCGGCACTCTTGGTGTAAATGCCGCCGCCCAGACGGGCAAACACGCTGATCAGCGAGCCGCCAAAGCCCAGGCCCACCAGCGCCACCGGGTCCTTAAAAATGACGTACATAGCCGATACGCCTAAAAGGGCCAGGCTCACGCACATCATACCCGTCACGGCGCCGCCCCGGAAAGCCACCTGGAGGGCATAGCCGATGCCGGACTTGGCCGCTTCCGCCACACGGGTATTACCCCGGGTGGTCACATACATGCCGATGTACCCGCACAAACCGGAGAAAACGGCCCCGATGACAAAGCCAACAGCTGTCCAGTAGTTAAGGCCGAACAGGATAATCAGGGCTACTATCACACCAACCACGGCTATGGTCTTATACTGACGGTTGAGATAGGCCATAGCCCCTTCCTGAATGGCCGCCGAAATTTCCTGCATGCGCTGGGAACCAGCTGGACGACTAAGTACCCATGAGGCCAGATAACCTGCAAACAGGATACCCACAATGGCAGCCACTATCCCGGAATAGGTCACCCACGACTGTACCAAGAATATTCCCCCCCATGGTTAATTTTTTAAACAGCCTGTCATAAAATACCTAACCTCCCCCTCCCGATCACCTCCCCTTCCCGGTAACAGGCGCCGCACACCTTTCTTTTATAAATCTTCTGGCTGGTGGCTGGCAGCCTGCAAAGAATAAGACAATGGGCTTATATCCATAAGCCCAAAACCAGTGATGTAATAGCAAATAACACCGCCACTACCGTAGTCAGTTTGCTGAAAAATTCGTCCAACCCTTTCTTTTTACCGAACAAAACCTCCGCTCCCCCGGCTATGGCCCCGGAGAGCCCGGCACTTCTTCCTGACTGCAAAAGAACTGTGGCAATGAGAGCAATGCTTAAGAGAACGTGAAAGGCTATTAAAACGCCCTTTAGCACTCGCAGGCACCTCCCCTTCCATTCGTTGTTATTATAGCATACAACAATAATAATTGACAATTATACATGCGGGATAAATTGGAGACGTGGGGTTCTCAGAGCGTTCCGGCCCGAATAAATAGCGGTATCTCCCAGTTCTTCCTCGATGCGCAGCAACTGGTTGTACTTGGCCACCCGGTCGGTGCGGGAAGGCGCCCCGGTCTTAATCATGCCGGTCCCGGTAGCCACCACCAGGTCGGCAATGAAGGTGTCTTCCGTCTCCCCGGAGCGGTGGCTGACCACCGCGGTGAACCCGGCCCGACGGGCCATATCTATGGCTTCCAGGGTCTCGGTGAGGGTGCCGATCTGGTTCACCTTAATCAGGATGGAATTGCTGGCCCCCAGTTCGATCCCCTTTTGAAGCCTTTCCGTATTGGTAACGTAAAGGTCGTCCCCCACTATCTGCACCCTGCCACCCAGGCGGGCGGTGAGCTTCGGCCAGTTCTCCCAGTCGTCCTCGGCCAGGCCGTCTTCAATGGAAAGGATGGGATAGCGCTCTGCCAGAGAAGCGTAAAAGTCAATCAACTCCTCCGCAGTTAAAGGCTTCCCTTCCAGCATGTAACGACCTTCCTTGAAAAACTCTGTGGCAGCGGGATCGATGGCCAGGGCCACATCTTCCCCCGGCCGGTAGCCGGCGGCTTCAATAGCCTCCATAATTACCGCGCAGGCCTCCTCATTGGAACTGAGGTTGGGCGCAAAACCGCCCTCGTCGCCTACGGAGGTATTCAGCCCCTTTTTCTTGAGCACCTTTTTCAGGTTGTGGAATACCTCGGCCCCCATCCGCAGGGCTTCGGCAAAGCTGGGTGCCCCCACGGGCATGATCATGAATTCCTGGATGTCCACGTTGTTGTCGGCGTGCTTGCCGCCGTTCAAAATGTTCATCATTGGCACGGGCAACCGCCGGGCATTGACTCCGCCAAGATATTGATAGAGGGGTAGGCCCACCGCCTGGGCCGCTGCCTTCGCTGCAGCCAGGGAAACACCCAGTACCGCGTTGGCGCCCAGGTTGATCTTGTTGGGCGTGCCGTCCAGCTCGATGAGGGCCATGTCCAGACCCACCTGATCCGTGGCGTCAAAGCCGATGATCTCGGGGGCGATTTTTTCAATTACGTTATTTACGGCCTTTTGCACGCCCTTGCCCAGGTAACGGGACGGATCGCCATCCCTCAGTTCCACCGCTTCGTGGGCGCCGGTAGACGCCCCGGAAGGAACGGCCGCCCGTCCCAGGGTGCCGTCTTCCAGCAACACGTCCACTTCCACGGTGGGGTTGCCCCGGGAATCGAGAATCTCCCTGGCGTATACGTCAACAATGGTTGTGCTCATGAAAGTCTTCCTCCTCGTATGTATTATGGCAAGTATGCGCCGAATAACAGGCACACTAAATTTCTAACACTCCATAATTAACGACTCACCGGTCATTTCCGGCGGCCTGGAAATCCCCATCAGGTCCAGCATGGTCGGGGCTATATCCGCCAGAATGCCCCCCGGACGAAGTTTCACTTGCCCGAGATCCTTCCCGATCAGTATAAAGGGAGCCCGGTTGTTGGTATGGGCGGTATGGGGGTGTCCGTTTGGATCCAGCATTTCATCGGCATTACCGTGATCGGCAGTAATAATGACCGTACCACGCTTTTCCAGCACGGCCCCCACCACCCTGCCCAGGCACCGGTCTACGGTTTCAATGGCCTTGACCGCCGCAGCCATGTCACCGGTATGACCCACCATGTCCGCATTGGCATAATTCATGATGATTACCTGGTATTTATCCGCAGCCAGCTGTTCCAGGAAGGCGTTCGTAACCTCCGGGGCGCTCATTTCCGGTTTCTGATCGTAAGTGGCCACCTTGGGGGAGGGAATTAAAAGGCGGTCTTCACCGGGATAAGGCGTTTCCACTCCCCCGTTTAAGAAAAAGGTGACGTGGGCGTATTTTTCCGTTTCGGCCAGGCGCAGCTGTTTTAGCCCCAAGCGGCTGATCACTTCCCCCAGGGTGTTGGTGGGATGGTGTGGTTTGAAGGCTACCGGAGCATTTATGGTTTTATCGTAAAGGGTCATGCAGGTAAAATGCACGCGCGGGCGGTTTGCCGGGCGCTCAAAGCCGGCAAAATCCTCGTCCACAAAGGCCCGGGTGATCTGCCTGGCCCGGTCGGGGCGGAAATTGTAAAAGATCACCGCATCGCCGTCTTTCACCACCGCCACGGGAGCATCTCCCCCGGTAATTACCGTAGGCTGTACAAACTCGTCAGTCTCCCCGCGCCGGTATGCTTCTTCCAGGGCCTGCATGGCGGAAGGCGCCTTTAACCCTTCCCCCAGGACCATGGCCTCATATGCCCTTCTGGTACGGTCCCAGCGGCGGTCCCGGTCCATGGCGTAATAGCGCCCCATGACCGTGGCAATCCTGCCCGTACCCAGTTCCCGGCACTTTTCTTCCAGCTGACGGATGTATTCCCCGGCATTGTCGGGGGGAACGTCCCGGCCGTCCAGGAAACAGTGTACGTACACCCGCGGCAAATTATGCCTCCTGGCCAGTTCCAGCAGGGCAAAGAGGTGGGTAATATGGCTGTGCACGCCGCCGTCGGACAAAAGACCCATCAAATGCAGCGCCCCGTTGCCGGCCCGGACATGTTCCACGGCCGCCACCAGAGCTTCATTGGTAAAAAAGCTGCCGTCCCTGATGGCCCGGGAAATGCGGGTCAGCTCCTGGTAGACAATGCGCCCAGCCCCGATATTGAGGTGCCCCACCTCCGAATTGCCCATCTGACCGTCGGGCAGGCCCACATCCTCTCCCGATGTTCCCAGGGTGGTGTGGGGATAGCTGGCCCAAAAGCGATCCATATTGGGTGTTTTGGCCTGGGCTATGGCATTTCCTGTTTGTTCATCCCTCAGGCCCCAGCCGTCCAGGATAACCAGGACCATGGGGACATGCTTTATTTCCATCAGAAACCTCCAGGATGTTGAAAATAGATTGGCTTGGCCTGTTTTGCAATAAAAGCGCCGTTTGGCGGTCTATTCCCGCAGCGCCGCCCGGACAATGGCGGCAAAGCTGTCCACCTTCAAGCTGGCGCCGCCCACCAGGGCGCCGTCTATATCGGGCTGCCCCAGCAGTTCGGCGGCATTTTCCGGCTTGACGCTGCCGCCGTACTGGATGCGTACCTGCCGGGCCGCCTCCTGCCCTCCCATCTCGGCCAGCAGGCAACGGATAAAGGCGTTTACCTGCTGGGCGTCTTCCGGTGAGGCCGTGCGTCCGGTGCCGATGGCCCACACCGGCTCGTAGGCCACCACCAGGCCGGCCAGCTCAGCGCTGGAAAGGCCGGCCAGTGAACGGCGCACCTGCGCACCGACAACCCTTTCCGTATGTCCCGCTTCCCTCTCCTCCAGGCGTTCGCCCACGCAAACAATGGGAACGAGCCCGTGTTTAAGGGCCGCTTTTACCTTTGCATTGACATCCTCGTCACTTTCGCCGAAATATTGCCGCCGTTCCGAGTGACCCAGGATCACGTAGCGACAGCCGATCTCCTTCAACATGACCGGGGAAATTTCCCCCGTATAGGCTCCTTCTTCGGCGTGGTGCATATTCTGGGCGCCCAGGACGATGTTGCTGCCCTCCAGTTCCCGGGTCACGGCGTGCAGGGCGGTAAAGGGGGGGCAGACGGCCACCTCCACCCCCTGGACGCCGGCCAGGGCCTCTTTTAGCCCCCGCACAAATTCTACCGCTTCGGTGACGGTCTTATACATTTTCCAGTTACCCGCCAAAAGGGGTATACGCATGTTTATCTCTCCCTCACTTCCCTGTGTCCATTAACACGGCCACGCCGGGCAGAACCTTCCCTTCCAGAAACTCCAGAGAGGCGCCGCCGCCGGTGGAGATATGGGACATCCTGCCGGCCACCCCGGCCTTTTCCACCGCCGCCGCCGTATCTCCCCCGCCCACGATGGTGGTAGCCTTGCTGTCGGCCAGCGCCTTCGCCAGGCCAAAGGTGCCCGCAGCAAAGGGGGCCATCTCAAAAACACCCATGGGGCCGTTCCAGATGACGGTACCGGCATCGTGCACCTCGGCGGCAAAGGTTTCTACCGTTTTCGGGCCGATGTCCAGGGCCATCCACTCTTCCGGCACAGAATCCACCGGTACCACCCTGGGTTCTGCTTCCGGGCGGGCCGCCTCGGCAACCACCAGGTCCACGGGCAGCAGCAGCTTAACGCCCGCCTTTTCCGCCCGGGCCATTAAGTCCCGGGCCAGGGCCACCCGGTCCGCTTCCAGCAGCGACTTGCCCAGCGCAAAACCCCTGGCGGCCAGGAAGGTATTGGCCATGCCCCCGCCGATGAGCAGGGCATCCACCTTGCCCAGGAGGTTTTCAATCACGCCAATCTTATCGGAAACCTTGGCCCCACCCAGGATGGCCACAAAGGGACGGGTGGGGTTGGACAGGGCCTGGCTCAGCACGGTAATTTCCTTTTCCATCAAGAACCCGGCCGCGGCGGGCAAAAAGTGGGCTACCCCCTCGGTGGAGGCGTGGGCTCTGTGGGCGGTGCCGAAAGCGTCGTTTACATAAACGTCGGCCAGTTCGGCCAGCTGCCGGGCAAACTTTTCATCGTTTTTTTCCTCCCCGGGGTAAAAACGCACATTTTCCAGCAGCACCACATCGCCGGGCTGCATTCCGTCGATGGCCTGCCTGGGTTCATCCCCTACACAGTCGTCCACCTTGACCACCGGCTTGCCCAGCAACTCCGAAAGGCGCCGGGCCACCGGATCCAGGCGGTAGCGGTCGTCCACTTTGCCCTTGGGACGCCCCAAATGGGAGGCCAGGATTACCCTGGCCTGCCTGTCAATCAGGTACTGTATGGTCGGCAGTGCCGCCCGGATCCGGGTATCATCGGCAACATTACCTTCCTGGTCCAGGGGTACGTTAAAGTCCACCCGTACCAGGACCCGTTTACCGGTCACTTCCAAGTCCCGGATAGTTTTAATCACGCATATACCTCCCTACCGAAATGAAATAAATTCGCGGCATAATATTCGGGCGGTAATCTTCCCTCCCGGCGAAAGGGCCGGGGAAGGGCGCCGCCCTTTTTATTTAGTATTGCCCATTACCTGTTCCGGCGGGCGCCGCGTCAGGGGCCCGCCGGAAATGTCTGCCTATGTATATTCTTTGACATGTTTTACTAAAATCCTCTCCGTGCCATGTATAAAATTAAGTCCAGGATGCGGTTTGAATAACCCCACTCATTGTCGTACCAGGCCACCACCTTAACCATGTCCTCGGCTATGACCATGGTCGAGGGGCCGTCCACAATGGCCGAGTGGGGATCCCCGCAGTAATCCACCGACACCAAAGGCAGGTCGCTGTAGGCCAGGATCCCCTTAAGCCCGCCCTCGGAAGCATCCTTTAAAGCTCCGTTTACTTCCTCCACCGTAACGGGACGGCTCAACTGGGCCACAAAATCCACCACGCTGACATTGGGCGTGGGCACCCGCATGGCCATACCGTTCAACTTGCCTTTCAGTTGCGGGAGCACAAGTTCCACCGCCCTGGCTGCACCGGTGGTAGTGGGAATAATGCTCATACCGGCGGCCCGGCCCCGGCGCAGGTCCCGGTGGGGCATATCCAGGATCTGCTGGTCGTTGGTATAGGCATGGACGGTGGTCATAAGACCTTTGACAATGCCGAAATGCTCATCCAGCACTTTGGCCACCGGCGCCAGGCAGTTGGTGGTGCAGGAGGCGTTGGAAATCACATGATGCACGGCAGGATTATAAAGCTCCTCGTTAACGCCCATGACCACTGTGAGGACGTCGCCCTTGGCCGGGGCGCTGATCACCACCTTTTTGGCCCCGCTGGTAAGGTGTACGGAGGCATCTTCCGCTGTTTTGAACCTGCCGGTGGACTCCACCACCACATCCACCCCCAGTTTGCCCCAGGGGATGCTGGCGGGGTCCGCTTCGGCAAAGACAGCGATCTCCCGGTCGTTTACCACCAGGGAGCGCTCACCGGCCTGCACGTCGGCGTCCAGCCGGCCGTGCACCGAGTCGTATTTCAGAGCGTGGGCAAGGGTGCGGACGTAGTTTCCATTCACCGGAAGCCGCCGGGACTTGTGGTTTACGGCTACCACCTGGATCTCAGGATACCGGAGAGATGCCCGCAGGACATTCCTCCCAATCCGGCCGAAACCATTAATCCCTATTTTTACCGTCATTATTCCCTCTCGCTCCTTTCAATAGTATACCTCATTTAGTAAAATTTATTTGAATTATGATATTCTTATTCGCTATCCAGTTAAATAGTTCCTCCTTTTTCTGGCTGATTGGCATAAAAAATTGGGTACCGTTTAAAAACAGTACCCGGATTTAAAGCTGTGCGTGTATGGTAGTTTTCCAGATGTGCGCGGGCCATCGCAAAGGGAATATACCGCAGGATAATCTGCAAAGGACTTAGTAGCGCTTCCTCTGCTGCACGGGGGGGATGCCCAGTTCGCCCCGGTATTTAGCTACGGTGCGCCGGGAGATGTGAATTCCCTGTTTACATAAAATTTCTGCAATCTTCTGGTCATTTAAGGGCTCTTTGGGATCCTCCGCCGCCACGATTTCCTGGAGCATCTTCTTAATACTTTCAGCGGAGGTCAGGTTCCCACCGTCGCTGTTAATCCCGGTAGGGAAGAAATATTTCATTTCAAATACTCCCTGGGGGGTCTGGATATACTTGTTGGAAGTGGCCCTGCTTACGGTAGACTCGTGCAGGCCGACCATTTCAGCCACCTGTTTTAAATTAAGAGGTTTTAAATATTTCACCCCGTGGTCCAAAAAATCCCGCTGCAGCTGCACCAGGCAGCTAGCCACCTTGTAAAGGGTCAAACGCCGCTGTTCTATGCTGCGGATCAACCAGGCCGCCGCATTGAGCTTGCTTTCCACAAACCGGCGAGTGCGGGAATCATAGTTTTCCTGCTGGCTGAGCACGGAGCGGTAGGTATGGTTGATGGTCAGGCGGGGCACGGATACATCGTTGATAAGGATGACATAGTCGTCTCCCACTTTTTCCACCACGATATCCGGTACCACGTAGCGCACGTCATGGGGGGTTGAGAAATTGCGGCCGGGCTTCGGGTCAAGGGTTTTCAAAATATCGGCCACTCGCTGGATGTCACGGACATGGACATTGAACTGCTGAGCCAGACGGTTAAATTTGCCCCTGGCCAGATCCACCAGGTGATGGCGGATAATCCTTTCCAGTAGCGTATCATTAATGCCCAACTGATTAACCTGAATGAGCAGGCATTCCTGAAGGGTACGGGCACCTACCCCCGGCGGGTCAAAGGTCTGGATTAGTTTCAGCGTCTCTTCCACAGCCTGGGGGTGCACGGCCAGCTGTTTGGCGGCCTCCTCCACACTGGTCTGGAGGTAGCCGTGCTCGTCAATATTGCCGATCAGGTATTCGCCGATAACCCTTGCCTCGGGGCTACACTTGCTCAAATACAGCTGGAACATCAGGTGTTCCATCAGGGTAGGCGCCTGGGAAAGGAAACTTTCGTAATTGTGGGCAGGGAGCTCGGGATCCCGCTCCGCCCGGGGAAAACCCAGATCGCTAGAATCCTGGAAATACTCCTCCCAGTCCAGATCGTATTCCCTGTTTTCTTCCTCCCTCTCAAGCTCCCACTCAAATTCTCTTTCTTCCCCGTTTCCGTCGCCTTCCTCTTCCCGCAACTCCAGAAGGGGATTCTCCTGCAGTTGCTGTTCTATATACAGAGAAAGCTCCAGAGAAGACAGCTGCAGTACGGTTATGGCCTGACGCAGCTCGGGAGTCATGATTAACTTTTGCGTTTGTTCCACGTTAAGTCCGTAACCCAGGCGCATAGGCCTTCACTCCTCCAAAGCTCCGCCATTAATAACGTTAATTAAGTCCCGGAAGATTAATTAATTCTCTAAAGAATATTTATTCTCTAAAACCGCGATTTTCTCCTGCCGCCTTTTGCCCGGTACCAGCATATTCGGACGGTAATTGTTTCATTCCCTGCCATGCCGGAGCCTGTTGGCAATTTCATCCAACCTGCGCAGCCGGTGGTTCACGCCCGATTTTCCCACCCGGGGCTCGAGTATTTCTCCCAGTTCCCTCAGGCTTGCATCAGGATACTGCAGGCGAGCCTCGGCCACCTGCCGTAAAGCTGGCGGAAGCTTTTCCAGCCCCATAGTGGCGGCAATAAAACGGATATTCTCCACCTGGCGTAGGGCTGCATCCACAACCTTGTTCAGGTTGGCTGTTTCACAGTTTACCAGGCGGTTCACCTGGTTGCGCATGTCTTTGTATATGCGCACGTTTTCAAAATCTAAAAGGGCCGTATGGGCTCCCATGATATTCAGCAGGGCTACAATCTGGTCGCTATCCTTTAAATATACCACATGCCAGTTTTTGCGGGCGCTTACCCGCGCATCCAGGCCAAATTCCCCCATCAGCCGGCCTAGCGCCCGCGCATGTTCGGCGTTGCCCGTGATGATCTCCAGGTGATAGTTGCCTTCGGGGTTGTTCACCGAACCGCCCCCCAGGAAAGCCCCACGCAAATAGGCCCGGCGGCAGCATTCCCGGCGCACCAGTTCCCTGGGGATGCCCCCGGTCAACTGACCCCGGGCATCCACCATACCCAGGCGGCGCAAGATTTCGGCCATCCCGGTCGGGGGGGAAACTCGCACCTGGTAGAGGTTTTTTTTGCGCAGCCGGTTCTTACGCTTTACCACAACCTCGGTATGTACACCAAAGATTTCTTTGAAAAGGGAAAATATTTTGCGGGCTACAGCTGCATTACCGGTACCGATTGTAAGGGCGGCTTCAGGTCCCGTTCCAATGGACAGGCTACCGTCCATTTTGACCAGGGCGGCCAGTTCGGCCAACCGGCAGCATTTTTCCTTCCCCACCACCCGGGCCAGTTCATTTTTGGTCAGGGTAGAAAAGGACATTTACATTCACCTTGTTGATATTATACCACACCGGAGTTATTTGAGAGACGTGAGGTGAGATTTTAAGGTCGGAATCCGGCTAAAGCCGGATTCCTTCTTAATCCCACTTCCTGCCTCTCACTTCCCACCTCTCAACTGTGAGGGGGATAATAATGTTTTACCAACTCTGTGATGAATTTCTGCAGGTCGTAACTGCCCATCACCCTTATCCGTTTCAGGGTAAAAGGGTCATCCCCGAGGCAGGCCAGACCCTGTTCTGTGGTCACGGCTGCCCGGTACCCGCTTTCTCTCACCGCCAGGGCCAGTTCCCGGTTGTACCTGCCGTAGGGATAGCTGAAAACCTCCACCGGACGCCCCAACCCCGCTTCCAGGAGGGCCTTGCTTTCCTTTATCTGGCGCCGGGCTTCCTCCAGGGGAATCCGGGTCAAGCGGGGGTGATCCAGGGTATGGGCGCCGATGGTTATGCCGTAATCGGCCATCTCCTTAAGCTCCCGCCAGCCGGCCATTTTGTTTACAGGTTGTCTTCCGGCATCGAAGGTATTTGTCTTGCCTACCGTATGGGCTACCACAAAAATGGTAGCGGTAAAACCATACTTCTTTAGAATAGGAAAAGCGTAAGTATAATTATCCAGGTAGCCGTCGTCAAAGGTAATTACCACCGGCCGGATCGGGAGAGGTTTGCCCTTTTGGAAGTGATCCACCACGTCGGTAAGGGAAACTGTATGAAACCCGTGGTCGGCCAGGTACTCCATGTGCCGGGCAAACTTTTGCGGGGGCACCCGCAACCCCAGGCCTCCCGCACGGGGGTCGGGGTTTACCTTGTGGTACATCAGAATGGGTATCCCTCTCTCTCCCCGCCCAGGTGGCGGAAGGGGAGGGGCCAGGCTCTGCGCCAGGGAATCGGCGGCATACCGGGTGCCGCCCAGAACCAGCAGAAAAAGCAGGGGCAGCGTTACGATGGCGATTAAAATCCTTTTGCTCATCTACTCCTCCAGATTTCTTCAGAAAATAAGACTTTTAAGAAAAATGAGTGTCGAGCGCATCCGACCGGATTTACTGGTCTTAAATTCTCTGGTCTTAATTAAGATCTTAACACCCGGCTTTAGCCCTGACAACTGCCGTTTCGACAAAAAACCCTCCGCATTCCGCGGAAGGCTGGTTAACTTATTAGCCGGATCACATGCGCCCCGAACGGAGGCCGCCGTTAACGGGGCCGAGCAACCTGAAGGGTTCCCCCGTTTTGCGCTCCAGGAGGGCCAGCTCCAAAATCAGCCGGGCCAGTTTGTCGGGGTGATGGCGGACTACATTGCTTTCGTGCACCAGGTCGGCCCCGATGACCTCGACTCCCATCTGCCGCAGCTTCTCTTCATCCACCGCAACCGGCACGGATCCCTCCCGGCGGTAGCGTACCTTTAACCGGGCCGGTATGCCGCCCTGGTTGACCACCACGTAATCCACAATGGGACCGGCGTGGGTGAAAATAGCCTGGAGATGATCGCTGGCGGCGTAACCGTCGGTTTCCCCGGGCTGGGTCATCACGTTGCAGACGTAGACTCGCACGGCCCTGGTGCGGGCAATGGCCTCGGGAATTCCTCGCACCAGGAGGTTGGGCAGAATGCTGGTGTAAAGGCTGCCCGGCCCCAACACCACCGCATCGGCCCCGGCAATGGCCTGCAGCGCCTCGGGCAGGGGGTAGCAATCTCCGGGCACCAGGAAGACCCGCTTAATAGGCTTCCTGCATCCGGGTATGGTGGATTCCCCGTATACCAGCGTGCCGTCGGATAGTTCCGCCCCCAGGACCACATTCTGCAGAGTAACGGGCAATACCTGCCCCCTGACGGCCAGCACCTTGCTTAAGGCCTGCACGGCTTCGTGAAACCCCCCGGCCATGTGGTTTAGCGCGGCCAGGAGCAGGTTGCCCAGGTTGTGTCCGGCCAGGTCGCCGCTCTTAAAGCGGTACTGGAGCAGGTCCTCCATCAACGATTCCTTATCGGCCAGGGCTACCAGGCAGTTGCGGATATCACCCGGGGGAAGCATACCCAGCTCTCCCCTTAGCCGGCCGGAACTTCCCCCGTCATCAGCCACGGTAACAATGGCCGTAATATTGCTGGTATACTCTTTCAAGCCCCTCAACAATACGGACAGCCCCGTACCCCCGCCAATTACCACTATGCGGGGTCCCCGGCGCAGGTGCTGGCGGGTATAGATAATTTCCGCTAGGCGCGTGCGCTCTCCGGGCGCCAGGACGTCCAACACCGATTTAAAGGCCTTGAAGTTCCCGTAAGCCAGGGCCGGCAGACCCAGAACCAGGAGAATCGCGCCCGCGATCCAAACCCGCCCCGGCCCGAAAAGCTCTGCAAGCCAGGCCAGCAGCACCGCCTGGTGCTCCCGGGGCAGATACCGGCCCAAAAGGCAGATGCCGGCAGCAGCAAGCACCAGGCCCAATAAGGCCAGGGCCAGCCACCGCTTGATATGCATACCGGGGTAAAGCCACTTGAACAGGTGCATCACCTTTCACCCCTGTCTTAACGGGGAAGATCCCGGTGCCGCACGGCCACCCGGTAACCCCGCTCCGCCAGATAGGCCCCCAAACAGTTGGCCAGGGTAACGGAGCGGTGCTGGCCGCCGGTGCAGCCAATGGCGATGGTCAGGGTGGTTTTGCCTTCCTGGATGTAGTGAGGAAGTAGAAAATCAATAAACTGGTAGAACCGGCTCACGAATTCCTGGCTCACCGGGGCGCACAGGATGTAATCCCGCACGGCCGGGTCGTTTCCGGTCAGCGGGCGCAGCGCCGGGTCGTAGTGAGGGTTGGGCAAAAACCGCACATCAAAGACCAGGTCGCTGTCCAGAGGTATGCCGTACTTGTACCCGAAGGAAATTACTGTAATGCGCAAGGGCGCCCCGGCATTATCCCCGAATAAGCTGACCAGTTCTTCTTTGAGCTGCTGGGGAGTCATTTCGGAAGTGTCAATTATTTTATGGGCCCACCCCCGCAATTCCCGCAGCCGCTCCCTTTCCTGCCGTATACTCTGCAGCACTTCCCCGTCCACGCTCAAGGGGTGGCTGCGGCGGGACTCCTTGTACCGGCGGACCAGGGTGGCATCGGAGGTCTCCAGGAACAATATCTCGTAGCGCAGCCCCTCCTGCTCCAGGCCGGCCAGAACTTCAAAAAGGGCGTCGAAAAATTCCCCACCCCGGATATCCACCACTACTGCTATTTTATTAATTCCCCGGGAAGATTGTGAACAAAGCTCCAGAAATTTGGGAATAAGTCTGGGGGGCAGGTTGTCCACACAAAAGAAGCCCAGATCCTCCAGAATCCTTAAGGCCTGGGTCTTTCCGGCCCCCGAAAGGCCGGTAACAATTACCAGACGCATAATTATCACCACTCGTTACCCGGCTCAACTGCGCATCAAAAGGCTCGTCTGTTGTAAATATTCAGTGAACCCGGTTGGATGCGGCCCAGCACTCACCTATATATGACTCTGCTCCCGGTGTTTCAGGTTTAATTGACAAATCAGGTTTTGGGAAGAACTAGTATTCCAGTGAGTGCTGGGTCCCGCTCACTCCTCCGCCAGGCGGGCTTTGAGCGTGTCGATCACCCTGACCGGGCCGGGGTCCACACCATAGAGCATGGCCAGGTACACGCTGGCATAGTCCCCAATATACACCAGGGAGTACATGCGGGCCAGGGCGCCGCTGCCCCGGGCCATTATTTCGACAACACCGGCCACGGCACTTTCCATGATTTCGCGGGTAATGGCAAAACGCTTCTGCACCCGCGGGTGATCCTGGGGATCCCGCAAAATAACCACGTAAAGCCGGCGCAGAAGTTCACCGGGAAACTCAAAGCCGACCAGTTCATTATGGTTTAACTCCGGAAACACGTTCCAGTAGGCCGGGGCCTTGGCATTTTCATTGATCTGCCCTTTCCAGCGCTGGGCTACTACTTCCGTGGTACCGCTGGAACCCCAGATTACGGGAATGCGGTTGTGGAAACTGGCCGCCAGCATCTTGGCCTGGTTGGAATCCCGCGGAACTTCCGGCTTGAGCTCCTCCCGGATGGATTGCAACAGGGAAGCGCACTCGGCCACCTCATGGCTGAGGTCCGGCAACAGGCCCATCCGGTAAAGCACGGCCAGGGTGGGAATGAAAAGGTATCCCGTGGCCGAACGGGGGGCAATGCCGCCGGGCACAGTAATCACCGGCACGCCGTCGTTCTTGGCCATTTCGCCCAATTTGCCGCCGGTGGTCAAGACCACAAGCGAAGCACCTTTTTCCCGGGCCTGGGCATAGGCACTCAAGGTTTCCTCGGTGTTGCCGGAATAGCTGACGGCAAAAACCAGGGTATGCGGCCCCACAAATTCGGGCAGCACATAATCCCGGTTCACCACCACCGGCACGTCCAGGCGTTGTGCGGCGTAGACCCGCAGGAGGTCACCCCCGATGGCCGAACCACCGAGACCGGTGACCACTACCTGGCGGAGATCATCCAGGGGAGAAACCGCGGCGGCCATACCCAGTTCCCAGGCCCGGGCACACTGCTCGGGCAGCTCCCACAGGGCCTTGAGCATTCCCTTCGTATCGGCATTATACATGGCCTGAGCGTCATCCAGAACGGGCAAAATGGACCCCTCCTTTATCATTGTCGCCTGCCGTTTGCACTCGCTTGCTCCCTTCCCCAGCACTCACCCAGCACTCACCGGTTCCAGGTACCTGCGCAGGGACTAAAGCCGCATATGGTTAGCAGTATTACTACCAGAGAACCCGGTTACGGTGAGTGCTGGATACCTGCGTAGGGATTGAAACCACACATAGCCAGCAATCATCCATACCAAAGAACTCTGGCTACAATGAGTGCTGGGGCGCTTCGTGCATAACGACGGCCATTTTCATCCTCGTTGGTGGCGCTGAATGCGTCATGGGTGTCTCAACCTTTAAAACTGCGGCCTGATTTCCAGCACGTCTTCCACGTAGGCCCGGAGCACTTCCGCCACACCCCAGGCCTGGGCAATACACCCCCGGGGGATAATGGGCTCATTGCCGTCAAAGATCTCGGAAATATAGCCCACCCCGTGGTCCCGCAGCTGGTCCTGAAAAGGAGCAAGAAAACGTGCCGCCTGCAGCCGGCTGGCCGGGGAATAATGGTGCACCTGGCGCCAGGCCGTAACAAATGGGCCGATCAACCAGCTCCAGACCGTCCCCTGATGGTAGGCTCCGTCCCGCTGCCACCGGTCACCGCCATAAACCCCCCGGTACCGGGGGTCGCCTGGAGATAAGGTACGCAGCCCGTAGGTGGCGTAGAGTTCCTGCCAGACACGGGTCATCACCCTTCGCCCCCTTTCGGCATCAACCGTGGTGAAGGGAAGGCTCAAGGCAATAACCTGGTTGGGGCGCAGGGAAGCGTCCTTTCCCTGCTCACCAACCACATCGTAAAGATAGCCGCCTTCCTCAAACCAGAACTCCCGCAAAAAACTTTGCCTGTGCTTTTCCAGCAGGTCCTGGTAGGGGAAGGTATCCCCGTATCGGGCGGCCAGCTCCCGCAATACGCACAGGGCATTGTACCAGAGGGCGTTGATTTCTACCGCCTTACCGTGGCGGGGTGTAACCACCCATTGATCCACCTTGGCATCCATCCAGGTGAGCTGCAGTTCCGGAGAACCCGCCGCCAGGAGCCCGTCCTCGTCAACTTTAATGTTAAAGTGAGTTCCCTTGATGTAATGGTGGACAATCTCCTTAAGGACCGGGTAGATCACTTCAGAACCCAGGGTATGGTCCCGGGTGTATTGCAGGTACTTCCAGGCCGCCCAGAAAAACCACAGGGAAGCGTCCACCGTATTATAAAGGGGCTCCCTGCCGGCATCGGTAAACATGTTCGGGAGAAGCCCGTCCTTGCAGTAACGGGCATAGGTGAGCAGGATGTCCCGGGCGTCGTCGTAACGCCGGGTAACCAGGGTCAACCCGGGCAGGGCAATCATGGTGTCCCTTCCCCAGTCGTTAAACCAGTGATAACCGGCAATGATACTTTTCGCGCCCGTGGACTGGCGGTAGACAATAAAGCTGTCCGCGGCCTGTACCAGCTGGCGGGCTAAAACGCTCCTGTACCCGGCCCTCTTCACCAGCTCCTGAAGGCGCTTTATTTCCAGCTCCATAAGGGCTCTCCCGTCCAGGGTGGAAACTTCCTCCAGCGTGGCCATAAAAGTAATGGTTTTGGCCTCCCGCGGCTCCAGAGAAATAGTAAAATCACCAGGTATGAAATGATCCTCCCGGGCATCCAGACCCCGCCTCTGTTCCACCACGTAAAACATATCGTAAAACCAGTCATCGCGGCCGTGGAACTCACCTTCACTGCAAACCAGGCGCAGGGCGGGATTCCGTTGCATCACTTTTACCGCCACCCCGTAGGGAATTTTCTCCCGGCAAAAGTTAAGCTGCCCCCGCCGGACGGTCCAGTGGAAATCCCGGTAGTTGACCAGGGGAATCAGGCGCAGGATGGCCGGTTCGGCACCGTTGATGACGCGATAAAGAATAACGGTGCTGTTTTCACCGTAGATCATAAAAATTTGCTTTTGAAGGGTTATGTCGCCAAAAGAAAAAACAAAGGTGGGAAATGGATTGAACAGTACCTGCTGCAGGTGGACAAATCCAAATTCCGTTACGCCCCCCCCGGTGTGATTGGTGGCCAGGTTGTACGTCCGCTGGGGGGTTTCCAGGCGCTCATCCAGTTTGGCCAAAAGCAGATTGCGCTGTACCGGCGGGGAAAGGGACGCCACGAGCAGACCGTGATATTTGCGGGTATTGACCCCGATAATGGTGGAGGAGGCATAACCACCCAGACCGTTGGTGATCAGCCATTCCTTTTCAATACCCCGCTCAAAATTGCGCCATTCCCCTTTGCCAAAGCGCAACGCCTCTCCTCCTTTCCCAATAACCTGGATCGATTACAATAATATGTGATAAATAGAATAATCCCGTACTGGCGCCCTTATACCACAGCGTTAGTAGGGAAGGTTTCCTCGCACCTTCTGGAGGGCCAGGGCCACCGCTCCCATTAAACCGGACCTCCCGCCCAGCTCCGCTGGCACCAGCCGCACCCGCCTGCGGGCAGGAGCAAAGGCACGCCGGGACACCTCCCCTTCCATGGCGTCCCATAAAAGGGGGCCCACCTGCATGGCCCCGCCTCCCAGCACCACCAGGGCCGGATTCAACAGGTTGATCACGTTGGCCACGCCGATACCCAGGGCCCGACCAGCGTTGATGATTATTTGCCGGGCCTCGCCGTCACCCGCAGCGGCCGCCCGGGCCACCTCCCGGGCGGTGATAGCGGCCACATCCCCTCCCGCCGCCTCCAGAATGGCCCTGCCCCCGCCGGATTCCACCAGGTGACGGGCCGCCCGGGCCATAGCCGTCCCTGAAGCCATAGCCTCCAGGCAGCCGTAATTGCCGCAGCTGCACCGGGGGCCGCCGGGATCTATGGTCATGTGACCGATTTCGCCGGCCCCGTAACCGGCGCCATGGTATAGGCACCCGCCCAGGATCAAACCGCCCCCGACGCCGGTGCTGACGGTGATGTAGACCATCTCCTCCTCACCGCGCCCGGCCCCGTAGACATATTCCCCCAGAGCGGCCAGGTTGGCGTCGTTGTCTACCGCCACGGGAATACCGAGCCGCTTCTCCAGCAAATCCTTCAAAGGGACATCGTGCCAGCCCAGATTGGGGGCCTGGTAAACCACCCCGGTGACAGCATTCAAGGGGCCGGGAGAACCGATGCCCAGGGCCAGGAGTGGTCCTGTTTCCCCGGCCTGCTTTAATACCTGGTTCACCGTCTCCACAATCCGCCCGATCACCGCCCCGGCTCCCTCCCAGGGCCGGGTGGGGACCACGACTTCGGCCAGCACGCCGCCGCTCTGGTCGGCCAGGGCGGTATAAATTTTGGTACCACCCAGGTCGACGGCGGCAACCAATCCCCTCATGCGGACCCTCCTTTTCAAGCCCAACCCAGGATAAATTTCTCCACCACCCGGGCTACGCCGCCGTCTTCATTGGAAACCGTAACGTAGTCGGCCCGGGCCTTGATCTGGGGCCGGGCATTGGCCACCGCCACTCCCAGACCGGCCCATTCAATCATTTCCAGATCGTTGTAGCTGTCTCCCACGGCAATCACCTCCGCGGGCTTGAAACCGTAAAAGGCGGCCACCGCCGCTAGGGCGTGTCCTTTGGTGGCCTGCGGGTGGGAGAATTCGAGAAAATAAGGTTTGGACTTGGTGATATGAAGGTTATCCCCGTAAAGGGGTTTTAATTCCGCGGCCAGTTCGTCCAGTTTCTCTTCCCCGGCAATTACCAGTACCTTGGTAGGATCCTGCCCCGCTTCTTTCAAAAAAGGAACGAGCGGCCCCACCGCCCGCGCCTGAACCCCGGAAATGGACTGGTAAAGCCTGCTTTCTTCGGTGTGCCGCTCCACGTAAAGGTGATCGTCCAGGTAGATGTTGATATGGTAACTGCGGGCTTGGACCCGGGCAACAATGTCCAGGGCGCAGGCAAGGGGCACGGGCCGGTGAACCACCACTTCCCGGGTAACGGCGTGCTTGACCAGAGCCCCCTGGTAAGTGATCAGAGGGGCATTGATCTCCAGTTCCCGGGCATAAGGCAGGGTGGCCCGGTACATGCGCCCCGTGGCCAGGGTAACCACCACACCGGCATCCCTGGCCAGGGCCAGGGCCCTCCGGTTGTCTTCGCTGATACGCAGGTTTTTATCCAGCAGGGTGTCGTCCAGATCTAAGGCCAGCAACCGGTACAACAGTTCATTCCTCCAGATTACATTTGTAGCTCACACCGGTAGTTACATCATGATCAAGATATCCCTGGATATTATACCATGGTTTTCTGAAAAAACCAGTCCTAACCACGCAAAAAACGGTAAACGGCCAGGGCGGCCGCCCGGTTCATCCCCGGCACGGCGGCTAGTTCCTCCACCGTAGCCCGGGCCATCTCCTCCAGGGAAGGGAAGGCTTTCAGCAGGGCCCGGCGGCGCACGGGACCGATGCCCTCGATCTCATCCAAAAGGGACTTGAGGTTGCGCCGGGTACGCAGCTGCCGGTGGTAGGTCACGGCAAAGCGGTGGGCCTCATCCCGCAGGTGCTGCAACAGGTGCAGGGCACGGGAATCCCGGGGCAGGCGAATGGGCTCGGAGCGTCCCTCGGCAAAGAGCAGTTCTTCCTCCTTGGCCAGGCCAAAGGCCGGGATGTGGGCAAAGCCCAGCTCCTTCATAACTTTCCGTACCGCCGACAGCTGGCCTTTGCCCCCGTCCACAATGACCAGGTTGGGTAACTGGTAAAATTTGGCCTGCCTGGTGGACAGCTGCCCGGTCTGGATCAGTTCCCGCTCTTCCCTGGCGCGGGTGAAGCGGCGCGTGAGCACTTCTTTCAGGGAGGCAAAGTCGTTCGGCCCTGATACGGTGCGGATTTTAAACCGCCGATACTGGCCTGGCGCCGGCCGTCCCTCTTCAAAAACCACCATGGAGGCCACGCTTTCCTCGCCCTGGGTGTTGGATATGTCAAAGCATTCGATGCGGTAAGGTATGTTCTCCAGACCCAGTTCCCGGGCCAGCTCGGCACAGGCATCCCTGCCCTGCCCCCGGGACTTCTGTTCCTGTTCGACTTCCTGCAGGGCCAAAAGAGCGTTTTTGGCCGCCAGGTCCACCAGCTGTTTCTTTTCTCCCCGGCGGGGCACCACCAGGCGCACCCTGGCCCCCCTGATGCCGGAAAGCCATTCTTCTATGGCCGGGCGTTCCTGGGGATCCATTTCGGCAAGGAGAATTTCTCCGGGGATAAAATCAGCCCGGACGTAATACTGCTTGACAAAGGCGGTGAGCACTTCCTCCGGGGTGTTTTCCGCACCGAGCACCAGGAATTGATCCCGCCCGATGAGCTTGCCGCCCCGCACAAAGAAAATCATCACCAGGGACAGGTCATGATTTTGGGCCAGGGCCACCACGTCCCGGTCTTCCTTGCTGGTTGACAGCACCTTCTGATTCTCCAGCACCTGGCGCACGGCCTGAAGCTGGTCCCGGAGGCGGGCCGCCCGCTCAAATTCCAGTTTATCCGCCGCCTCGTTCATACGCCTGGTGAGTTCTTTAACCAGGTCGTCCTGGCGGCCCTCCAGGAACAGGCAGATCTCCCGGATCATGGCCCGGTATTCCTCCCTGCCCACCTGGCCCGAGCAGGGAGCCAGGCAGCGGCCGATGTGAAAGTTGAGGCAGGGACGGTGCCTGGCGGACATCACACCTTCAGCCAGCTTCTGCTTGCAGGTGCGGAAGGGAAAAAGCCGGCGCAAAAGGTCCAGGGTTTCATGCACCGCTCCCGCGGAAGTGTAGGGGCCGAAATAACGGGAGCCGTCCTTGACCACCCTGCGGGTGACGTGCACCCGGGGGAAGTCCTCCCCCAGGGTCACTCTCAGATAAGGATAACTTTTATCGTCTTTAAGGTAGATGTTGTAGCGGGGGCGGTGCTCCTTGATCAGGTTTGATTCCAGGATCAGCGCTTCCACTTCGTTGTCCGTCACAATGTACTCAAAGTCCGCCGCCCGGTTCATCAACGCCCGCACCTTGGGGCTGAGACGGCTACCGGACTGGTAGTAGGAACGCACGCGGTTTTTCAGGGAAACGGCCTTGCCCACATAAATAATTTCCCCGGCCGTATCGCGGAAGAGATACACGCCGGGTTTGTCCGGGAGGTGTTGTAATTTTTCCTCAGGTGTCATCCTGCTCCCCTCCCCGTCATCAACCTCCCGCCACACGCACCCCATCAAGTAAGGACGGGCCCTGCGTATCCGCTCCACCGGCAAAGAAATGGTGGGATACGGGGGCACCGGCCAGAACCCGAGCCAGAAACTGACCGGTGTATGATTCGCTCACGCGGGCCACTTCTTCCGGCGTGCCGCAGGCCACCACCCGGCCGCCCCCGTCCCCGCCCTCGGGGCCCAGGTCGATGATGTAGTCGGCGGTCTTGATGACGTCCAGATTGTGTTCAATAACCACCACCGTATCGCCGGCCTCCACCAGGCGATGCAGCACGTGAAGGAGGCGGTGCACGTCGGCCATGTGCAGGCCGGTGGTGGGTTCGTCCAGGATGTAGAGGGTCCGGCCGTTGGAGCGCCGGGAAAGTTCGGTGGCCAGCTTCACCCGCTGGGCCTCACCCCCGGAAAGCTCCGGCGCCGGCTGGCCCAGGCGGATGTAGCCCAGACCCACGTCCTGCAGGGTTTTCAGCCGCCGGTGGATTTTGGGGATGTGACGGAAAAACTCCACCGCCTGGTCCACCGTCATGTCCAGCACGTCGGCAATGTTCTTCCCCTTATATTTTACCTCCAGGGTCTCCCGGTTGTAGCGCCGGCCCTTGCAGACCTCACAGGGCACGTAGACGTCGGGTAAAAAGTGCATTTCAATCTTGATGATGCCGTCCCCGGCACAGGCCTCGCAACGCCCGCCCTTGACGTTGAAGCTGAAGCGGCCCGGCTTGTAGCCCCGCATCCGGGCCTCGGGCAGGCCGGCAAAAAGATCCCGGATGTCGTTGAACACCCCGGTATAGGTGGCCGGGTTGGAGCGGGGCGTGCGGCCGATGGGGGACTGGTCCACGTTGATCACCTTGTCCAGGTGCTCGGTACCCCTGATCTCCCGGCAGGCCCCCGGCTGGGTACGGCTGCCGTGGAGCTCCCGGACCAGGTACTTGTACAGGATTTCATTCACCAGGGTGCTCTTGCCCGAACCGGAAACCCCGGTGACGCAGATGAACACCCCCAGAGGGAAGGTCACGTCTATCTCCTTGAGGTTGTGTTCGGCCGCCCCGATCACCTCAAGTACCTTGCCGTTGGGCTTCCGGCGCACAGCCGGGACGGGGATGAAGCGGCGGCCGCTCAAATACTGGCCGGTAATGGAGTCGGGGTTATTGAGGATGTCCTCCAGAGTACCCTGGGCCACCACCCTGCCCCCGTGCTCCCCGGCTCCCGGGCCGATGTCGATAATGTGGTCCGCCGTACGGATGGTGTCCTCGTCATGTTCTACCACGATCACCGTGTTGCCCAGGTCCCGCAGGTGCAGCAGGGTATCTAAAAGCCGCTGGTTGTCCCGCTGGTGCAGGCCGATGCTGGGCTCATCAAGGATGTAAAGCACCCCGGTCAGCCCGCTGCCGATCTGGGTGGCCAGGCGGATGCGCTGGGCCTCCCCGCCGGACAGCGTACCCGCCGCCCGGTCCAGGGTCAGGTAGTCCAAACCCACGTTGACCAAAAAACCGAGCCGGGCGTTGATCTCCTTGAGCACCTGCCGGGCAATGAGCCGCTCCCTTTCCGTCAGCTCAAGACGACGGAAAAACTCCAGCGCTTCCTTTACGGAGAGGCGGGTGACTTCCACAATGGAGAGCCCCCCCAGCTTCACCGCCAGGGCCTCGGGCCGCAGGCGGGCTCCGCTGCAGGCCGGGCAGGGGCGGTCGTTCATGTACCGCTCGATTTCCTCCCGGATGTGGGAGGAAGTGGTCTCCCGGTAGCGCCGGGAAAGGTTGTTGATTACCCCCTCAAAGGTGGCCACGTACTGGTGCCGCCGGCCGGAGGCGTCCCGGTAATTGACCAGGATTTTCTCCGTACCGGTGCCGTAAAGGATTTTATCCAGCTGCTCTTCAGTCAGCTCGGCCACCGGGGTGGAAAGGGAAAAGCCGTACTTTTCCGCCAGGGCTTCCAGACACGCATAGGCGTTGGTACCCCGGAACCAGCCTTCTATGGCCCCATCGGCAATGGATTTGCGCCTGTCGGGAATGACCAGGTCGGGATCAATCTCCCGCTTCACCCCCAGGCCGGTGCACACCGGGCAGGCCCCGTAGGGGCTGTTGAAGGAGAACAGCCGGGGGGCTATCTCCGGCAGGCTGATGCCGCATTCCGGGCAGGCAAAGTTCTCGTTGAACAGCATCTCGGAGCCGTCCACCACGGCAGCCACGGCCACGCCTCCGGCCATGCCCAGGGCCGTTTCCAGGGAGTCGGCCAGGCGCCGGGCCACGCCGGGACGGACGATCACCCGGTCCACCACTACTTCTATGGTGTGCTTTTTATTCTTATCCAGCTTGACCCCCTCGGCCAGGTCCCTGACCTCGCCGTCCACCCGCACCCGGGAAAAACCGCTTCTGCGGATTTCCTCCAGCACCTTCTGGTGCTCGCCCTTCTTGCCCCGTATCACCGGGGCCAGGATCTGCAGGCGGGTACCTTCCGGCAGGACCGTAAGCTGGTCAACCATCTGCTCCACCGTCTGCCGGGAAATGGGCCTGCCGCAGGACGGGCAGTGGGCCCGGCCCACCCGGGCAAAAATGAGGCGCAGGTAATCGTATATTTCCGTCACCGTCCCCACGGTGGAACGGGGGTTGTGGCTGGTGGTTTTCTGGTCAATGGAGATGGCCGGGGAAAGACCTTCGATGTAGTCCACGTCCGGCTTGTCCATTTGGCCCAGGAACTGACGGGCATAGGCCGACAGGGATTCCACGTAGCGGCGCTGGCCTTCGGCGTAGATGGTGTCGAAGGCCAGGGAAGACTTCCCGGAGCCGGAAAGGCCGGTCAGCACCACCAGCTTTCCCCGGGGAATCTCCACGTCAATATTTTTAAGGTTGTGCACCCGTGCTCCCTTAACGACAATTTTTTCCAGCATAACTCTTCCTCCATATAATGCCCTTTGCCGGACTATAGCGCCACGGAAAAGAGCAAAGGGACCCCTTTGACTGTCCCGGGGATATATTATACAATTGACGGTAGCAAAACAAAAGCCGCTCAGGCACATTTGAGCGCAAAGGAGGCCCGGCCATGAGTATCCCCACTCCCCCGGCAGGGAAGATCATCCTCACCTATGAGGATTATCTTGACCTGCCCGACGACGGTAACCGTTATGAAATCCTGGAAGGGGTGCTGCACGTGACGCCCTCCCCCACCACCCGCCACCAGCGGGTTTCCCGCAACCTGCAGCGGATTATTGATGCCCACGTCCTGGAACACGACCTGGGAGAGGTTTTTTATGCCCCCCTGGACGTAATCCTTTCCAATATCAGCATTGCCCAGCCGGACCTCATTTTTGTCTCCCACGCCAGGGCGGAAATTATAACCGAGAAAAATATTGCCGGTGCCCCCGACCTGGTGGTGGAAATTCTCTCTCCCCATACTTCCCGCAGGGACAAGATCACCAAAGCCCACGTGTACGCCCTTTACGGGGTGTGCTATTACTGGCTGGTCGACCCCGACACCACCACGGTGGAAGAGTACCGCCTGGAGGAAGGAGCCTACACCCTGGTCAGCCGGGCCACCGGTAGCGAACCCTTTAAACCGGAAATTTTTCCGGGACTGGCCGTAGACCTTTCAAAAGTGTGGGCCTGATGCTACTCCCCCACAACCTCCCCTATGGGCACCAGGCGCCTGTCGAGGCCCTGGAGCTCCAGCCGCAATTCGATGATCGCATCCCGCAGCTCCGCCGCCTTTTCGAACTCCAGGTGGCGGGCGGCTTCCCGCATTTCCTTTTCCAGGCGGGCAATCAACTGCTTCAGCTCTTTCCTGGTCCGCTTCTTCGGCCGGGGCTTATCCTTGGCCTGGTAAGCGGCCTTTGGCTCCGCCACCCGCGTGGCCTCAATCACGTCCCGCACCCCCTTGACCACCGTGCGGGGGATGATGCCGTGTTTTTCGTTGTATTCCATCTGGATGCGGCGCCGGCGTTCCGTTTCCTTGATCGCCCGGTCCATGGATTCGGTAATGCGGTCGGCATAGAGGATCACCTTGCCCTCCGCGTTGCGGGCGGCCCGGCCGATGGTCTGGATCAGGGAGCGCTCCGAGCGCAGGTAACCCTCCTTGTCGGCATCCAGGATGGCCACCAGGCTGACCTCGGGCAGGTCCAGGCCCTCCCGCAAAAGGTTGATCCCCACCAGCACGTCGAAGACCCCCAGGCGCAGGTCCCGGACAATTTCCATGCGCTCGATGGCGTTGATCTCCGAGTGCATGTAGCGCACCTTGATGCCCAGTTCCCGCAGGTAGTCGGTGAGATCCTCGGCCATTTTCTTGGTCAGGGTGGTCACCAGCACCCGCTGGTTTTTGGCCACCCGCTGCCGGATCTCCGCCACCAGGTCGTCGATCTGGCCCCGGGTGGGCCGCACCGAAAGCTCGGGGTCCACCAGCCCGGTGGGCCGGATGATCTGCTCCACCACCTGGCTGCTGCGCTCCAGTTCATAGGGGCCGGGGGTGGCGGAGACGAAGATGACCTGGTTGATCTTCCGCTCGAACTCCTCAAACTTGAGAGGCCGGTTGTCAAAGGCCGAGGGCAGGCGGAAGCCGTATTCCACCAGGGCCGCCTTACGGGAGCGGTCGCCCTCGTACATCCCCCGCACCTGGGGCACGGCCACGTGGGATTCGTCAATGAAAAGCAGGAAGTCCTGGGGGAAGTAGTCCAGCAGGGTATAGGGGGGCTCCCCGGGAGCCCTGCCCGTCAGGTGGCGGGAGTAGTTCTCAATGCCCTTGCAGTAACCCATCTCCCGCATCATCTCGATGTCGTACCGGGTCCGCTGCTCCAACCGCTGGGCCTCCAGCAGCTTGCCCTGCTTCCGCAGCTCGGCCAGCCTCTCCTCCAGTTCGGCCTCAATGGCCGCGATGGCCCTTTCCATGCGGGGCCGGGAAACGGTGTAGTGGCTAGCCGGGAAGATGGACACGTGCTGGCGCTCCCCGATGATCTCCCCGGTGAGCACGTCGAACTCCAGCAACCGCTCGATTTCGTCACCGAAGAAATCGATGCGGATGGCCTTTTCGGTGTAGGACGCGGGGAAGACCTCCACCACATCCCCCAGCACGCGGAATTTTCCCCGGGTGAAGTTCACATCGTTGCGCTCGTACTGGATCTCCACCAGCTTGCGCAATACCGCATCCCGGTCATAGGTACCCCCCTTGCGCAAGGAGAGCACCAGGGTGCGGTATTCCTCGGGGTCACCCAAACCGTAGATGCAGGATACGCTGGCCACGATGATCACGTCCCGCCGCTCAAAAAGGGCGCAGGTGGCCGAGTGGCGCAGCTTATCTATCTCGTCGTTGATGGAGGAATCCTTTTCGATATAGGTATCCGTCTGCGGTATATAGGCTTCGGGCTGGTAGTAATCATAATAGCTGATAAAGTATTCCACCGCGTTCTCGGGAAAGAACTCCCGGAACTCGCTGCAGAGCTGGGCGGCCAGGGTCTTGTTGGGGGCCAGCACCAGGGTAGGGCGCTGCACCGCCTGGATTACCTGGGCCATGGTATAGGTCTTCCCGGAACCGGTGACCCCTAAAAGGGTTTGCATGGGGTAGCCCTTTTGCAGCCCTTCCACCAGCCGGGCAATGGCCCTGGGCTGGTCGCCCCGGGGCTGGAAATCCGATTTCAGTTTGAAAGGACGCTCCTGGTAAGACAACTTCACCACCCCACTTCTTAATTGATTCTATCCCCCTTTTAATTACCTGTCAATGTGGTCGGAGCCAGTTCCAGGCAAACCATACAATTCCCGCCATAACCCGGGCGGGCAGATTTTCTTCAAGGGAATCCCGGAAAACCTTTCCCTGCCGCTGAAAGCTCCGGGGGAATAGTCCTTAAGGCGCGGGCGGGGCCGGCGGCCTTCATGGATCACCGGCGTCCGGCCGCAGCGCCGGCCCTCCAGGAGCCAGCGCCGGACCAGTTCGTCCATGCCGGCATTCACCACCAGGCCCCTGAGCTCCCGGGCCCGCCGGGTGGCCCGGCGGCAGGTGTAGGTCTGGCAGACCATGGGGCGCAGGCGATAAATGGAGCACCGGCCCCGCCGGGTATCCAGGAAAATGCAGGAGCCGTCGGATTTAAACCCCAAGCTGATATCCACCACCGGCCCTTCCACGTAAACGTAACCGTACTGCTGCAGGAAGGATGACAGGGGCGCAGGCAGCCCCTGGAACTGCCGCCCGAACCGGCCGTCCCGCAGGAAAGCAGCCACATCGGGGTAGGTAAGGGGGACCCTCTCCCAGCAGCAGGCGGTGCAGCCGTTGCAGGGAGGACAGTGTTCCCGGATAAAATCGTTTAAGGCATCCAGGTAATCCTGCACCGTGGCGCCTTCGTGGACTATTTGCACATCATAGGCCGGTTTTCCGCCCAGAAGGCAGTCGTTGATGCGTACTTTCAAAAGGGGTTCTCCTCCCGTTAAGCAACCAGATAACCAGATTGCCCTGTAACGAGATATTATACTATATTTTGCGGTCCGGGTGTAAAAAGACCATCTCCTGGTCCGTGTCAAGCTCCAGCAGGTGTCTCGTTCGTATTAAGATTCAGTAGGTAACTCTGTACTCGCCTGCCGTTTTGCACGCGCTCGCTCCGTTCCCCAGCACTCACCGGGTGCAGGTACCTCCGAAGGCATTTAAACAGTTATAGTCAGCACTCATCCCATCAGAGAACTCTGGTTGCAGTGAGTGCTGGGCAAACTAACGCTCGACCTCGGGCTCCGGCGGGGTTCCCGGCAAATTTGGACGTTGGAAGTCAGATGTCAGAGGTTAGAACTGCTGTTGGAATTCGCTACGCGAATTCCTTCCTCTTTTCCGACTTCCGACCTCTAACCTCCATTCCCGGCATCCATGCCCTCGGCCCCGCCTCCGCCCTCGGTCTCGCTAAGTTTGGCACCTGCTCGGCTCAAGGTCGCTCGCTTCGTGCAAAACGGCGGCCATTTTATCCGCTGTTAGTGGCGCTGAATGCGTCATGGGCCTACTTAAATTTTATACGGCCATCTCCTCTTCCCGGGGAAATGGTCTTTTGTTATCCAGTTTTTTTCAAAGGCATTGCCGCTTTGCTTACGTACCGCCTCCACCGCCAGCGCCTCCTCCACCGGGGACGCCGCCACCGCCGGCTCCCCCGGCCGGCACGGGCATTTGCTGGGCTCCGCCGCCTTCCACACTTTCAATGCGCTCCACCTCGCCCTGGATCTGCACCTCCACCGTTTTCCCCTCGCGGGTGGTAATGCGCAAGGTGGTGCGGGGCTTTTGTTTACCCTCACCGCCCTGCTGGCCGGATTGGTTGGAGGAACTGCTGCCCTGGTCGCTACCTCCGGCCTGGCCTTCGCCCTGGCCCTGACCCCCACCCTGCTTTTGCTCCATTTCCTTTCCCCAGCGCTCCTGCAGCAAATAGGCGTTGGCGGACTGAATCAACCGCACGGGTACAATGCGGGCCGGAATGCTGTAATCGCCGCTGATCACCCGGGTGTCGTACTGCCAGTACCCTGTTTTGGCCAGGCCCACCGCCGCGTCCAGGGCGTACTGCCCCAGCAAATCGGGCCTGGTGTCCACTTCCGCATCATGCTCCCCGGCTCGCAGGGCCCGGGAAGCCTCCCTATCAGCCCCCACCCCCACTGTAAGTACGCGGTTGTTCAAGCCTGCCGCTTTGAGGACCTCCACCGCGGCTGTGGCCAGCCGGCTGTCACTGGCCAGAATAACATCAATTTTATTGTTGAACCTGGCCAGGGCCTGCTGCACGGCAAGGCTGGCCATGGCTGGCTGATTTCCCGGTTGCTGGGCCTCTTCCACCACCCGTACCTGGGGGTTAGCCTCCAGCGCTTTCCTGGCCGCGAACACAATTTCCCGGGCGGCGTTGTCCCGGGGATCACCGGCCAGGATCATTACGTTAAGGGGTCGTCTGGAAGGAAGCTGCCTGCCGGGCATGGTCATCTGGGCGGTACCCTGCCCCTGGCCGCCGCCGGCCTGATCACCCTGACCTTGCCCGCCGGTCTGGCCACCCTGGCCGCCGGAGGAAGCTCCCGGCCCGGCAGGCATACCGGCGGCCTGCCGGAGGGCCTCGTTAATGAATTGGACCTGCAACTCTCCCGCCCTGGCGTGATCTGAGGCCACGTAGGCATCCACCGGTGTATTGGCGGGCAGGGTTTCCAGGGCCACTACCTTGATATTATTCTGTACCAGCTGCTGCACAAGACGGGGGGCACTCGCCGGATCCACCGCCTGGAGCACCACGGCTTTAACCCGCCGTCCGGCAAGCTGCTGCAGCTGTTTTTCCTGCTGCGCGGGATCGTTTTTCGCATCCAGCCAGGTGATGTCCATCTTTTCCTCGCGCCTGCGCCGGTTCATCACCTGCTTGATGATCTGGTTGCCGTCCCGCTGCATATCGGCCAGGCTGACGGCAATCCGCAGTTGGGGGGTCATTTGTTGCTCCTGTTCACCCCGCCCGGGACATCCAGTTAAAATTAGCAACACAGCCAGGAAAATAGGCAGCCCCGCCTTCTTCCACCCGGCGCACCGGACCATCTTCCAAGACCCTCCCCGCAGTGAAAGCTCCAAAACACGCTACCATGGACAGTGAACCTTTGGTATCTTAAGGGTATTATGCTTACCCTCCGCCGGAAATATAATATGCCCGGCCTTTTGCATTCAACAAAAAAAGCCCTTCTACAGAGGGCTACAGGCTCATAACCATAGGTTGTGGGAGGTGGTCCCCTTGAACAAACTGCTGGTTCTCTGGCAATCAGTACTCAGGGGCATTTCACGATGGATGGGATCGTTTTGCCGGCACCGGATGCCGACCCTGGTGGAAATCATTGATGAGGCCCGCCGGGAGTGGCAAGAAGCCTTGAGGGAATTTCACCTGGTGGATAGTGAAATGGTTGATTATGTAATTTTCAAGATAAATACCGCGGAGCGGAGATTCATCGCGCTTTTAATCCAGGCCCGGCGCAGGGGCGTTACCGCCTGGCCCCCGGACCTGCCGGGACCTGTCAGAACTACCGGCTAGGTGTTAAACAACTCGCTTAAGGCACGGCGTTATCCCGCTCACTCCTTGGCTTCCGCGTAAAATGCGCACGCGGCGAGCAATGCGGCCGGGGGTGACGGCCATCACCCTTCGCCCCGTGGCGATTTTCAACAATGGGGAGAGTAATGGTTGGGGTCGACCAGCTCCCGGTACTTGGCCACCACCTGCTTGAAGTCCTCCCACGTATCCTTTTTCAAGTTGGGGTTGCGCAGTAAGGCCGCCGGGTGGTAGGTGGGCATGATCCAGACCCCGTTTTTTTCCACCCAGCGTCCCCGGTCCCGGGTGATGCGCCCCCGGGAGTCCAGTACGGCCTGGAGGGCGGTAGCCCCAAGCAAGACCATAATCCGGGGCTGTAAAATGCGCAGCTGGGCCTCCAGGTTGGGTCGGCAGGCCGCCCGCTCCTCTTCGGTGGGTATCCGGTTGCCGGGAGGACGGCATTTCACAGTGTTCAATATGTAAACGTGCTCAAAACGCCCGAAACCGCAGGCCTCTAAAATCTTGTCCAGCAACTGGCCGGCCTTCCCCACAAAGGGCCGGCCCAAACGGTCTTCGTCGGCACCCGGCCCTTCACCGCAAAGTACAACTTTGGCCGCGGGATTGCCCTCGCCAAAAACTACTCCCTGACAGCCCGCCCGCAGGCCGCAGCGGTTGCATGTTTTGACCTTTTCCTCCAGGGCGGCCATATCGTTTATCCCGGAGAGATCCCACCCGGGGTCGCCGAACAGGCTCTCCTGCAACCAGAACAACTATCTCACCCCGCCATTAAAGACTAACCCGGAAAAATAACTGTATGCCTGTTTACACGCCGTTCGCTACGCTCGCTTCGCCACCAAGGAAAAGGGGCAGGTTTCACTGCCCCTTGCCCCTTTCGCTTTAAGCCTTTATCATGCCGCTTATTCTTCTTTCTCTAAAATAATGCGGTGATCCACCAGGGCCAGCTCCACAATCTTGGCCTTCACTATTTTGCGCCGCCCGAAGATGTCCTCCAGCAAAATCCCGTCCTCGTGGGGGATCACCCGGTCCACATTTTCTAAAAAGAGTTCTTCCTTACCATCTTTACGCAGGTAAGCATTTGCTTCACACATGCGTTTCACCACCTTTTTTCATAAACGATTATAGCCCCAGCTTCCGGCATGTGTCAACGGCAAATTATATCCGGTTTCGAGGGCAGTACTGCAGAAAGATTAACGCTTGATGCGCCGCCGGAAGTCCTGCCACAAGCGCCCCAGGGGGCCGGCGGTGGAAAGGTCCATGACGGCTTCCTCACTACCGTCGGGCACGGGTACAAAACCAAAGGGCCGGCCCGGAGCCCGGAAGACCACCTCCCGATGAAAGGCCTGCTCCTGCCCGCGCAGGAACTGCACCTCCACCGGACCCCAAACGTCGGCCAGAACCATCTCTAGCTCTGGACGGGAATTTACCTGGTGCTGGTTTAGAAACAGCACCACATCCCCCGAGCGAATCCCCGCCCGCCAGGCCGGACTGTCCGGCACCACATCCAGCACCCCTACACCCCGGGGCGGCGGTACAAAGAGGGGGCGCCGTAAAAATTCCACTTTTTTGCCGGTATAAATGACCATTTCATGTCCCAGGGGGGAAAAAAGGGCGGCCAGAAAAGCCAGACCGCGGACATACTGGGACAGTACCGCCAGGAGAAGCAGGCAAAGGCTATAGGCGCCCAGAAAAAGGGCTGAAAGGCGGCTCTTCTCTCCCGGACTGCGGGAAATGGCCAGGTCCCCGTAACCGAGCCCGGCTACCACCGGAATGAGGGTGTAGACCAGGTCCTTCGCATCACCGCTAACTCCCGGTTTGAGCAGGGGCCACCAATCGGGCATGGCCACCCCCTGCTGTACCGCCGCCGGACCGACCACGGCCAGGGCAACAATGGGAATGGGCCAGAAGCGCTGTAAAGTAAACCCACCGATCACCTGCCCGGCGGGCGATTTAAAGTAAACCGGCACGGCTCCCAGGTGGCCGCTGGTCAGAATCAGCGCGCTTTCCACCAGGTGTAAAATGGCCACCAGGGCCAGCACCTGGGCGATGTGTATTTCCGGAAAGCCAAAAAGGAGGTTGCTGAGCGACAGCACCCCCCCGGCATAGGCAAAACAGAGAAACCGGGCATTGATCAACATCAATAAAATGGCCACCGGCCAGAGATAAATCAGACCGGAGCCTGTAAGGGAAAGTCCGATCAGCACCATGAGGAAACTGCCCAGAAAACCGCCCAGAAGGCCGTACCCCGTGGCGACCACAGTGTCACGCCACACCCCGCCAGCACCCGGCAGGCCGAAAAATTCCCTCCTGGCGGCGGCCATGCGCCGGTACTGCAGGGCCACCAGCAGCACCACCACCCAGAACAGGGGGTCGAAAAACACAGTGACCAGGGTGGCCATAATGGCCGGTAATATCTGGCTAAAAGGAAACATTTTTTCACCACTCTTTCCTCATCAAGCGGCCCTGGCCATCTTGCTTACCAGGATTTCAATGGCCCGTTCCAGCTGCAGATCCACTTCCGCCTGGGGCTCCTGTTCCACCACCACGTCCGGCGTAATCCCTTTTTTATGAATGTCGTGGCGCGAGGGGGTCAGGTAACGGGCTGTGGTCAGTTTCAAACCGGCACCGTTGTCCAGATCAAAAACCGTTTGTACAATGCCCTTGCCGAAGGTTTTCTCTCCCACCAGGATACCCGCCCTGGTATCTTTAACCGCCCCGGCCAGAATCTCAGCCGCACTGGCGCTGGCCCGGTTTATGAGCACCACCAGAGGGAGGTTGAGGTTTTTCCCTTCCGAGGAATATGTTTCCTCCCGGCCGGAACGATACTGGATGTAAACCACCGGCCCCCGGGGTATAAAGTAGTTGGCCACCTTGACTGCCGAGCGCAGCTCACCCCCCGGATTGTTGCGCAAGTCCAGGATAACTGCTCGCATTCCTTCTTTTTTTAAACGGGAAATGGTGGCCCCCAGTTCTTCCGGCGTTTTTTCGGTAAACTGGGTCAGGGAAATATAGCCAATTCCTTTGCCCGGTATCATTTTACCCTCTACGGTGGGTACACTAATCTCCTCCCGGACCAGATTTACATCCCAGGGTTGGGGCACTCCCTTGCGGGCGATGGTCAATTTGACCTTCGTGCCTGCCGGCCCGCGCATCATGCTCACGGCCGTATCCAGGTCCATTCCCCGGGCATCCCGGTCGTCGATGCGAATAATCACGTCTCCCTGCTTGATCCCGGCCCGGTAGGCCGGTGTACCCTGGTAGGACCGCACCACTGTCAGGTGTTCTTCTTTAATGCTCACCAAGATACCCAGGCCGCCAAAACTCCCCCGGATTTGCTCCTGCAAGCGGGCATACTCCCCGGGGTCCAGGTAAACCGAATAGGGATCGTTCAGAGATTTGACCAGGCCGCGAATGGCCCCGTCAATAAGAGTAGTGGCACTCACCGGTTCCAGGTACCTGGTGCGGACCAGGTGAATGACCTCCAGCAGGGTCCCCAGGTGCTTATAGTTACTGGCCAGCATGCCGCCAAAAGCCACGATAACTAAAAAAACCACGACACTCAGGGCAGCCAGCCAGCGGATCCATCTATTCCCCGTCCGGTGATAATTTATCATGCCCACCTTGACACCCACCTGCCTTATCTTTCCTGTACACACGTATTATACTACAACAACGCCGGGGTAATTACAACAGTTGCCGAGCAAATGAACCTGGAAGGGGGCCAGCCCGGAAAAAAATAAACCGCGGCTCCGGGGACATCCGGAATCGCGGCAGGGATCACAGTTACAAATAACCCGTAGGATCCACCGGCGAACCGTTGACCATGACGGTAAAGTGCAGGTGGGGACCGGTGGACATTCCCGTGCTGCCCACCCGGGCAATGGTTTGCCCCTTGTCCACCTCCTGGCCGACAGAAACCAGCTGAGCCGAAAGGTGGGCGTAAAGGGTGGTTATGCCACCGCCGTGATCAAGCATAACCATATTGCCGTAGCCGCTCATGTAACCGACGTAAATGACCGTTCCTTCCTGGGCGGCCACCACCGGCGCACCCGTGGGAGCCGGGATATCAATGCCATTATGCATGCGCACATAGCCCAGAATGGGGTGGCGGCGGGAGCCAAACCCCGAGGAAATGGACGAGTAACCGGGTACCGGCCAGGTCATCACACCGCTGCCCCGGGGCGCCGAGGGGTGGCTGCGGGCCCTTTCCAGGGCGATCTGCCGCAAAATTTCTTGCTCCTGGGCCTTTAACCTATCCGCCTCTTCCTCGTGACGGCTCAATTCTTGCTGCGCCTGGGCCAGCAGCACCTTTTGCTGCCTTTGCTGTTCCACCAGCTGCTGCCGGGCGAACTGCTGCTGCCGCATCAAAGCTATTATGCGGTCCCGACGCTCCTCCAGCCGGGCCTTCTTTTCGGCCACTTCCTGGCGCCGGGCCGTAAAATCGTCCACTATGGCCGCATCCCGGGCCACCACCCGCTTTAATAACTCGTAACGGTTGATAAAATCGCTGAAATCCCGGGCGGCCAGCAGAACTTCCAGGTAGTCGATTTCTCCCCACTGGTATATTTCCCGCAGACGCTGTTTCATCACCTGGCGGCTCTCTTCCAGCTTTGCTTCAGCCTCGGCCAATTCCTGCCGGGCGCGGTTAACCTCCCGCAGGGCCACCTGCAGGTTTTCATCCAGCTCACGGATGCGCTGTTCCATAGCCGAGATGGCCCGCTCCGATTCGGCCACCCGGTCGGCATAGCCGCGCACTTCCTGTTTTGACTCCCGCACTTTTTGTTGTTCCTGGTGAAGCTTTTGCCTGGTCTCCTGTAACTTTTCCTGCAAGCTGGCCCCCTGAGCCATACCCATCCCGGCCCCGAACAGGGCCAAAGCCAGCCCCAGGGCCATGACCTTGCCGGTAAGACCGCTCAAACCATCTCCCCCCCAAAAACTAAACATTTAAAAACCGGTGAATGGATATGGTACTGCCCAGGGCACCTATAAACAACCCCAGCCCCACCAGGCCCGCCAGCAGGCTAAACAGGACCTGCCCGTCGGAAACCAGGGGGATGAAGGGCATGGCCCGGGCCAGATGTTCCACCAGCGATAAATACCCGGTGTACACCAGCACTGCCGCCAACAGAGAACCCAGCAACCCCAGGACCATTCCCTCAATTAAAAAGGGAAAACGCACAAACCAGTTGGTGGCCCCCAGGTACTTCATAATCCCTATTTCCCGCCGGCGGGCAAACACCGAGAGGCGAATGGTGGTGGAAATTAAAAATACCGCCGCCGCACCCACCAGGATCATGGCTCCTATTCCGGCCACCCGCACCCACTGCGTCACCACCACCAGCCTCTCCACCACGCCTTGGCCGTAGCGCACATCCTCTACCCCGTCCATGGAGGCAACCTTTTCGGCCACTTCCACCACCTGATCTGCCCGCCGGGTTTTGATCCGGAAGGTGTCGGGCAGGGGATTATCCTCCTCCAGGCCATCCAGAATCTCTTTGCGCGGACCGAAGCTGCGGCGCATTTCCTCTAAGGCCTCTTCTCTGGAAATAAACTGCACCTGTACCACCCCGGGAAGGAAGCGGATTTTCTCGTTTAACTCCCGGATTTCTTCCTGTTTGAGGCCATCCTTTAAAAAAACGCTGATTTCCAGACTGGATTCCAGTTGATCCGCGAGCCGGTCCGTATTCACCACCAGCAGCAGGGAACAACCCAAAATAAGCAGGGATATGGTCACCGTGCCCACCGCGGCCAGGGACAGCCAGCTGTTCCGGAAGATAGATAAAAATGCCTCCCGGAAATAGTAGACGAGGGTTCTAATCCTCATGGCGGTACCCTCCGCATTCCTCGTCCCGCACAATACGCCCGGATTCCAGGGCCACCACCCGCTTTTTCATGGCGTCCACAATATCCCGAGCGTGGGTAACCATAAGGATGGTGGTTCCGGCGTTGTTAATTTCCTGGAACAACTCCATCAGCCCCCAGGAAGTTTCCGGGTCCAGATTGCCGGTGGGCTCGTCGGCAATGAGAAGCACGGGGTTGTTCACAATGGCCCGCGCAATACCCACCCGCTGCTGTTCCCCCCCGGAAAGGTGCGCAGGCAACACGTTGGCCTTACCCTCCAGACCAACCAGCTTGAGCACCTCCGGAACACGCCTTTTAATCTCCCGGGAGGAGGCTCCGGTTACCTCCAGGGCAAAGGCCACGTTCTCATAAACCGTCTTTTGAGGCAACAAACGGAAATCCTGAAATACCATCCCTATCTTGCGGCGCAGGTAGGGTATTTCCCGGGAGCGCAGGCGGGCCACGTTCCTGCCGTTAAACAGGACCTGTCCCCGGGTGGGCAACTCTTCCCGGAAAATCAGCTTGGTCAGGGTGGACTTGCCCGCTCCGCTGGGGCCTACCAGAAAGAGAAACTCACCCTTTCTAATATGCAGGTTCACATTATCCAGGGCTTTAACCCCGTTAGGGTAAACTTTAGTTACACCGTAAAAACGGATCATTACCGCCACCTCAGTTACGTCAAAAAACCCTGTTGTACAAGCTTTTTCAGGTAAATCTGGTAATCCCGCCATGTTGCCGCGCTTTCACGCGCGGGCAGCGCCGCATCCTCCCCATAATAACGCTCGGCTCAAGTCGCTCGATACCGGGCCAAAACAGGGGCTTTAAAAAAACTGGGGATACTTCAGCTTTTTCGTATACACTTCGACAGGCTCTCCAGAAATCCTCTTAAAAAACCAGAAAAAAGCAGACAACCCCTCCCAAAAAGAGAGGGGTTGTATAAATTGTAATATTTTACCTCCTACCTTTCTTTGTTACTGCCTCCCGCACTTTGGCCGCCAGGTGCGCGGCAGTCAGGCCGTATTTTTCCAGCAACTCCCCGGGCTTGCCCGACTCGCCAAAAACATCGGGTACGCCCACCCGGCAGACTGGCACGGGATGGTGGGCACAGACAGCCTCCGCCACCGCCCCGCCCAGGCCGCCGATGACGGAATGCTCCTCGGCGGTAACGATGACCCCCGTCTCCCGGGCGGCCGCAATCACCGCCTCCTCATCCAGCGGCTTGATAGTATGCATGTTGACCACCCGCACCCGGATACCCTCCTGCTCCAGCATGCCGGCGGCCTCCAGGGCGGCGGCCACCATAATCCCGGTGGCGATAATGGTAGCGTCATTGCCTTCCCGCATGGTCACCGCCCGGCCGGGCTCGAAATGAAAATCGTCCTCGTGCAGTACGGGTACCCCCGGGCGCCCCAGGCGGATGTAAACCGGACCCTGGATTTGCGCGGCCGCCCGCACCGCCGCCCTGGTTTCCACCGCATCGGCGGGGACGAGCACGGTCATGTTGGGCAGGGACCGCATCAGGGCGATGTCTTCCACCGACTGGTGAGAGCCGCCGTCCTCCCCTACGGTGATGCCGGCGTGACTGGCGGCAATCTTCACGTTGAGCCGCGAGTAGGCCACGCTGTTGCGAATTATCTCAAAGGCCCGGCCGGTGGCAAAGATGGCAAAGGTGCTGCAGAAGGGAATTTTTCCCGCGGCGGCCAGGCCAGCGGCCGTTCCCATCATGTTCTGTTCAGCTATGCCCATATCGAAAAAGCGTTCCGGGAAGTGTTTGGCAAACTCGATGGTTTTGGTGGACTTAGCCAGGTCCGCGTCCAGCACAACCACGTCGGGGTTTTCCCGCCCCAACTCCACCAGAGCCTTCCCGTAGGCATCCCGGGTGGCAATCTTTTTCATAACTCCAAGTACCCCCTTTTCAAGCCAGCTCGGCCAGGGCCCGTTCCACTTCATCGGGTTTGGGGGCCACACCGTGCCATTCCACCATGTTCTCCATAAAGGATACCCCCTTGCCCTTCACCGTTTCGGCCACGATCATCTGGGGTTGACCCCGCACGGCCCGGGCCTTTTCCACCGCTTGGAGAATTTCTTCCATGTTGTGGCCGTCAATCACCTGCACGTCCCAGCCAAAGGCGCGCCATTTCTCGGCCACCGGTTCCACGGACATAACCCTGCCAACGGGCCCGTCAATTTGCAGGCCATTGTAATCCAAAAAGGCGGTCACGTTGTCCAGCCGGTAGTGGGCCGCCGCCATGGCCGCCTCCCAAACCATACCTTCCTGAATCTCCCCGTCGCCCAAAAGAACGTAAACGCGGTAGTCCCGGCCGTCCAGCCTGGCCGCCAGGGCCATCCCGTTGGCAGCGGACAACCCCTGGCCCAGGGAGCCGGTGGAGAGCTCCACACCCGGCAATTTTTTCATGTCCGGGTGCCCCTGCAGGGGACTGCCCAGGCGGCGCAGGGAGAGGAGTTCCTCCACAGGGAAAAATCCCCTTTCCGCCAGGGCCGCATAAAGCACCGGCGCGGCATGCCCCTTGGAAAGGACAAAGCGGTCCCGGCCGGGCCAGCGGGGATTTTGGGGGTCAATGCGCATTACCTCGAAGTAGAGGGCGGTGACAATATCGGCACTGGATAAAGAACCGCCGGGATGGCCCGAACCGGCGGCACCGGTCATGCGGATTATGTGCCGGCGGATTTCCCGGGCCTTCTCTTCCAGCCTTTTGATTTTTTCCCCATCCATCTTGAACACTCCCTGGATGAAAAATTTTTATGTAATGAAATCATGATTCCCGCCACTGTTTGAATCCTTCTCCCAACACTTCGTGCACGTCGGCCAGGATGACAAAGGCCTGGCGGTCCACCCGGTAGATCAGATCCTTTAAACGGGTCACCTCGGAGCGGTTCACCACCACCAGCAGGACATCCCGCTCCATACCGGTGTACATTCCCCGGCCCTTTAAGGCGGTGGCGCCGCGTTTGAGCTCCCGCAGCACCACGGCCGCAATTTCGTCCGCCCTTGGGGAAATGATGAAGAAAGCCTTGGTATAACTGATCCCCTCCTGTACCAAGTCGATGAGCCAGGCGGTAACAAAAATGGTGATCAGGGCGTACATGGCCAGCTCCCAGGAGTTAAAGGTAAACCCCGCAAAGAGCACTACCATGCCGTCCACCAGGAAAAGGAGCTGGCCCACGTTGGCGCCGGTGTAGGTACGCAAAATGGCGGCGGCCAGGTCCGTGCCGCCGGTGGTACCCCGGTAGCGGAAAACCAGACCCAGCCCCAGGCCGGTGAGCACCCCGCCGAAGATGCTGGCCAGCAGGGGATCGTGGGTGGGCACGGGGAGATGGGGAGCCAGCGCGTCCACCACCAGGGACAGGCTGATGGTGCCATAAAGGGAGCGAAAGCCAAATTTCAGGCCCAGCCGGTAAATGCCCATGGCAAAAAGGGGGACGTTTAGCGCCAGCATGGTCATCCCCACGGGAGCCCCGGTGAGGTAGTGGAAGACTGTAGCCAGGCCGCTTACTCCTCCGGCGGCAATCTTATTTGGCACCAGGAAGAGATCCAGTCCAAGGGCGGTAAGGACCACCCCCAGCGTTACTCCCAAAAATTCGCTAAGAATGGCCATGGGAGAACTACCATCTCCAGTAAAAATGAAATAGGGCCGGTTTAACGCCAGAACAAACCAGGATTATGTTAACCAGAATAAAGCGGCCCTATCAAAAACACAGGATATAATTATTCTCACTCTGGCAACAGAATCCTGCATGGAGCAACAAAAAGTTCAGGGTTTTTCAGGATTTCCTCCCTTGCTCACGAACCTGTTGCCGGCTGTCTCAGGTAAATTCTGGGTCGTGAGTTCGGATACCTTAAACGGAGGCGGGAAATATAGACTGAGGATCCCCCGAACTTTCCCCCTGTTGTAAAGATTGCGCGTTTTGATCATAAAAACACCTCCCGGCAGTAGGTTGGCCTGCCGGAGAGGTTATTATTTAAAGCAGGCGGAACAACAGTTTTTGTGAAATTTTCGCCTTTTTCCCCTAAAGCGCCGGGGATGAAAAATAACGATTCGGCTCCGGGTTGTTGAAAAAGCCAAGAAAAACGATTTACTATTCTTTAATAATTAAAACAACCAGATAGGGAGGTCAACAAAAATGCCCGAACGAATGGCTAAAGATATTATGGTCCCCATTTCCAACTATGCCACCGTTAATGCTGACGACTGTTTAAAGCATGCCCTGGAGGTATTTGGAAATGCCGTTTCCAGAGGTTACCGCACCTTAATCGTTCTGGACGAGCACGGCAACATAGTGGGCTTTTTAACTACCAGAACAATCCTTAAGGCCCTGGCCGCCTATGGCGTTGAAGAAGACATCTGGTCTGCGGACAGTTGGGGAACCTTCTTTATACGCATTGAAAGGGAGCGGCTAAAGAATACGAAGGTGAAAAAAGTAATGCGGCCCGTCGTACAGGTTTTTGTTGACGAAAACACCCCTATTCAAGAAGTGGCACGCGTTATTCTGGCCAATCAGGTAAACCATATTCCCGTTCTTAACAAGGAGCGCAAGGTCGTCGGGGTAGTCCGGACCATAGATATACTTGATGTCCTGGCCAAATTTCTAAAGGATTAACTCCCGCGAAAAATAACCGCGGCCTTGCGCAGCCAGTGGCAGTGGCGGGCATTTTCACCATTCCTGGCTGGACGGGAAGGGCTAAAATGTCTTTTACGATCCTGACGCCCCGGATGGCCTGTCGGATATATGCCGGCAAGTCATTGCCGGGCAGCCGGCCCACGCCGGAGCCCTGTGTGCCAAGAGGGCATTAACAATAAGGATTTTTAAAAACAGGGGCCAGGTGCCCCTGTTTTCTGCGTATACCCGGTCTTCCAATCAGCCGGTGACAGTTACCTTCCTGCAACCCTGATTTAATTTTACTGCAATTTTAACAGCTTCCACCATGCTGCGCTCGTCGGCAATTCCCTTGCCCGCGATGTCAAAGGCCGTGCCATGATCTACCGAAGTACGAATGATGGGCAGTCCAACGGTTATGTTTACACCGGTTTCAAAACCCAGAATTTTTACCGGTATATGCCCCTGGTCATGGTACATAGCCACCACCGCATCATAATGACCTTTATATGCCTTCAAAAAAACGGTGTCCGGGGGTAATGGACCAGAAACCTGCACACCTTCTTCCCGGGCCTTTTCTATTCCAGGCCTTATTTCCTCCCGTTCTTCACTGCCGAAAAGGCCCCCTTCCCCCGCATGGGGGTTAAGGCCGGCGACGGCAATGCGGGGAACCGGTATACCAAGGGCCTTTACAGCTTTATCGGCCAGTTTTATGACTTTATATACCCTTTCTTTTTTTACTAATTCGCAGGCCTCTTTAAGAGCCACATGGGTGGAAACATGGATTATCCTCAATGTTCCGCTTACCAGCATCATCGCGTAATCCGCCGCTCTCGTAAGCCTTGCCAGGATCTCCGTATGACCGGAATAATCCAGCCCCGCTTTATGGAGGGCCTCTTTATTAATCGGAGCAGTAGCTATAGCCGAAATTTTACCTTCCAATGCGAGTTTAACGCCCATTTCCAGGTATTCATACGCAGCCCGCCCGCAAACCGGGGAAACTTTACCTACTTCGAAGTCAGATAAAGATAATTTATTGACCGAAATGAAGTTTATATATCCCTCTTCATACTGTTCGGGCGTTTTTATTTCCTTAAGCGGAAACGATATTTTTAATAATTTCCTATAGTACTCCAGTACAGGCCCGGAACCCAAAATTAAAATCCTTGCCATATCAGATAATTGGGTGGAACTTGCAGCTTTCAGGCTAATTTCCGCACCTACACCCGCCGGATCTCCCATGGTTATTGCCACAAGAGGTTTCATTTTCCTTCTCCTCTCAAAAATCGCATTGCGTTTAATATGGAATCCCTGCTCCCGAAAGCTCCGGCTTTCGTGATTAACTTAAGCCCATGGAAGGGCCCTCCCATCAACAGCAGTTCCGGTAGTCCTGGTTCAATTTCCGAATCTATCCTGCACCCACCAGCTGAAAGTTTTTTAACAACATGAAAAGCCGTATCCCCACCCGTTAAAACCATGCCAGCCGGTTTCTTCAGGCTGACTATTGAAAGGGCGATATCTCCCAGGACTTCGGAAATTGCTTCGCTGGTAATTTGCGGGGAAAGCCCTTTTTGCCGCCCCGCTTCCAGCGCCTCTTTTATGGAATCCTCATCGGGCGCCGAAGCAATTACCACATTTCTTCCATAACTCATAAACTCCAAACACAAACTCCGAACTCGTTCTATTTCCCGGGCGGGAGAGATCAGGGATTTCTTTACATCCACTTTCACTAGCTCAGTGCTGCTATCTTCCAGAGCTTTATAAATCTGCATCCGGGTGACCCGGCTGACACTTCCTGCTATAACTAAAACCGGGTCAATCCTTGATTTATCCTTAAGACAATCTATCAGGGCTTCCGCTAAACCGGCTGAACCCACCCATAGCGTTCTTCTATTTAAATTCAACACACCCCTTGCTATCTTTTTCAGATCATCATCGCTCACCGTATCGAAAGAAAAAGTATCGCCATCTTTGAGTTCTCTTAGCAGAACCGCTTCCAGGTTCCGCCGTATTTCCTTTAAAGTCACATGCCTGACTTTGACACGCAGCTCGTTTTCCAGAAATTCCCTTATGTTTGAAGTGACAATGGGAGCTCTCGGGTCCCTGGCCAGTTCAGTTTTATCTACCGGGATGCCCCTCAAAAAATGAATGCCTTCTTGCGTGGTACGGTCGTTTTTAGGAAAGGCCGGAGCAAATACGGTGAATTCCGGCTCAAAAACCTCTCTAAGAGCGTTGAGCTCTATACCGATATTGCCTCTTAAAGTGGAATCAATTTTTTTATACACTATGGCCGCTTTATATTCTTTTACCACCCTGGAAACCTCTTTAAGTTTTTCGTAGGCATCCAGAGCAGGAATGTTCCTGGTTTCGGTATCTATTACCAATGCGTCTGCTACACCTTCGTACCTTTGTATATCGTCCTTATCCATTACCGTAACTGTAAGGTAACCGTGCTTTACAAGCTGGGCTCCACTATCGTTGGCGCCTGTAAAATCATCGGCTATTACGATTACCTCGTACAAATCTTCTCTCCCCTTATCTTTACCCGATGGTTGCCCCCCCGGCCACCGATGTTGCCAGGCGGCGGTATAAACTCAAAACACCCGTGCTTTCTTTTTGCGGCAGCACAGCATTTTTGCTTCGTTCTACTAAAACGGCCTCGATTTCCGCCGGGTCTTTTACCTGTCCTTCAGTACCAATTACGTCTAATCTACGGGCAGGTATATCCATGCGGATTAAATCACCATCTTTGACATAAGCCAGGGGGCCACCTGTATAAGCTTCCGGCGTTACATGCCCCACAGCAGGACCGCGGGTAGCACCCGAAAAACGCCCATCGGTGATGAGCAAAACCTGCTGCGCTAATTCAGGTCTGGTATACAACGCCTCCGTCATCCGCAGCATCTCAGGCATGCCGGATCCCTGAGGCCCTTCAAACCGGATGATGATAACATCTCCTGGGACAATTTGATCGGCCAGCAGGGCGGCAACAGCGTCTTCTTCGCTGTTGAAAACCCGGGCCCGGCCCGTAAAACAGTACATTTCCGGCGCCAGCCCTGAGGTCTTAACTACCGCTCCTGCGGGAGCCAGGTTGCCTTTCAAAATAACTATGTTGCCCTGCGGTTTTACCGGATTGTTACAGGTTTTTATTATAGCGTCGGGAGTTAAATTATAGTTTATCAGGTAACTATTTATTTCGGTAAAAAAGCCGCTTTTTTCCAGTTCACGCAAGTTTTCCCCCACCGTCTTGCCGGTTACGGTCAAGGCATCGAGGTGCAAGAAATCCTTTAATTCACGCATGATGGCGGGAACACCGCCGGCATACCAGAACAGCTCGGTTGGCCACTGGCCACCGGTTTTTAAACTAACCAGAACAGGAATTTTCCGGTTAAGCCGGTCAAATAAATCGGGGTCAATTTTAATGCCCGCTTCTTTTGCTATGGCCGGTAGATGCAGCAAAGCATTGGTGGATCCCGAGATGGCCGCGTGCACAATAATGGCATTTTCAATATTTTTATGAGTTACAATGTCCCGCGGCCGCAAGTTCTGCCTGACCAGTTCCATTAATTGGCGGCCAGCCTGCCGGGCATACCGCACAATCAGATTAGAATAGGCGGGAACCAGGGCATTACCGGGCAGGGCCAACCCCATCGCTTCACTCATACACTGCATGGTGCTGGCTGTCCCCATAAACTGGCATGCTCCGGCGCTTGGACAGCAGTTACGGGTGTAATATCCCAGTTCCTTTAATCCCATTTTGCCTGTAAGAACCTGGTCACCGCAGCCGTACAGGATTTCAGACGACATATAGTCAGGACCGCTCAACATGGAACCGCCGGGCACCTGTATGGCCGGCATATTAACCCGCAGCATGGCCATCAACTGCGCCGGAATGGATTTATCGCAGCTGGCTATAAAAATGGCTCCGTCAATAGGGGTGGCCAGAGCGTGAATTTCATACATGTAAGCCATGATGTCCCGGGAAACCAGGGAGTAATTCATGCCGTCATGGGCCATGGCCATGCCGTCGCAAATATCTGTAACTGTATAACAAATTGGCTTACCTTGATGCTCGTAAACACTGATCCTGGCCGCTTCCACCAGCTTATCTAAGTGCTTGCTGCCGGGATGGCTATCCCCAAAGGCGCTATCGATTAAGATCTGGGGTTTAGCCAGGTCTTTTTCATCCCAGAGCGTGCCCATGCGCAGGCCATCACCTTGAAAATTAACCTGCCGCAACATTTGACTTTTAAGTTCCATCTTGCCAACCCTCCAGGGCAACAAATTCAAAGTAGTAAATTAAAACGCAAGAAGCAAATTCCCATCCGCATCAAACACGTGTGCAAGCGGTCCTTCCACAATGTTATAACCTTCCGGCAACTCTGGCCGCAAAGCCTCGCTAATGTAAAATTCTTTGAGTTCCAAGGTATTTTTAATTACCACCATGCGCACTTGCCCGGGGTCCACATAACGCCCGCAGGTTTCAATGGCAATTTTAATAGCTTCTTGATCATCAGGTGCCACAATGGGTATAAAAGCCCGCTCCAGGAAGGTAGAAGTGATGGTATTTATGTATGTTTTCTTCAGGTCAATCTTTTGGTAAAATCTCTCTGTTACAACATCGGCAATACCCATACCTAAAGCGTTACCGCCGCTGGCATCGGTAAGGTCAAGAACAACAATTCTGCGGGCCAACCCGGTTTTTTCACCGTACTCAGCAATCCGGAAACGACCGGTGACATTGGGATCAATGCCCACACCGCTTATGTTTTTGCCCATTTCCCGGACCACCAGCACATCCAGGTCCGCCACGGGCAACCTGGGCATCATTTGGCGGGCGCAAGACAATAATTCTGCGTCGCGGTCAAAAAATGTTTCCCGGGGCACTACTTCCACCAGTGCCGTCTGATCGAGCTTATTTTCCACAATGGCGATACCGCCCAACACGGGTAGCTTCTCCCAGATCACTTTAGCCGCTAAAGGAATTAGTTCGGTCAAACCATGCAGACCATACTGGTGTATGGTCTCTGCACCTTTTTGCTTGCCCAATCCAATGGCCAGCATTTTAACCAGGCCGCTTTCGTGCCGGGCATGATAATCAGTATGCGGCTTGATTCTATTTATCGCCACCAGTCCATCCATGGCCAGGGCATCCCTGGCTGCATAGACCGGGAAACCGTCAATTTCCTCAAGACACTCCACTTCCATGGAGGAAAGGAACTGTGCCTCCGTAGTAGCTTCTGTTACCCCGTATTGTTCTACCAGTTGCCTCTGGCCCTGGGATGTAGCCCCGCCGTGGCTGCCCATAGCCGGTATGAGATACACCCTGGCCCCCTTATTTTGAAAGTACTTAACGGTTTCGGTTACAATGAGGGCCAGGTTACGAATCCCTCTGCTCCCTACTAAAATGCCAATTTTTTTGCCTGCAAAATTTTGCTGCCCGAAGTACTGTTTTAGGCCCTGGCTAATTTTTGTCCGTATCTCCTCAGGCGATAAACTGGACGGCACCTCTAAATCCTGCACGCGGTAAAAGATAAGCTTCATCTGCTCTCCCCCATTGCTTCCTCTAAAAATACGGCTAAAGGTTTTACCACCAGCGGCAGGGCTAACCTTTTGACCACGGCACCTAACTGCATTAAGCAGGCCGGGCAAGAAGTAACAACCTGCGCTGCCCCGCTGTTCTGGATATTGGCCAGCTTGGCTGCCGTGATCTTTTGCGCAAGATCACGGTGTAAGATGCCGAAAGTGCCTGCCCCACCGCAACAGCTATCATCCTCCAGGTGAGGCTGGTAGGATGAACCAAATAAGTCGTCGAGCAGTTTTTGGGTTGGCTCCTTCAGGTTTTGCCCTCTGGCCAGATGACAGGGATAATGAAAAGTAAACTTTTGTCTCCCACGGCCTTTAACTTGGGACAGGTGCTCCCGCTCCTGGATCAAGATTTCCACTAGGTCCCTGAGCTTTGTCAGGGCCGGTGCGGCAACACCCAACCTTGCGGGGTACTGCTTTAAAACGCTGGCACAGGTGGAACAGTCGGTGACAATAAAATCAGTTTGCTCCCGGCTAATGAGCTCCAAATTGCGGTTTGCCACCTCCCGAAAGCCGTCTACAGCACCCAAACTTAAAAGCGGTGCCCCACAGCAGTAATTGTCCAGCAGGGTTACGTCAGCCCAGCGGCGAAGCAAATTGATAGCCACCAGGGCTGCCCCGTGGTAAAAAGTATTACTGGCACAGCCCACAAAGAAAGTAACTTTGTATTTACGCTGTCCCGTGGCAGGCAGTGTTATGCCCGTTCCGGGATTATCCCTCAACACCTGACCATCAAGATACTGGCTTAAAAATGACCTTAGCTGGTAGGGGTCAGGTATCATACCATATTTTTGATAGTAGTAGGCCAGCTTAGCAGCCAGGGGTATAAATGCTTTGTTTAAAAAGGCAAGGCGATAAAGTCTTTCCTTCCATTTGTTTTTTGACCCCTTGATTTCTAATAGCTGCTGGCGGTAGTGCAAAACCACCTCTGCCGTGCGAACCCCGGATGGACACACTTTCGTACAACTTTCACATAACAAGCACTGCTCCAAGACCTGGACAATCTCTGGCGTTTTCAATAAAGCCTGCTCACCATTCTCAAGGTATTTGCGTACCAAAAAAAGGCGCCCCCGGGCCACATTTCCTTCATAATAAGTAGCTTTATAGGTGGGACAAATAACCTGGCACCCCCCGCACTTGTTACAACGTAACAATTCCTTGTAAACCTGCTCCTTCTCAAGCATAGAACTCATCTCCAATAAATACTTGCGCCGGGTCCAATGTGACTTTTAGCTTGCGGACCAGGGTAATTGGATCATCAAACGTAACCCCAACTGTTTCACCGGGAACGCTGCGGGTAAATAGTTCCCCGCTCAGGTAGTCATATAAAACAAAATCACGCCGGTTAACGAAGTTAGTTATTTGCTGTTTATCCCAAACAATTACCTTGGCCTGGTGTTTCTTTTCGTTTAGAGAAAACAATTCCGCTTGAATTTCTGGTGCCGCAATGGGAAAGACATCTGGTCCCAAAGCTTGTCTAATTTGCCCCTGCTCTTTTTGGACCTGGCCTGGGGTACCAAAGAGGGCAAATAGTACATTATATAATTGATTCGCATCCGGCCAGACCCAACACCCTTTAAGAGAGTACAGCACCCGCTTGAGTTCTGCCATTTTGCTGAAGATAGCTTGCATATAGGGAACCTTCCAAAGAATATAAGCCATCTCATCAGGAACCGGCTTTAAAAAAAGCGTTACCTTGCTAATAAATCCATACATGCCTCTGGAACCGGCCAAAAAGCGGCTAACCTCATAACCGGTTACGTTTTTAACATTGGCTCCGCCAAAATTGAGCACCCCAAAGGTTGAAATTAGCTCTACCCCGCCCATGTAATTGGCAATGCTACCATAGGCGTGCTCGAGCAAGTGCCTCTGGTTAGAAGCCACCGTACCAGCCAGCGTAGCCTGTACCGGCAAAAACAATAAAGCAGGACAAAACTGCCCTTGTGGCCCCGTTAACTCTAATATTTGACCTAAAGTTACACCGGCTTCGGCAGTTAAAGCCATATTCTCCGGGATATAGCTTATAATGCGGTTAAAGTTACTCATGCTGACCAGCATATACCGGTCATGCTTAAATTTTTCGGGTGAGATGTATCTTGTTAACCTGGTCAAATTGCCCACGGGGCAAATTTTACGCCCGGAAGTTTCGGCCAACTTAATTAGTTCCCGCAACTCTTTTTCATGCTGCGGGTAATAAACGGCCACTTCCAGGCCGCTAGATAGGTTAAATTCCCGCGCCATGATGCCGGTTGCCTTCATTACTTTCACCTGCAATTGCGTTTAAATTGCTTTCTCCAGGTTTAACAACCAGGACGGGTCAAATGCCTCTTTAATTGCCTTTAAGAATTCCAGTTCAGCCGGCTTAAATACCAGCTTGAGATAGGGACGTTTTTCCATGCCGATTCCGTGTTCACCCGAAAGGGTTCCTCCCAACTCAACTGCCGCCTTAAAAATCTCTTCCGCTGCCGCCTCAACTTGCGGCATTTCCCGCTCCCGGTCGCTGTAAAGCAGGTGCGGATGCAAGTTGCCATCCCCTGCGTGGGCCAAAAGGCCAATGGTAACCCCGTGTTTTTGCCCAATCTCTTCTACCTTTTTAATCATGGCCGCTACTTTATGGCGCGGCACGGTAATATCCTGGACCACGTAATAGGGCTTAATTCGGCCCAGTGCCCCGTTTACTGAACGCCGCGCAAGCCATATTTGTTCCCTTTCTTTACTGTCTGTGGCCACATCAACCCTCGTCACTCCAATGGAACGTAATATCAGCATTACCCGGTCCATTTGGGCGTTTAAGTCTTCTTCCTCCCACCCGTCCAGTTCAATCAGGAGCAGGGCCCGAGTATCCCGCGGCAGACCCAGGCCTACAAAGTCATCAATGGCGTGGGTAAGCTTCTGGTCAATTATTTCCATGGCGGTGGGCACAATCCCGGCCTTAATTATCTCACTTACCGCCTCTCCTGCCTGCCGGAGATCATTAAAACTGCACAGCAGGGTTTTGCAGGCTACTGGTTTTCTAACCAGCTTGACCATAATTTGGGTCACCACACCCAGCGTTCCTTCCGAACCAACTATCAGGTCTACCAGGTTCGCATCATTTACCCAGCTGTTAATGGCATACCCACCGTCTAACTGCGCCAGCTTGCCCAAGCGGAGTACCTTGCCTTCAGGTGTAACCAGTTCCAGACCCAGGACATGATCACGGGTGACGCCATATTTAACACACCGCATGCCGCCGGCATTTTCGGCCACATTACCGCCAATGGTTGCCACGTTCATACTGGCCGGGTCGGGCGCAAACATATAGCCCCCGGCCTCAACAGCCTTTTGTAACTCCAGGTTGGTTACCCCCGGCTCGACAACGGCATACTCCCGCTCCCAATCAACGGCCAGAATGCGCCGCATGCGGGTCAGGCAAAGAACAGCCTGTCCCCGCTGGGGGACAGTTCCGCCGCTCAAGTTGGTCCCTGCACCCCGGGGCAGCGTTTCTACTTTGAACTTTGCAGCCAGAGTGAAAAAAACGGCTACATCCCGGGTGCTTTCAGGAAAAAAAACGGCGGCGGGTTGACCAGAATATGGGGAACTGTCATAACTATAGAGATAGAGCGCCTCATTGTTTACCACTATCTGGTCAACCCGGAAATGTTGGCGCAGTGCGCGCAGGAATAGCTCAACGTTGCTATGCATAGGCCTTCCTTCTTTCATCTCGACTACTTCATAATGCCTATTATGCCTACTTCATAAAGATCTTTGGTAAGAGCAGACTGATGGAAGGGAAGTAGGTAATGAGCAGTAAAGCGATTAGAGAAGCAATTAAGAAGCCCCAGTTCGCCTTCACTATTCTTTCAATGGGCAACTTGGTCATACTGGAAGCAACAAACAGGTTCACACCCAGGGGCGGTGTAATCATACCAATGGCCAGGTTTACCACCATTAGCAAACCGAAGTGGATGGGATCAATTCCCATTTGGACAACTACCGGGTAGAAGATGGGCGCCAAAATAATTATCGCCGCGTTGGTTTCCATAAAGGTACCAACAATCAGCAACATTATATTAATTAACAACAACAAAACATACTTGTTCCCGGCAATCTCAAGCATCATACTGGCTACCTGGTTGGGGATCATCTCACGGGTCAAAATCAAGCCAAAGACGGCCGCGGTGGAAATTATTAACAGCACTATGGCCGAGCTAATGGATGAACGGGAAATGATTTGAAAAACTTCCTTCCAGGTGAGTTCTTTATAAACAAACACGCCAACAATAATGGCGTAAACTACCGCCACGTTTGCCGCCTCTGTAGGCGTAAACACACCCCCGTAAATGCCGCCCAAAATTATGACCGGCATTAACAGCGCAAGAGCCGCCTCTTTAAAAGCAACGAGCAGTTCTTTTAACGATACTGTTTGCCTTTCGACATAGCCATTTCTTTTTGCCACCACGTAGGTAACAGCCATTAAGCACAAACCAATTAAAATACCCGGCAAAAACCCCGCCAAGAACAAAGAACCAATCGAAACACCTGTCACTACTCCAAACGTTACCATGGGAATGCTGGGTGGTATAATGACGCCAATATAACCAGATGTAGCCTGAACGGCGGTAGCAAAACCCTCATCATACTTTGCCTTAATCATGGCTGGAATCATAATGGAACCAATTGCCGCCACCGTAGCCGGACCGGAACCGGAAATGGCTGCAAAGAACATCGAAGCCAGAATAGTTACCATCCCCAGGCCGCCGGGGAGGGAACCCACCAGCTTGCTGGCAAAATTAATCAGACGGCGGGAAATACCGCCTTTCTCCATCAAATTACCGGCAATCATGAAAAAGGGTACTGCCATAATGGGAAAAGTATCAACCGCTGTAAACATCTTCTGGGCTACAACGTGAACGGGAACAGAATGCGTTACCCAGATATAAATAACGGAAGATAAAATCAGGCTATATGCAATGGGTACGTTTAATAGAACAAGGATGGCAAAGCAGAGAAATATTAGCCAACCCACTCTTTATCCTCCTTGAACTTAACGTTCAAAAATTTTTCATGTTGCGGTAGTAAGCTAAGGTAAAGCAGATGGCCATGTAAATTATCCCAACTGGTAAAGCCAGATAGGGTATAACCATTGGTATGGCCATAGCTGGCGAAACCTGACCGGTTTTAATCTGGTAATTAACTATTACCCACGAATAGTTGACCAGGACCAGGGAGGTGGCCATAACAACTAGATAAGTTAAGGTTAAAAATAACTTGCTAGACCTGGACCCAAAAAGTTTCACAAAAAATTCGACACCAATATGAGCATTATTGGCCGCAGCTAAACCGGCACCGATAAAGGTGGCCCATACCATCAGGTAGCGCGCTAATTCTTCTGACCACGGCAAAGAACCCTTAATAACAAAGCGGAAAACCACCTGCAAAAAAACCACAACAGTCATTGCCGACAACAGCAACCCGGCAAAAAAGGAACCGCTCTCCTTGATAACCTTCTCTATCTTGTCCAGCATAAACCCACCCACCTCTAAACAGTGGTATTAAAATATGATCGAGTAGGAGGGGGCACGGAGACCGTGCCCCGCCACTACTTTTGCCTAGTTAATTCATACCCAAATTATTTATAGCTTTTGACTTTTTCAATTACATCTTTGCCAATTTCAGCTTCAAACATCTGGTATACCGGCGACATGGCTTCGCGCCACTCATTAATGTCGACATCAATTACCTGCATGCCGCGGGACTTGAGCTTTTCTTTTAGCTCGGAGTCGGCCTTCTGAACGAGTCCCCGCTCGTAATCTCTCGCTTCAATGGCAGCACTCCTAATTTTATCCTGCAAATCAGCGGGTATGGAGTCCCATTTTTGCTTGCTAATCAATAGCGGTGCCGGGGCATAGAAGTGACCGGTCATGGAGAGATATTTCTGAACCTCATAAAACTTCGATGTTTCAATCTGAGCCAGCGGGTTTTCCTGACCATCAACAGTCTTTTGCTGTAAGGCGGTAAACAATTCGCCAAAAGCCATGGGCGTGGGGTCGGCACCTAGAACCCGGAATGATTCCATGTGCACTTTATTCTCCATGGTACGAATTTTTAAGCCTTTAACATCAGAGGGGTGCACTACGGGGCGGACGGAGTTGGTTAAATGGCGGAATCCATTTTCCCAATAGGCCAGACCCACAATACCCTTTTCTTCCAGTGACTTGAGCAGTTCCTGACCAAATTCACTGTCCAACGTTTTGTAAGCATGTTCCCGGGTCTCAAAGATATAGGGCAGGTCGAAGACCATGAACTTCTTGGTAAATCCCATCAAAGGTGCGGTGGAAACCAAGGCCATATCCACCGTACCCATTTGCAAGCCTTCAATCATTTCTCGCTCATTACCCAGTTGAGAGCTATGGAAAACTTCTACCTTGACCTTACCCTGGGTCTTCTGGTCTACCAGCTCAGCAAACTTCTCCAGCCCCAAATTATAGGGATGGTCTGGTGCTAATACGTGACCTACTTTCAGCGTGATGGGACCGCTGTCACTGCTTTTTGCTGCGTCCGTCTTACCGCCAGTATTGGCACCGCCGCAACCTGTCAAAGTCAGCGCCAACAAGGCCAGCACTAATAGCGGGGCAATTAGCTTCTTATGCTTACGCATAACTATTCCTCCTTGTCTTTTTATTTATTCAGCTCGGCCAGGAACTTTTCCACTTCTTCCCGGCTCATGGGGTAAACGTGTTCAGGACCGGGGAAATTTTTCTCCTTAACGTCGGCAACATAAGCTTCCAAGGCCTTTACTATTTCTGCATTCAAATTGGCATACTTCTTAACAAATTTGGGTGTAAAGCGATCGAAAAAGCCCAGCATATCATGGACGATCAGGCACTGACCGGCACCATAGACACCGGAACCCAAGCTGATGATAGGTACTTTCACTGTTTCAACAATTACTTTGTTAACTTCCGGCGGCACAGCTTCCACCAGGATACTGAAGCAGCCGGCGGCTTCTAAGGCTTTGGCATCCTCAACCAGCTTAAGTGCCGACTCGGCAGTTCTCCCTTGAGCCTTAAAACCACCCAGCTGTGAAATTGACTGCGGCGTTAAGCCAATGTGTCCCATCACAGGAATGGTGGCTTTAACTATAGCCGCAATGGTTTCCGCCATCTCCCGGCCGCCTTCTAATTTGATCGCGTCCACCCCTGCCTCGGCCATGAGGCGGCCGGCGTTACGGATCGCCTCGTCCTTGTTCACCTGGTAGGTCATGTAGGGCATATCGCCTACAATGAAGGCCGTTGGTGCACCCCGGCGCACGGCCTGGGCATGGCGAATGATCATATCCAGGGTTACCGGCAAGGTAGTATCAAGACCGTACACCGTCATGCCCATGGAATCGCCCACCAGGATAATATCCACCCCGGCTTTTTCTTCTAACAAAGCCATGGGGTAATCATAGGCTGTCAACATGGTAATGGGCTCGCCTTTCTCGTATTTGGCATACAGGTCGGGGATCATAATTTTTTTACGCATTCTGCTACCTCCTGTTGAAATGAGTTGTTCCGTAAAGTATTCTGTTTCGTGCAGTTTGCTGGCTGATTAATAACAGGTTTTTCCCACCCCCCTCGAAAAGTAAACCTGCCAGAGCCCATTTTCATTCACGGTGGCGGCGATGGATCACCATGATGGACTCCCAACTAACTCTTACGTTCTGGCACATAACCCAGCTGACGCGAAATGGCAGCGGCTACTTTTTGCAACAAAGCTATCAGTTTCCCGTCAGGTGAAGCCAGCTTGGCTTTTATCCTGTGCGCTGCACCCGACACGCTCATGGCGGCCACTATCTTTTGGTTCTGACCAAAAATGGGTACTGCTACGCAGATTAAACCTTCTTCTAATTCTTCATCATCTACGGCATAACCCTGATGATAAACCTGTTGCAAATGTGCTTTTAGTTGTTCTTTATCTGTTATGGTTTTCGGGGTACGCCGCTCCAACACCAGCTGTGCCAGTAAATCGACCCGTTCGGCCTCCTCCAGAAAAGCGAGCAAAACTTTACCTACTGCTGTACAGTATAAGGGCAGACGTTTGCCGACCAGTGAATAAGTAACCATAGCCCCTGGCGGCTCGTATTTTTCAACATAGATGCCCTCAATGCCCTCCCTAACGACAACATGTACAGTTTCATTTAACGTTTCGGCCAATTCCTTTAAAAAGGGCATCGCCACCCGCCGCAGGTCCATGTTCTTCATGACAATGGCACCCAATTCAAAAAGCCTGATGCCTAAACGGTATACCCCGGCACCTGTGTCGTATTCCAGGTAACCATGGTCCAATAATGTGACCAGAAAACGGTGCAGGGTACTGCGGTTGAAACCGGTAATCTTTTGCAGTTCGGCAAAGGAAAGCTCCGGCCGGTCCAGCCGGAAGGCATTAAGAATCGAAATGGTTTTTTCAACAGATTGATTAGTATAACTCCGCTTTCCTGACCTCTGCCCTGATTTCATATACGATACCTCTTGTCTTTGTCTCATTATTTGAGATAGATAATCACATATTGAACATAGGAGGTGTTTCGACAAAAATTCGGTTTTTCCTGCTGAATAAACAAAAAAATGTCTCGAGTTAAAAAAATTTTTCTCTTCGAATTGACGCAATAATTTTTGAACTAATTGCAATCGGGTAAAAAAGAAAATCCGGGAAATAACCTCCCGGAATAAAACCGTAAGCATGGCTGAGCGCATTGAGCGCTAAAACGCCGCCTGGGAGCGGGTGGATAGAAATTTTGCTCTGGCTGACACGCCCAGCATCTTCAAAAACTTAGAAAGCTGGACGCGTAAAGACTACGCATGCGCCCCTGGAAGCAGTGAAAGCGCGGACTTTTCCTGCGTCTTTACGCCAGGCGAAAAACGCTCACCGCAACATTAAGGTTTTCCGCCCGCCTGGCCAGCTCCTGTGCCAACTGGGATGTCTGCTGGACGGCGTTTTCAATGTCCGGGGCGGCACTGCCGAGTTGCTGGCTGCTCCTGTTGAACTGCTCGACAATCTGAGCCACATCGCGGATGGCCCGCAGGGTTCCGGCCACCTGCTCCAGGATCTGGCGCAACCTGTTCTCCGTGCCTTCCATGGACTCCACCCCCCGCTGCATCGCTCTGGTGGACTCCTCCATTACTTGTACGGCCTGCCGGGTATCCTGCTGTATGGACCGCACCAGCCCGTCTATCTCCCGGGCCGCCCTGGCGCTTCCCTCGGCCAGTTTCCTCACCTCTTCGGCCACCACGGCAAAGCCGCGCCCGTGCTCGCCGGCCCTGGCCGCCTCGATGGCGGCGTTCAAAGCCAGGAGGTTGGTCTGGTCGGCAATGCCGGCAATGGCCTCGGTAATGGTTCCAATCTGTGCCGATCGTTCACCCAGCACCTGCATAAGATCGCTGTTCTGCCGGAAGATGCGGGCAACTTCTTCCACCCGAGCCGTGGCCTCCTCCAACGCCTTGATACCTTCCGTGGCCGCCACCTCCACCTGCCCGGCCGTGCCGGCCACCCGCTCGCTGCTGGCGGCAGCCTGTTCGGCAGCGGCGGAAATCTGGGCGGCCGTGGCGGCCATGTTTTGCGCAGCCGCGCTTGCCTGTTGTGTGCTGGCAGCCAGCTCCTGGCTCTGGGCGGCCAGTTCGGTCGCCGTTTCGGCCACCTTGGCCACCAGGGTGCGGAGCTGCTCGATCATCCGGTTGAACGCGCCGGCCAGCCGGCCCATTTCGTCACTGCGCCGCACGTCCACCATACGGTTAAGCTCCCCCGCGGCGGCCGCTGCCGCGGCAGCGGCCAGTGTACCGGCCGCCCGCGCCACCCGGTTGGCCAGCCACAGGCAAATAATCCCCCCCGCCACCAGACCGGTAAGGGTGAAGAGGACGGCTGCGGTCCGGGCAGGCTTAACCCTGGCTAGCACCCGTTCCTGCAGCGCAGCTATTTCGTTGGCGCGCTTGGCCTGGTAATTTTTTATGGCCGCAAACATTTCCTCCGCCAAGTCCTTTCCCTGCTCCCGGGCCGCTTTCAGCGCCTCCTCGCGGTTTCCCGCGCGGGCCGGCATCATCACCTGCTCCCGCACGAAATCGTCGTAACGGCGGCAGGCCTCGATCATTTGCCTCACCAGCACCCTGTTTTCTTCCCGGCGGGTAATGCTCAAAAGGTGCTCCAGCGTTTTAGCCTGCTCGCCGGTGGCGTTTTCCCACTGCTCGTAATAGGCGGGGGTGCCGTAAAGGAGGTAGCCGCGCGCCGAAGCGCTCTTCTGGTAGCCCAGCTCGGCAATTTTTGAGGCCAGCTGGGCCCTCTCGTTGACAGTTTCTACCTCTATTAAATCGGCCATGCTCTGGTTCACCAGGTAAATGACCAGCCCGCAAACCAGCACCGCAAAAAGGGCGGCCACGGCAAAGCCGCTTAAAAACTGTGCCCGCAGTCCCTTAAACAACCTCCATCCCTCCCGGTTTTGCTTGTTTTTAATGGTTGCCGGCTTATAACGTTGGCGCCTCTTCCAACGCTCCCTCCTCCACCGCCCGAGCAAACTTCTGGGCCACCTCCGGGTCGAACTGGGATTTCCCGCAGCGCCGCAGCTCCTCAAGGGCGGCTGAAAGGGAAAGGGCCCGGCGGTAGGGCCGGTCCACAATCATGGCGTCAAAGGCGTCGGCCACACTGACAATGCGGGCAAGGAAGGGAATTTTTTCGCCCTTCAGGCCCGCCGGATAGCCGGCTCCGTCGTAGCGCTCGTGGTGGTGCAGCACGATCTCGATTACCGGCGCGGGAAGGGAAAAGGGCACCAGAATCCCCACCCCGTGCTGCGGGTGTCTTTTCACCTCCTCCCACTCTTCCGGCGTCAGGGGGCCTTCTTTGGTGAGAATTTCGGGGGGGACGCACACCTTGCCTATGTCGTGGAGTACGGCTCCAATGCGCAGCATCCGTGCCTCGTCAGGGGAGAGGCCCATCTCCCGGGCGATTATTTGCGTGTACCTAACCACCCGCTCGGAGTGATGATAGGTGTACTGGTCCCGCATGTGGAGAAAAAGAAGATTTGTGCGCACGGCCACCAGCAGGGCTTCCCGCTGGTCCCCCTGCATGGCCTGCTTGATCTCGGAGAGGGCGCTGTGGTAAAGCTCTACCCGGTTGCGGGTTCCCAGCTTGGCCGCATAGAGGGCCTCGTCGGCTGCTTTAATTAAAAGACCCGCCGAGTCCGTCCCCGCAGAGGTGGTGTCGGCCACCCCGATGGAGGCGGTCAGGCAGCGCCCGGGCAGCACCTCCCTCCCCGGAAAGGGATGCGCGGCGATTTCCCGGCGCAGCCGTTCGGCAAGCTGGTAGGCGCTGGCCCCGTCGGTACCGGGTAAAACCACGGCAAACTCGTCGCCGCCGTACCTGGCCACCAGGTCCTGCGCGCGTACGTTCTTTTCCAGAAACCGGGCAAATTCCTGCAGGAGCCTGTCGCCGGCGGGGTGACCCAGGGTATCGTTGTAGATTTTAAAGTGGTCCAGGTCGAGCATCAAAAAGGCGAGGGGCTGGTTTTCGTTCCGGGCTTTTTTCACCAATACCTCAAGGTGTTCCATCAGCGCCCCGTGGTTCAACAGCCTGGTGAGGGGATCACGCCGGGCCATCTCTTTTAAGGCGGCTTTTTCCTGCTCGGCCTTCTGCCGCTCCCTCCACTGGGCCGTGACGTCCCTCAACACGGCCACGCCGCCCCGCACCCGGTTCCACTGGTCCTTCAAGAGGATGACGTCCACGGAAAAACACTTCGGACACCCGTCGGCAGTCTGCCACAGCACTTCCCGCCCGATCACCTCTTCGCCCCTCCTGATGCGGCGGGCCAGAAGCGCCCCCGTCGGCCCCGCAGCTTCCAGGGGAAGACCGGTGAGTTCCCCGGAGGTTTTCCCCGCCAACCCGGCAAAGACCGGGTTGACCAGGGCTATCCTGCCCTGCCGGTCGCCCACCAGCACGGCGTTGCGGGTGCACCTGACCACCAGTCGGTTTAATTCCATCTGGCGTGAAAGCCATATCCACAACAGGCCCACCACGGCCCCGCTCAGTAAAAATGCAGCCCCGCTGGTGGCCGCCACCACGCCGAAGAGGCGCCGGAAATCCTTCTCGACAAGGGCAACCTCCTCTTCAAGCCTGAGGCGCTGGAAGGCGTCGTTTTCCCGGGCCAGTTCCGCCAGTTCCCCACGGACCGGAGCCCGAGCCCCCGGATGCCGGGAAAGGAACCGGTCCACCACTTCGGCCAGGCGGCGGGAGAGTTCCCGGCCCCGGGGGGTGTGGGTCAACTCCGCCAGGCGCCCGGCGTAAGACCGCAGCCGGGCTTCTTCTTCCGGCAGCAGGGTGCTCCGGGAGGCGAGCTCCACCAGCCGAGCTGACAGAGTCAGCTTCTCCAGCCTCTCGCCGAAGTTTTTTTCCGTTTGACCGAAGGCGAGGTGGAAAAAGACAAGCTGGAAGGACCAGATGGCCAGCACCCCAAGTAGGGCTCCCAGCACCAGCTTTGCCCGCGGGAAATCCCCGGAAGCCATTACCCCCGCTCCTTTCCCCATGGATTGTGATGGCCGTGTAAGATTATAAGTAGACAAACGGCAGGCGAGAAGATTTTTCAGAACAAGATACCTGCTGGATTTTGATACAGCCGATTGTGAATGTGCTATTTATCACATACCCAGCATGTGATATAATAAGCATTTTGTCAAAGCCTCAAAAAGGTGAAGGCAACAATTTGAGCTGCTAGGATGCAAAATATTTGAAATAACCTTTTAATATTTTCTAATTTCACGTGAAAAAGATAAAAAAACCGGGGACACCCCGGTTTTCCATGATTACATACAATCCAAAGGACAATAAAGAACCTTTTCAAAGCAACAAAAAGAGGTTGCCGGGAACGGGCCGGCTTACGCCTCGGACTGCCGCTCCACCCGGTCCACCAATCGCCTGGCCACCGCCAGGACCTGCTGGGCCGCGGAGGCTATCTCCTGGGTGGAAGCCGACAGCTCCTCCGCCGAAGCCGAAATCTCCTGTGCCGAAGCTGAGGTTTCCTCCGCTACCGCACTGATGTTCTGAACCCGATTAAGCACGACGTCCTTGGCCTTCACGGTGTCATCCACCTGGCGATAGGTCTCTTCAATCATGGGTGTCATGGCCGTTACCGATTCCAGGATGTCGTCGAAGGACTTGATTGTGTTCTCCACATTCTCCAGTTGAGCAACTACCTTCCTGTTCACTTCCTCCGAAGTGTTGACCACTTCGCCGGTTTCCAGGGCTATGGTGCCCAGCAAAACCTTGATCCTTTCCGAAGACGCCCGGGACTGCTCGGCCAGCTCGCGGACCTCATCCGCCACCACTGCGAAACCGCGGCCGGCTTCCCCCGCACGCGCCGCTTCGATAGCCGCATTCAGGGCCAAAAGGTTTGTCTGGTCCGCTATTCCATTGATCACCTCCAGGATCTCGCCCACCTGGTCGACTGAGCCGCGCAGGTTCGTCAGTTTCTCGGTAACCAGCTTGAAAGATTCGCGCACGCTCTTGATGGATGCAACCAGAACATCCAGCTCTTTCTTGCCCACACCGGCCAGTTTGGAAGTTTCTTCGCTGTTTACCCTGACCCGGCCGAGTTCGGTGTAAACCTTCTCCAGGCTGGAAGTTATATTTTCTATGAGACCGAGTATCTCCTGCAGGTGACCCGCCTGCTCCGAAGCCCCGGCAGCCACCTGCTGGATAGCCCTGGCCACCTCTCCGGAAGAAGAGGCAATTTCCTCCGATGCTGCGCTCAAAGTTTCTGAATTGCTTGCCAGGTCTTCAGCATCTTTTTTGAGACCTGCCAGCAGGGAGGAGGTAATTGCTCTGGCTGTTACAAAGGTTACGACCAGGGTAAGCAGGATTATTATGAGGGACACAACCAGCATAGTATGCTTTAAGCCCGCCGTTCTCTCCAGCACCTCGGCAGTGGGAGCGGTCACCGCTATGGACCAGCCGGTGCTCTTAATGGGGGCGTAAGACATGATATACCTCTGGTTTTCAAGAGTGTATTCCGCCGTGCCCTCTTCTCCCCCGGTCATTCTGGAAACAGCAGACGCCAGACCGGCCAGAGACTGGTCGGATTTGGCCCGCTCCAGGACGTTTTCCTGGGACTTGACTTTATCTATTTCCCTGTGGGCAATAATCCTGCCCGTGCCGTCCACGGCGAAGGCGAAGCCCGAACGTCCGTAAGTAATGTTTCCCACCAGCTGGCTGAGCTTTGTCGCATCCATTACGCCAATAAGCACACCGGTTATCTCATTGGTAGCGTAGTGGCGTATGGGAGTGGCAAAAACAAACACCACCGAATTGTCAACCCTGCTGACAATGGTGCTGGAGACGACCGTCTTCCCCCCCAGGGCAGCCTTGAAATACTCCCGGTCGGCCAGGTTGGCCTTGCTGCCATCGGGGTACACGGCATTGCCTTCCCTGTCGATGATGCCGAACCGCTTGAACCCCAGGCTTTCTCCCCTTTTCTGCTCATCGCGGAGGGCCGCCATCTTCTCCTTCAAAGTGGCGTCCTTGTCCCCCGACCGGCCGCGGATAACAAAACGGGTGGCTATACCTTCCACTATGTATATCCGCGCCTGGAGGCGGCTTTCTATGGTCTCGGCAGCCTGCCTGGCCAGTTTCAACATGGCCTCTCTGGCTTCGTTCTCCAGGGCGTTTTCGGCGCGGTTTTTACTTACATAGGCCAGCACCAGACAACCAGCCAGCACAATCAACCCGAACAAAGCAGTCATCCTGACGAGCAAACTTCCTCCAAGTTTCAGCCTCATCCTGTCGGGGTCGACCACGTCCAAATTCCCTTATGCGGTCGACCGCACCCCCTTTCTTTCTTAATCTTTATCATTGATTTTTTGCGGCAGCCACGGATGACCGGTATAAAATTCAATAAAATCACCCGCCCAACCGGCAACCCGGCCATCACCTCCCAAAGATTTGTCTTCTCTTTGCAGGTTTAGCCTTTTTCAGGAACCCCCGCGACTACCAAACTTATTCCAGCTTGTTCTCTAACAACCGGCAAATTTCCTTCACTATCAGCAAAAAAGATAAAAATTCGACATACAAATCAGGACAATTCGCCAAATAAGAAAAAGGGCTTTGCACCGAGCCCCTTTTCTTATCTCCTTTAATTCATATGGTCCGTTTACAGGGCAATGCCGTTGCCCCGGAAATGGAGTTGTGACCTGAACTCACCCGCCGAAGGCTTACCCGCCGGTGCTGCTGTACGCAGGCGCCCAGGGTTTCTGGAACACCATTTTGTTGTAGGCATGCTGGGCGGCGAGTTCCGTCAGCGCGTATTTTGCCTTGGCCAGATTGACCTCCGCCGTCAATACATCAGCTCTGGTTGCCAGACCCAACCGGAACATGATCTGTTTTTGCTTGAGCTCCTCCTGGGCCGTAGCTGCCGCCTGTTCCGCGGATTTGTACGATTCTTCTAAGCTTTTCAAGGTGTGGTACAGCTCGCGCACCTGCATCTCCACGGCATCTCTTGCGCTCTGGGCATCCACTTCGGCCTGCTCCATTTCCGCCTGCCGGGCATCGTAGGGAGTGTATTGCCCCCTGGCAAACATCAGGTCGGTCGTGTATTTCTTCTGGGTGACCTCCTGTTCAGCCAGCCACACGGACGGGCTGCTTTCCAGTACCCGGTTCACCTCGGTGTTCAGGTTTGCCACCTGCAGCGGATAAAACTCCAGCTTATCAACCAGAACCGGCCGGTCGTCGGGATGCAATCCCACCAGCTGATTCAATTTTACACAGGCATTATCCAGTTCATTTTGCGCTGCCGCCAGTTCGCTTTCTGCTTTAGCGACATCCGCCCCGGCCTGTTCCAGCCCTTTAATGGCCGCCACCGTCCCGCCTACCGAACTGCTCTGCGACTTACCGGTCAAGCCCAGCCGGTATGCCGATTGGGACTTCTGCAGCTCCAGGCGGGCCAGCTCCAGGGCCAGTTCTTTTACCTTTACATTTTCCTGGGCCTTCAATACATTCCAGTACAGCTGGCATACGGCCAGGGCTATGCCATCGAGCCGGGCGTCATAACTTTTTTTAGACATGCGCCAGGTCAGGTCCGCCTGCAACAAAGAATACCACGCCGCTTCCACCTGCGGGTCGTAACCGCTGCCCCCCGTGGGGGTGAAGTCAAGCTGGTCCGATGCTTCATCACGCAGCGCTTCAGTACGTTTTATTTCCAGTTCTGCTTTTTTAAGCGCCTTATTTTGTGTGATAGCCATCTCTATGGCCTTGTTCAACGAAAGCTCGGGCCAGGTGGGTTCCCCGGCCATTGCAGGCTGCAGCACGTTTAAAAAGGCCAGAGCTGCCATGAAAATTGACAAAATCCATTTTTTCATAACTTTACCTCCCATCGCCACTAGATACCATGTCGCATTCAGTGACACCAACAGAGGATGAAAGTAGCCGCCGTTTTGCACGAAGCGACCCAGCACTCACCGTAACCGGGTTCTCTAATAGTAACTGTTAACCATACGCGGCTTTAGTTCTGCGCAGGTACCTGGAACCGGTGAGTGCTGGGGAACGGAGCGAGCGCGTGCAAACGGCAGGCAAGTGCTATTTTCGGAACAGTTTCTACCTCTCGAAGCGGAGTGCTTCGATCGGGTCCAAACCTGCCGCCTTTTTAGCAGGGTAATAGCCAAAGAAAATTCCAACTGCTGCTGAAAAACCTGCGGATAACAATATAGAAGACACTGTAACAAACGTCGGCCACCCGAAAGCTTTTGAGATTATTTTGGACCCGGCGATCCCGACGAGAATTCCTGCAATTCCTCCTATCAAACAGAGAACCAGGGATTCCACCAGGAACTGGTTGCGGATATTGCTTTCCGTAGCCCCCACGGCCATGCGCAGGCCAATCTCCCTTGTCCTCTCCGTAACGGAAACCAGCATAATATTCATGGTTCCTATACCGCCCACTAGAAGGGACACGGCCGCCACACTGGCCAGGAGCAGGGTCATAACGGCAGTGGTGCTTTCAGCGGTTTCAAGGACGGAAGTTAAATTGCGCACGTTAAAGTCGTCGGAACTGGTACCGACCAGGCGATGCCTCTGTCGCAGCAGGTTTTCTATGCTGCTCTGTACGAAATTCATACTCTCCGGCGTTTCGGCCTGAACATTGATCAGGCGGACATAATTTACACCCATCAACCTTTTCTGAGCCGCACTTACCGGTATGTATACAACATTATCCTGATCCTGACCGGTCAGGGAAGCGCCCTTGGGGGCAAGAACCCCCACGACGGTAAAGGGTAATCTATTTATCCTGATCGTTGAACCCACCGGATTGGTGCCGGGCAGGTAAAGGTTGTCAACCACCGTTTTGCCCAGAACCGCCACCATGGCAGCACTTCTTACGTCATCTCCGGTAAAAAATGACCCCGCGCTGACAGGCCAATCTTTTATCATCTGCATTTCCGGGGTGGTGCCGACAACCTGGGCGGTCCAGGTCTGGCTGGCGTAACCTATGGTGGCGTTGGTACTCAACTCCGGTGCCACATGGGCCACCATGCTTAGCCCGGCTATGGCTTCAGCGTCTTCCAGGGTAAGGGTGTTGACACTCCCCGAGGCCCCGCGCACGGGTCCCTGCCCGGCCCCTGGGAAAACTATAAGCAGGTTTGAGCCCATGCTGGCAATCTGGCCGGCAATCTTTTTACTGGCGCCCTGCCCCACGGAGATCATGATTATGACTGCAGCAACACCAATGATGATGCCGAGCATTGTCAGGAAAGATCTCATTTTATTTGCCCTCAAGCCGTTTATTGCCACTTCTAAATTATGTATAAAATTCAACTTAACGCCTCCCTTTCTTCCGGAATGGCTGCCAGATCCTCGGCGGCGTTCCTCGGGTTCGACACCGGGGTATCGCCCAAAACACGGCCGTCCTTCACATTAATCAGGCGGCGGCAGTACAGGGCGATGTCTTTTTCATGGGTGACCATCACCACAGTGATGCCTTTTTCGATATTCAATTTCTGAATTACCGAAATAATTTCTATGCTTGTCCTTGAATCAAGGGCACCCGTAGGTTCGTCCGCCAGGATTAAAGAAGGGTTGTTTACCAGGGCCCGGGCGATGGCGACTCTTTGCTGCTGGCCTCCCGACAACTGACCGGGATAGTGATCTGCATATTTTGACAACCCGACCCAGTCCAGGGCCTCTTTTGCCCTGTCCGCCATCTCTTTCTTCCCCACCCCGGCATAGACCAGCGGCAATTGAACATTGGCCAGTACCGGAAATCTTCCCAGCAGGTTGAAATTTTGAAAGACAAAGCCAATCCTTTTGTTGCGGACAAGGGCCAGCTGGTTCTTGTTCAGCCGGGAAACATCCTCGCCACCCAGGTAATAGGTTCCCCCGGTGGGCCTGTCCAGGCAGCCCAGAATGTTGAGGAGAGTGCTCTTGCCCGAACCGGAAGGACCCATGACGGCAACCATTTCGCCCTCCCGGATGGTCAGGCTGATACCCTTTAAGGCAAAGACCTGGGTTTCCCCCATGCTATATACTTTTTTGATGTTTTCCAGCACGATTGCCGTTTTCCCGGCCATACCGCATCACCATCCGAAGCTGTTTTTCTGTAACATTTCAGTGAAATCACCTTTTATGTTGCGGCGAAAACGTTCGCTTACCCCCTGGTATTCGTCAAATACGCATTCCGGCTTGCTTACGGACCAAACCGGCCGCCCCGGTCAGCGCATTCCGCCGCCTCCGGCTCGAGGCATGCCGACTCCGGCGCCCGGCATAAACGGCGGGTTGCTGCCCTGACTGCGCACGCTGGCAGTCTCCTGGCCAGGAGACCCTACCACCACCCTGTCTCCTTCATTCAGGCCCGCTAAAACTTCATAGCTTGTGAGGTCCGATAGCCCCAACACCACCCGCCGGGGCACGGGGTTGCCGGATTTATCCAGGACAAGGACGACGGCCTGCTGTCCCTGCTCATTTGCCTTTGCCGTCCCGGAGGTCCCGGTCGCATTGCCGCTGCCGCCGCGGACGGAACCGGCACTACCGCCGGCCTGTAAACTGTTCGGGCGGCCGCCACCAAACCCGCCCCCGGACGATTCCGGCTTCAGGGTACCGCTCTGCCTCATTTTATTCAGGTAGCTGACAGCGTAAGTAACGGCGCCTTTCGGTATGGTGAGGGTGTTTTCGTGCCTGTCGACGATTATATTCACGTTTGCGGGCATACCGGCCATCAACCCCTCCTGGTTCTTGTCCAGCTGGATGACCGCATCATAAAGCTGCACATTTGATTCCGTGTACGCCTGGGGGGAGATGCTGCTCACCCTGCCGGTAAAAGTCTTGTTGGGGAAGGAGTTTACCCTGAACTCCGCCTTCTGGCCGACTTTCAACCTGCCGATGTCGGCCTCGTTAATCTGGGCCTTGACCTCCAAGGCTTCCGAAATAATAACAATAAATCCGCCTCCACTGGTATTATTGTTGTTGGCCGCAGCCCGCTGGCCTTCCGAACCATTGATTGCACTTACTATACCGTTTATGGGGCTAACCAACTTTGCTTCCGCAAGTTCTTTTTGGGCCATTTGAAGCTGGGCTCTTCGGCTTTCCACCTGAGCGGCAGCCGCCGCAATATCTTCCGCACGATTACCCACCTGAAGCAACTTTAAAGATTCCTCAGCTTGCTTTAATTTAGCTTCCGAAGTAACATAGTCGTTAACTATTTTGTCAAGGTCTGCCTGTGAGATGTATCCCTCCTGATAGAATTGTTGATAACGTTCCAGGTTGGATTTTGCCAGGTCGTAGCTCGCCCGGGCCATCTTGACGTCCGCCTCGGCCCTGGCTATTTCTTCCGGCCTGGCACCTTCTTTGAGCAGGTTCAGTTTGGCTGTAGCTTCTTTCAAATTCGCCGAGGCCTGGATTACCTGCGCCTCCAGATTGGCAGTGTCCTGTTCTGCCAGCAACTGCCCTGCAGCCACGCGATCGCCGACTTTTACGTATATTTTCTTAATCACTTCCGCGTTTTTGAAACTTAACGAAACAGTATTCACCGGCTCCACTACGCCGCTGGCCGGGATGGTACTGGTGATGGTACCCCTTTTAACGGTTTCGGTAATGTAATTGCCCTCCGCTTTTTTTGCTCCTCCCAGAACATAAAAGCCTGCGAGCGCCAAAACAACAATAGCTGATATGCCAATGATTATTTTTTTTCTTCTTATACCGCTGGAAAGAAAGTTAAGTTGTTTCAAAAAGAAATTCGGTTCGCTTTGCATGACCTTTCCTCCTTGTATTCCGGTCGACAGCCAGTTTAATCAATGCCCCTGAAAGGGATTTTAACCGTCGAAGAAACACCGTCCCTCTCATTTTCCAGCTTGATCTCTCCCCGGTGCATTTTTACGATCCGCTGCACTATGGTCAACCCCAGCCCGAATTTGCCCTCCCGCCCTTTATGGAAAGGTTGGAACAACTGGTCGAGAATATGGGGCTCAATCCTGGAACCGTCATTCCAGAAAGAGAGGACCATCGCCGTTTTTTCATCGCTTAACCCGAGGCTGATCTCAAGACGCGAAACCGCATAACGCAGGTGGTTTTCCAGCAGGTTCTCAATCATAACCCGCAGAACTTCTTCATCCCCGGAAATACTTACCGGCTGCAAATCCAGCTGACATGATATTTCCGGCCGTTGCGGGCATAGACGCTGAACTACATTCTCAACCAACCTGTCTAATTTTACTTCTTTTTGAACCTGTTCCCGCGTGGCCAGGTAATCAAGTCGTGTTAAGTAAAGCAACTGTTTAACCAGCTTTTCCAGGCGGGCACCTTCCTCGTCGATCACCTGGATGCTGCCGGCCAGATCGCCTTTCGGGTAGACACCGTCCTGGATGGCCTGGGCATAGCTGCGGATCACCATGACCGGTGTTTTTAACTCGTGGGAGATATTCTGCAACATGGATTGCTGCATTTCGTCCTGGCGAACAAGCTGCCGGCGCATAACCTCGATGGACCGGGCCAGCCGGCCTATTTCGTCGTTGCGCCTCACCTCCAGGGGTTCGTGCCAGTTCCGGTTTGCAATGCGCTTTACATGCCGTTCCATCTGAATCAGCGGCCGGGTCAGGTAACGGGCGATAAAAAGAGAGGCAAACCAGCTGATCATCAGGGCAATACCGGTGAAGAGCACAAAGTTCAGCAGTAACGATTTTATGAACCTGTCTTCTTCAGATTTCCTTATCAGCGTCACCCGGTAGAGGGGACGCCCGTAGGCCTGTTCTTTTCTTATGACATAGCGAATATTTTCCTGACCGCGGTTATATTCATACAGATGTGTGGATGTTTGCTGGGCCCCGGCGTTTTGCAGGATTTCCCGGATAAACGAAGATGAAAACATTTGCCCGGCCTTTTCTGGAATGGTGGTCCCGTCCGCCAGAACGATAAAATCGCGAATCCGGAAATCCGGCCTGCCCAGAACGGCTGGTCCGGAAGGAGGCCCGTAGGGTGGTGCTTCTCCCCGGGCGTTTTTTTCAGGTGGTTTCTCCGGCGGCGCCTGTGACCCTATCATGTTGAGCGTAAAAAAGTTGCGGACCAAAAAAGGCATGATCAGCATGACAATCACATATACCAGCAGGCTGACCAGCGAAAGAGCCAGCCACATTTTTACCGTCAGCGAAATCTTCCTCATTGAGCCATCGTCCCGTTCTCAGGTAAAAAGGTCATCTTTTCCGTTACCATAAAATCAATTAAAAGTTTTTCATTAAACCGTCATCCTGTATCCAAAGCCATATATGGTTTCAATACGGAGGTCCGGCATTTTTTTCCGCAGCCGCCGCACCAGATCGTCCACGGACCGGTCGCTGCCGACATAATCGACCCCCCATACGTGGTTGATAATCTGGTCCCTGGACAGGGCCTGACCCCTGCGCCTGGCAAAAAATAGAAGTAGATCAAATTCCTTAGACGTTAATTCAATCTTCTCCTTCCCCTTGAGAACCATTCGCCTGTCTTCATCCAGTACATAGGGATACAGGTTGATCAATGAGTTTTCCGGCGTTGATTTGTAAACCCGTTCCAGAAGACGGTGAACACGAATAACCAGTTCCCGGGGTGAAAACGGTTTGGCCAGGTAGTCGTCGCTTCCCATCTCCAGGCCTATGATCCGGTCCAGATCGGCGTCCCGGGCCGATATAAAGATAACCGGAACGTTCGGCGACGCTTCTTTGATGCTGCGCAGGAGCTGGTACCCGTCGATATCGGGAAGCATAATATCCAGAATCCAAAGATGGGGATGCTCTCCCACGGCCTGCAGGGCGGATTGGCCATCGTAAAAGGACCGCACTTCCCAGCCCTCTTTTTCCAGATAGGAAACCAGTATTTTGCTCAGGTTTACTTCGTCTTCAACCAGGTACACACGGTACAAGCGCCAGCCCCCCTCTCTTTTTCTGTATTATACGGTATTATACCAAAAGCCGGGCCAGGACGCTCCCCACTGGCCGCCGGTCAGGCATTACCTGGGCAGCTTCCAGGGGCTTCAAGAACAATCTCCCGCTCAACCCGTAACCGGTAAGTTATGTTTTACGTTCATATTAAGCAATTATGTGGCACCACACTTAAATTAACATATTACAGGTGGATTACGGAAAAATTATCAAGGAATTGTGGGAAATCGTGAAAACCGGTTTTTCGTGATCATATGCTTCTGTACAGGCCGGGCATGATGAGCAGGACAATCTGCAGCCCGGTCGGCGAAAAGGCCGGCCGGTTTTTTTACTTCAGAAAGGCACGGCGTTGTCCCGCTAACTCACTGGGCTTCCGCATGGGACAACGCCGTGCCTTTGTAGTTAACACGCAGTGGGTCTATCGAAATTTTCCTGTCATTGATTTGTTTTCGACAGCATCTCAGACAGCCCCTTGTTTCTTTCCTGCAGTTGTTTCAAAAGCTGCGGCAGCAGCTCTTTAATCCTGGCTTCATCATTGGCTTCCACCGCTTTTCTAAACTCACCCATCAACTGCTTTTCTTTGTCAGCGCTGGGTAAATAGGATTCCCGACGCGGGCCTTCTTTGCCGAGCCCCAGCTTTTTGAATTCTTCCCTCGCCTGTTCCGGCGTCAGCTTGCCGTTCTCGACATCTTTACGGATGGCTTCGACTTTTTCTTTCAACTCGGCGGATAATTGAGGACTTTGCTTATGAACCGGTGCCTTTTCCTTCAACTCACCCATTAATTGCTCCCGCTCAGCAAGGGCATTTTTCCAATCCCCCAGAATTTCCGGAGTATACTTGCTAACCATTTCCAGCAGCTTTTGCTCATTTTGCTGGCGCTGTTCGCCGTCAAGACGCTGGTGGTAGGCAAATCCCTTTTTAACAGGAATATCTTTTCGGGCAGTGACGGCATTACCGGCAAAAGCGGCAGCTGGAACCAGCAGTGACAATGCCAGTGCGGCTGATATAACTCTTGTTCTCCAGTTGCTCACGATTTATCCCTCCTGTAAATATTTTGTATTTATGTGGCGCCACACTTAAAATATACAGGTGGAATGCGGAAAAATTATCAAGGAATTGTGGGAAATAATAAAAACCAGTGCGCTTCGCACTGGTTCTAACCCTTTGCCTGCCGCCGCAAATAGGCGGAAATGAACTCGTCTATTTCCCCGTCCATGACCGCCTGGACGTTCCCCACCTCCACCCCGGTGCGGTGGTCCTTGACCAGGCTGTAAGGGTGAAAGACGTAGGAGCGGATCTGGTTGCCCCAGGCAATCTCCGTCTGCTCACCCCGCAGGGCGGCCAGTTCGGCCTCCTTTTTCTTCATTTCCAGATCCAGCAGCTTAGCCCTGAGCAGTTTCATGGCCGCGTTGCGGTTGGCGATCTGGGAGCGCTCGCTCTGGCACTGTACCACGATACCCGTGGGCAGGTGGGTGATGCGCACTGCCGACTCGGTTTTATTCACGTGCTGCCCGCCGGCCCCGCTGGAACGAAAGGTGTCGATTTTCAGGTCCTCGGGCCTGATTTCCAGCTGCACATCCTCTTCCACCTCGGGCAGCACATCCACCGAGGCAAAGGAGGTATGCCGTCGCCCGGCGGCGTCAAAGGGGGAAATGCGCACCAGCCGGTGGACGCCCTTTTCCGCCCGCAGGTAGCCGTAGGCATTGGGCCCGGTCACGGAAAAGGTAACGCTTTTTATACCCGCCTCGTCCCCCGGAAGCATATCCATGATGGCCACCCGGTAATCCTTTTCCTCCGCCCAGCGGGTGTACATGCGCAGGAGCATCTCCACCCAGTCCTGGGCTTCGGTGCCGCCGGCCCCGGCATGCAGGGAGACAATGGCATTCCCCCGGTCGTAGGGGCCGTTCAACAGCACCTCCAGCTCCATCTTCTCCACCCGCCGGGCCAGCTTCTTCAGCTCCCCGGCCACTTCCCGGGCCAACGCCTCGTCCTCCTCCTCTTCCCCCAGAGCCAGGAGGACAACCAGGTCCTCGTGGGCCCGGGCCAGCTCCCGGTACTGGGCAACCCGGTCCTTCAGGGCGGCCAGTTTCTGCGTCACCTGCTGGGCTTGTTCCGGGTCGTTCCAGAAGCCCGGGTCCAGCATGGCTTCCTCCAGGCGCTTTATTTCCCCTTCCTTTTGGGCGATGTCAAAGAGAAACCCTCAATTCTTCAATGCGTTTACCCAGGTTTTCCAGTTCCCGGGACAGTTCGGCGTACATAACCTGTTCACCTCTTGTTGTTTGATGACTTGTAAACATTCGGTAAACCCGGTTGGGTGCGGCGCTGTCCCCGCTCACTCCAGTGCTCCGCGCCGACAAAAAAAGTATCTATCGCATAAGCAAACAATTCTCGCCGCAGCGGCATCGGAAAAAGCTTGCCTTACCTAAAACAATCGCTGCCGCTGCCATACTCGCTTCGGGCCGGCTCTGGCTCTCTGCGGATTACCATCGATATTGTTGTCTCTCGATCATAATTAAACTGACCGATGTGTCACTGGCAGGTGTTTTTTCATTTGCTGTCATTTGGCGTCCTCGAGAGCCGAGCCGGCAACCTCGCTTCACCGGGTGCTGTTACCGGCGCTTCGCAAGTCGTTCGCTCCGGACAGCGCCGCACCCCCCTAGCGGAACTGAATACTTACGATGACTTTAGCCCGCCGCCGCCCGGCCGCAGCATTTCTTGTATTTTTTACCGCTGCCGCAGGGGCAGGGGTCGTTGCGGCCCACCTTTTGCTCCCGGCGCACCGGCTGCCGGGAGCCTTCCTCCTGGTAGCGGTTTTCCACCAACTGCCGCTGCTGCGGCTGGGGGGCCTGGACCACGTTCACCCGGTAGATGTAGCGGACCAGGTCCTCCTGGATGCTGGCAATCATGTTCTGGAACATTTCGTAGGCTTCAAATTTATATTCCACCAGGGGGTCCTTTTGCCCGTACGCCCGGAGGCCAATCCCCTCCCGCAGCTGGTCCATGGCGTCCAGGTGGTCCATCCATTTCTCATCCACAATACGGAGCAGAAGGACCCGCTCCAGCTCCCGCAGCACCTCGGCGCCCAGCTCCGACTCCCGGGCCTCGTAGGCGGCCAGGGCTTTCTCCTTGAGCTCTTCGACAATTTGCCGGCGCCCCATGTCGGTGAAGTCCTCGGGGGTCAGCTTGTGGCCGGGGAGGAAGAGCTGCTCGGCATAATGCAAAAGCCCCGCCAGGTCCCACTCCTCCTCGTGCACTCCCTCGGGGCAGTAAGTGTCCACCGCCCGCTCAACGGTTTGGGCGATGGTCTGCAGGACGACCTCCTTGAGGTTTTCACCCATGAGAACCTGCCGCCGCTGGCGGTAGATCACTTCCCGCTGCTGGTTCATCACGTCGTCGTACTGCAGGACGTGCTTGCGGATGTCAAAGTTGCGGCCTTCCACCCGCTTCTGGGCCGTCTCAATGGATTTGGTAACCAGGGCGTGCTCGATGGGCATATCTTCCTCAATGCCCAGCCGGTCCATAATGCCGGCAATGTTCTCCGAGCCGAACAGGCGCATCAGGTCGTCTTCCAGGGAAATAAAGAACTGGCTTGAGCCGGGGTCCCCCTGGCGGCCCGCCCGGCCCCGCAGCTGGTTGTCAATGCGCCGGCTTTCGTGGCGCTCGGTGCCGATGATGTGCAGGCCGCCCAGGGCCACAACCCGCTCATGCTCCTCATCGGTAATCTTCTTATATTTCTCCAGGGTGACCCGGTAGAGTTCCTGCACCCCGGGATCGTCGTCGCCCGGGTCGTACCCCTGCTGGCGCAGCTCGGCCTGGGCCAGGAATTCCGGGTTCCCCCCCAGGAGGATGTCGGTACCCCGGCCGGCCATGTTGGTGGCAATGGTCACCGCCCCCAGCCGCCCGGCCTGGGCCACTATTTCGGCTTCTTTTTCGTGGTACTTGGCATTTAACACCTGGTGGGGAATGCCCCGCTTTTTGAGCATCCGGCTTAAGATCTCCGACTTTTCAATGGATATGGTCCCCACCAGCACCGGCTGGCCGATGGCGTGGCGGCGGGCAATTTCCTCCACCACCGCCCGGAACTTGGCCTGCTCGGTTTTGTAAACCACATCGGGCAGGTCCCTGCGGATCATGGGCTTGTGGGTGGGAATGACCACCACGTCCAGCCCGTAGATCTTGCGGAATTCTTCCTGCTCCGTGGCCGCAGTGCCCGTCATCCCGGCCAGTTTTTCGTACATGCGGAAGTAGTTCTGGAAGGTGATGGTGGCCAGGGTCTGGGACTCCCGCTCCACCCGCACCCCTTCCTTGGCTTCAATGGCCTGGTGCAGGCCGTCGCTGTAACGGCGCCCGAACATCAGCCGGCCGGTGAATTCGTCCACAATGATCACCTGGCCGTCCTTGACCACGTAGTCCCGGTCCCGCTTCATCAGGGCATGGGCCTTCAGGGCCTGGTTCAAGTGGTGGGTCAGCTGCATGTGCTGGTCGTCGTAGAGGTTTTCCACCCCCAGCATCTTTTCCACCCTGGCCACGCCCTCCTCGGTGAGGGTGACCGAGTGGGCCTTTTCATCCACCGTGTAGTCAACGTCCTTTTGCAGCCTGGGCACCAGGCGGGCAAAGGTGTAGTACAAATCGGTAGCTTTGTCGGCCTGGCCGGAAATGATCAGTGGTGTACGGGCCTCATCGATGAGAATGCTGTCCACCTCGTCCACGATGGCGTAGAAAAGCTCCCGCTGCACCAGCTGGTCCGGGTGAATGGCCATGTTGTCCCGCAAATAGTCAAAGCCAAATTCGTTATTGGTGCCGTAGGTTACGTCCGCGGCATAGGACCTGCGCCGTTCGGCCGTATCCAGCCCGTGCACGATGAGCCCTACGGAAAGACCCAAAAACTTGTAAATCCGACCCATCCACTCGCTGTCCCGGCGGGCCAGGTAGTCGTTTACCGTAACTACATGGACACCCCGGCCGGTCAGGGCATTGAGGTAGACCGGCAGGGTGGCCACCAGGGTCTTGCCCTCACCGGTTTTCATTTCAGCGATCTTTCCCTGGTGCAGGACAATACCGCCCATCAGCTGCACGTCAAAGTGGCGCATGCCCAGGATCCGCCGGCTTACCTCCCGCACTACGGCAAAGGCCTCCGGCAGGAGGTCCTCCAGAGTGGCGCCCCTGGCCAGGCGCTCCTTGAATTCTCCAGTTTTGGCGCGCAAATCATCGTCGGAAAGGGCGGAAATCTCCCCTTCCAGGGCATTTATCTGATCTACTGTCCGCTGCAGGCGTTTGATTTCCCGCGCGTTGTCATCCAGCCAGTTGCGCAGCAACTTGAGCATAAAAATCACCCTTCGTAAATAAGAGGAACCGTACAGGTTCCTCTTCCAAAATAACTCCGGTATTTATTGTAGCACCCGCCGGGGATCGTTTCAAGTACAGACGGCTGCCAGCGGATTTCTAGAGGATAAACCTTCAAAATTCGGGCTCGATCAGGCCGTAGTTGCCGTCCTTGCGCCGGTACACCACGTTGACTTTTTCCGTATCCGCGTTGGAAAAGACAAAGAAGCTGTGCCCCAGAAGGTTCATCTGCATGACCGCTTCGTCAACCGACATGGGCTTCATGGCAAACCGCTTGGTGCGTACAATCTGGGGGCCGTCTTCCTCCTTTTTATTGTCCCCGGCTTTCACCTCCGTGTTCTGGCGGCCCAGGCGGCGGTACAGCTTACCCTTATAGCGCTCGATTTGTTTTTCCAGCTTTTCCACCACCAGATCGATGGAAGCGTACATGTCGCCCGTGTTTTCCTCGCCCCGCAGAATAATACCGTTGATGGGAATGGTTACTTCCACCCGGTGGGAATCCTTTTCCACGGTGAGGGTTACCTGCGCCTCTTCAATCAGATCCAGATATTTCACCAGCTTGCCCAGGCGCTTTTCCACATACTCCTTCAAGGCATTGGTTACTTCCACGTTTCTGCCCCGTACCTGTACTTTCATCTGGCACCCTCTCCTTTCTGGTCCCTGGTATTAATATTATTCCCGAAAATAGCCGGAATTCCTGCCTGTCGCCTGGCAAAAATGCCAAAAACCCCAGCCCAGCAGGCCGGGGTTTTGCTCCCTAACTTATAACTTTACCACATTGGCCGCCTGAGGCCCACGGGCACCCTCGACGATATCAAACTCCACGAGCTGACCTTCGTTCAGGGTTTTGAACCCTTCTTCCTGGATGGCCGAGAAGTGGACAAAGACATCCTTGCCGTCCTCCATCTCGATGAAGCCGTAACCCTTCTCGGCGCTGAACCACTTGACTTTTCCTTGCATGAACATTCCTCCTAGCATAAAATCCCGTGGGTGCTTGCACACACACGCAGGTGAATACTAACATATTCAACCCCTAATGTCAAGGGTTACCATCCAGTCTGGCGTATAGTACCGGCGAAATCTACCCCGCCCGCCAGGCAACGGGCATACGCCGGCCCATACCAAAAGCCCTGGAGGTCACCCGCAGGCCCGGCGCAGCCTGGCGGCGCTTGTATTCGGCCCGGTCCACCTTGCGAATTACTTCCCTGACCAGCTCCGGGTCAAAACCCCGGGCGGCAATTTCATCAGCCGACTTCTCCTCTTCGATGTATGCCTGCAGGATGGCATCCAGCACCTCGTAGGGGGGAAGGGAGTCCTGGTCCACCTGGCCCGGTTTCAACTCTGCCGAAGGGGGCTTAACCAGCACACTGTGGGGAATGATTTCTCGCTCCCGGTTAATATAGCGGGCCAGCTGGTAAACCATCACCTTGGACACATCGGCCAGCACTGCCAGCCCTCCGGACATGTCGCCGTAGAGGGTGCAGTAGCCTACAGCCATCTCGGACTTGTTGCCGGTGGTAAGGACAAGGTAGCCCTCCCGGTTGGAAATGAACATGAGGATATTGCCCCGGATGCGGGCCTGGATGTTCTCCTCCGCCAGGTCTCCGCACGGGTCGCCACCCTGATTCATGGATTCCAGAAAGGCACTGAACATTCTTTCGATGGGCACTTCCCGGAAGGCAATGCCCAGGTTTTCCGCCAGTTTCCGGGCATCGAAACGGCTGCCGGGAGAGGAGTAGCGGGAGGGCATAGAAACCCCCAGCACGTTCTCCGGTCCCAGGGCCGCGGCAGCCAGAGCGGCAGTGACGGAGGAATCAATGCCCCCGCTTAACCCCACCAGGGCCTTACGAAAGCCGGTCTTGCGCAGGTAATCGGCAATACCCAGCACGAGCGCCCGGTAAACGTAGCCGATGTCTTCCCCGGGCAGGTGTCCGGGGGAAACCTCCAGACAGGGGTAAAGCTGCGGAGCGGCATCCACTGGTTCTCCGGCAGGGCAGCGGAGCCTTCCCATCGCCCTCACCAGCACCCCCATGGCGTCTGTTCTTGCTACTTCCAGCAGGACCACGTCTTCCTCAAAACCGGCCGCCAGGCAGGCCACCTGGCCGGAGGGGTTCACGGCCAGGCTGGAACCGTCAAAGATCAGTTCGTCGTTGCCCCCCACCTGGTTGGCATAAATAAGGGGGCGGCCGTATTTTCTGGCAATGCTCCGGATCATGTCCACCCGCAGGCCGATCTTGCCGTAATGATATGGGGAGGCCGACAGGTTTATGATCAGGTCCGCCCCTTTGGCCACCAGCTCTTCCACGGGGTCTATTTCATAAAGCCGGCGGTTCCAATAGTCCTTGTCGTTCCAGATGTCTTCGCAGATGGTCAGGCCAAGGTTAAAATCCCCCAGCCGCACCGGAGCCCTTTCCCGGGCAGGCCTGAAATACCGGCTTTCGTCAAAGACATCGTAGTTGGGAAGCAGGCTCTTGTCCTGCCGGAAGCATAAACTTCCTCCTGTATAGAGCAGCGCGGCATTGTAAAGAAATTCCCCTTCCCCCTGGACCGGTGCGCCCACCAGAAGGGCCGGTCCCCGGCTCAAAGGGGCCACCTCTTCCCGCAGGGCTTCTTCCACCCGGCGCAGAAAGTCCCTCCGGCAGAGAAGGTCCCGGGGCGGGTAGCCCGTCACCGCCAGCTCCGGAAAGATCACCAGATCCGCACCGGCCCGGCGAACCGCCTCCACGACCTTCCTCATTTTACCCGTGTTGCCGCCGATGTCCCCGATGGTGGGATTCAACTGGGCCAGGGCTATGCGCATTGGACCGAACCCTCTTTCTGTGGCCATAATAAAACCCCGCCCTCCGCTCAAAAAGCGTATGGCCGGGGCCTCATTGCCCTGACTGTTTTCCTGCCCGTATTGTATCAAAAACAAAAGCGCCCTGCAAGGCCGGGTGGGTACTACGCAAGATCAGGAAACTACAGTTATAATAGAAGTACAGCAGGGTTAGCTGTTTCGGCAAGTGCTATTGACGTTGGAAGGGAAAATATAGACGAAAGATACGGGGTAAAAGAATACTGGATCGTGGACCCGGAAGATGAAACGGTGGAAATATACCTGAACAAGGATGGCTGGTTCACACTGCACCAGCAAGTGAGGCGCCAGGGGGTGGTGACCTCCGCTCTTCTCGACGGGCTTAAAATAGAGGTGGCAGAGCTACTTGTACAAATGCTTTAATGTTAATCCGCACAAGAATTCTCATCCCTGCAAGACATTCCCCCCTCAGGGCGGGGTTCATTTAATTTCCATGCAGCCATCCCACTGACTGTTTAAGGTGATATCCGCAGCCAGCACCCCTATAATCTGACCCGCCTCATCCCGTATGGGCAAAGACAGGGTCCGGCAGGGCTGCCGGGTGATGGCCGAAATATAAACCGGAGAAAAGTATTCCTCCCCCGCCATGGCCTTTTGCCACCAGGGGCGGATACGCGCGTTGGCCAGGGCGGCCGGCGGCTGGGAGAAAATAAAGGTGCCGTCGCTGCGGTTGGAATAAACCGCTTCAATACCGGTCTGCCGGGCCAGCCAGTCCTGCAGGAGGGCGCCGTGAGCCGCCGGGTCCAGGGTCTGTATCTCCGGGCGGGCGGCCAGTTCCCGCAAAGCTTCCATCACCTGTTCCATGTGCATTTTTTCCGATTCATTCAGCTTACCAGCCTCTTCTTCCGGGTCGCCGGCAGCCGCGTTTTTCTCCACCAGTGCGGCCACCCCGGCCAGCAGCTCGCCTACATTCTGAATGCTGGCAAAACTATTTTCCAGCACCTCCACCGCAGCACCCATTTGCTGCAGGTAACTATCGATTTCCTGGTAAGCCTCCCCGACCCGCCGGCTCATACCGGCCACACCCCGCTCAATGTCGGCAATGCTCTCCCTGATGTGCCCGGCTTCCTCCACACCGGCCGCAATCCCCTCTTCTCCGGCCCTAATCTGGAGAGCCACCTGGACCACCTTTTCTTTAATCCCTTCCAGGATGGCACCGGTCCTTTCCACGGCCTGCTGGGTACGGTCGGATAGCTTTTTCACCTCTCCGGCCACAATGGTAAAACCCCGGCCGTGCTCGCCGGCCCGGGCCGCTTCTATGGCGGCGTTCAGGGAAAGGAGCCGGGTGTGCTGGGATATCTGCCCGATGCTGGCCACAATTTCGTCCACCTGGTTCACGGCCTGGCTCAACGTGCCGATCTCGCCGGCCACCCGGGAGGAATCGGAACGGATGCGGTTGATGGCCTCCAGCACCCTTTGGAGCACTTCCCGGCACTTTTCCACCAGCCGCCGGTTTGCCTCCGCCTCCCGGCCCAGTTCCTGACCGAGTCCGGAGATGGCCATGGCGGCCTCCTGCAGTTTTTGAAAGGTTGCCACGGCCTGCCGGGCGTTCCGGCTGACCAGGGACATCTGTTCCACGGCGGCGGAAACCTGTTCCGCCGTCACCCGGTAATCCCTGGACAGGATGCGTGCCCTGTCCACTTGCTCCTTTATCTCCTGCCATAAATCATGTACAGCCGGAAGATCCACTTCCGCCTCTTTACCGGCCCGGCGGCTTTTGATCCCGGCCGCTAGTTTGCCTAATAACCTCCTGTTTTCCCGCCTGCAATTAGAAGTAACCACTGCCGTAGCCACCAGTGCCCCCAGAAATGTGCCGGCCGGTACGGCCACCGGAAGCGGCCACCACCAGCCCGGAATGATGCCGGCCAACCCGCCAAAGATAACCGGAAGGACAAAGCGCGTCACCGCAGATCCCGTCTTCTTCTCCATTCCCTCCTGCCCCTTTCTCTGATCATAAAAAATCTTTCTTCGTTGAAAGAAGCGGGAAAGAGCGCCTTTGCCCTTTTCCGACTATTTTAGCACCACGGCGAAGGGAAATCTACCACCCGGATACTGTTTTCAAGCGTAACATCCCTGTTTTTCCCCGTATTCCGGGGAGGGCCGCCCGGCCGCCCGGGCCACGAAGCGGCCCAGAAGGGGGAGATAACGGGTGTTCAGTCCCGGGCCCAGACCGTAAAGTTTGGTAAGTACCCGGTATAGTTCCTCCAGGGAAGTATTCCCCGCCCTTTCCCCCATCCCGCCGACGGTAACATCCACCCACTCCACGCCCGCCTTTATGGCCGCCAGGGTGTTGGCCGTGGCCAGGCCGAAGTCGTTGTGGCCGTGGAATTCCAGCTCCAGATTTACCCGCTCCTTCAGCCGGCCGAGGCGTTCAAAGGTGGTGAAGGGGTCCAGGATACCCACGGTGTCGCAGTACCGAAGCCGCTCAGCGCCCAGCTCCCGGGCCAGAAAGGCAAATTCCAGTACGAATTCCGGATCTGCCCGGGAGGCGTCCTCCGCTCCCACCGTTACCGGCAGCCCGTACTCTGCGGCGTAAAGGCAGGTCTGCTTTAAACGCTGCAACACCCACTGCCTGTTCTGCCCCAGCTTATATTTAATTTGAATGTCCGAAACGGGTGCGGAAATGTGCACGTGCCGCACTCCGCAGGCCAGGGAGGCACGAATATCCGCCGGCACCATCCTGTTCCAGGTGCTCACCCGGCTCCTTAAACCCAGCCGGACAATGGCCGCAATGGCCTGCTGCTCCACTTCCCCCATGGCCGGTGTACCGGCCTCGATCTGGGCCACCCCCAGGCGGTCCAGCATCCTGGCGATGGTCACCTTTTCCTGCAGGTTAAAAGCCACCCCCGGTGCCTGTTCTCCGTCCCTCAGGGTCGTATCCACAAACTGGACTCCCACCATAGTCACCTCCAATTGAGGAGTGGAAAGTCGGCAGGGCGAACTCACCCTGCCGCGGGGGACCCGGAAACTTCACGTCAACAGTCCTGCTGCATCTGCCCGGCAGCGCCGGCAATGGGTCATCTGCTCAATAATGGGAGACAGCTTTTGACGCAACAGGTTGACCCGCTCCGGCGGCGGTGGAAGCAAGCCGGCAAATTTCCCCTGGGGAATCAGGGGGATAATGTTCATGACATGCGCCCCGGCCGCCTTCACCGCCCGGGCCACCTCTTCCAGGTGAACGTCATTGACTCCGGGAATAAGCACGCTGTTTACTTTAACGACCATGCCCAGTTCCCGGGCCAGGCGGATGCCCGCATGCTGGGCCCGCCACAGCAGTTCCGCCCCGGCAGTCCCTTTATATACCTGCCCCCGGTAAGATACGTAATCGTAAATCCGGCTGCCTACCGCCGGTGAAACAGCGTTCACCGTCACCGTCACCGCCCGCACCCCTGCTTCCCGCAGCGCCGGCAGGCTTCCGGTTAACAACAATCCGTTGGTACTGATACATTTTATCAGCTCCGGAAAACGGTGATGCACCAGTTGCAGGGTATGCATGGTGGCCTTGTTGGCCAGGGGCTCCCCGGGACCCGCAACACCTACCACCCGGATGCGCCCGTCCCTTTCCACTACCCGTTTCACGTATTGCAGGGCTTCCCCCGGAGTCATCAGGCGGCTGGTCACGCCGGGGCGGTTTTCATTGGCGCAATCATAGAGCCGGGTACAATAACGACACTTTATGTTGCAGTCCGGCGCCACCGGCAGGTGTACGCGCCCGAACCACCTGGCGGCGGCTTTACTATAGCAGGGATGTTCCCTGGTTATCTCCTCACAGGCTGGATCTCTCATTTTCGTTTATCCCCCTCTCCATATACCGCACGTATTTGGCCACCATTTCTTCGCCTTCCTTCCGCGAAAACCCGCTGTTACCCAGCCGCCACACCGGGGCTCCCACCAGGGCCGCCACTTCCCGGGCCATGTTCACAAAACCGTTGAAGCCGGCATAAGGGCTTGTTTCCTGTGGAAAGACCAGGAAGGGTATTCCCATCTTATGGGCCATAAACCTTTCCCTGGTGCCCCCCACCAGCAGGTCCGGCCGGTACCGGTGTAAAAACTCCTCCAGCTCCCGCTGGTGGGCGTCATCAATCATTGGCGTTCCCCGGCCCAGGCAGCGGCGGGACTCGGTATAATCTTCCTGACAGCCGAACTGGGAGCCGCACAAAACCACCTCCATGCCCAGTTCGCCAAAGGCCCTGGCCATGGAACCCATACGTGAAGCGCCAAAAAACAGGGCCACCCGCCTGCCTGCCAGGCGTCTCAGGTAAGGAAGCGCCCTCTGCCTGGCAGCTTCTGCCTCCTTTTCTACCCACGCTGCCTCCCCCGGGCGGTTAAAGAAAGCAGCAATGGCCTGCAGTGCCGCCGCGGTTTCGGCCAAACCAAAAAAGGAAACCTTCCGCCAGGGAATACCGAAGCGCTCCTCCATCTTTTGGGCCAGCCAGCGCCCGGTACGCCCGCAGTGGACGATATTGAGCCTGGCCCGGTGAGCCCGGGCCATATTTTCTACCGTTGCCCGGCCGGACACGGCACAGATAATATTTAAACCGAGACGCTGCAATAGGTGCTCAATTTCCTTTAAATCGCCCTGAACGTCAAACTCACCAAGTATGTTCACACTATTTTCCAGGGGCGGCCCGGCCGGACCACGCCCGATAAAATGCTCAAGCAGGGCTGCCGCGGCGACATCGTGCCCTTTACCCTGGCTCACCCCGCCGAAACCAGGACAGTTGACCGGCACCACCGGCAGGCCCAGGGAAGCCGATGCCTGTTTGCAGATTGCCTCCACGTCTTCACCGATCAGTCCTACCGCGCAGGTAGTGTAAACCAGCACGGCAGAAGACCGGGGACGCAAACTTACCGCTTCCCTGATGGCATCTTCCAGTTTTTGCCCGGCACCAAAGACAATCTCCTTTTCACCCAGGGCAGTAGAAAACACCCTGTAGTTCTTTTTACGCACCGTCTCACTGTAGTAAGCACAACCCACCGGCCCGTGGATAAGGTGAACCACGTCCCTGATAGCTGCTATCATCCAGCGGGCTCCGTAAAGCATGCAGGCCCGCTGGGAGATCACCCCGGGGAGGGTCTGCCGCTCACACTCGGGCAGGCCCGTCAATTCCAGGTGCCCGGCCCGTTCGGGCATCATTTCAATGAGCATTTTCATAGCCTATTCTCTCCCCTCCAAACCTATAGCTGCTGGGTACGGTCATCGGGGTACTGGTAATCCAGCATGCTGTTTACAATTTCCGCAAGCAGCATTTCCCCACCCCGGTAACCCACAATGGGACGTTTTTGATAACCAAAGCGGTCGTAGATAGGGAAACCTACCCGCACCAGCGGTACCTGCAGCTCACGGGAGATGTCCACTGCCCGGGAATTACCGATAATCAGGTCCAGGCGCGGTTGTTTTTTCAGGTACTCCTCAAACTCAAACAGGTCACCGCCATTGATGATCAGCGGCGGTTCGCCTTCGTACCCCGCTTCGGCCAGGATGGCCTCCACATCGTGGACGAAGGTCTTGCTGGCCGTACCACCGGCCAGGGCCACCGGCTCCATCCCCATTTCCAGCACGAAGCGGGTGACACCGAGCACTATATCAGGATCCCCCATGACAGCCACCTTTTTCATCATGGTGTGGTGCAGGGTGTCGGCCAGGGAATCGACTAACCGTCCCCTTTCCTGTAAGAGGCTTTCGGGGATGGGTTTTCCGGTTATCTCCCGCAGCGCCTTTAAAAAGGCATCGGTACCCTGTACCCCAACCGGTGGTGGACCAACCACGGCACGCACGCCGTATTTGCGCTCCAGGTAGCGGGCGCCGGCCTGGCCGGCGTGGGGCTGCAGGGCAAAGGTGGCCAGCGAATTGGCCATGTCTCTGATTTCCCCCACCGCAGTACCACCAGGAGGATAGTAAGGGACGGACGTTGGCGGCTCCAGGGGGGCGTCCAGGGTATCGGAAATGTCAAAGAGCACTATCGCCTCTACACCCATGTGGCGCAGCAGGTGCTTGATTTCCCGGATGTCGCCCGGGTAAAATAGACCCGGGATGATGTTCACCTTGCCGTTGGGTTCTCCCTTAGTGGTGGCCAGGGTCTCCACAAAGGCACGGGAGGCCCGGTCATAACCTTCCACATGGGACCCGGCAAAGCTGGGGGTGTTGACCAGCACTATGGGGATCTGGTCCGCTTTCTCAGGTCCGATCTCTTTACGCAGGTTGGCCCTGGCCATTTTAATAAAGCTGACCATATCGTCGCCGATAATCTCACTGGAACAGGTGGTCACCACACCAACCAGCTCCGGCCAGTAACGTACCACCAGGTTGCGAATGCCCTCCACCAGGTTGCGCCGGCCGCCAAAAACCGCCGCATCCTCATGGAAAGAGGCGGTGGCGATAACGGCCGGTTCTTTAAAAATACGGCAGAACGTATACCGCACGTAAGTGGTACATCCCTGGGCACCCTGGACAAAAGGGATCGCCTTCCTTACTCCCAGCACCGCCCACATGGCTCCCAGGGGCATACAGGTGCGGTTGGGATTGATTACCACAGCCCTGTTCGCGGAGGGAATCAGTTCCGCCGGCCGCTCACAATACTCCGGCGCCGCCGGGACTTTTTCGATTTTTATCTGATCGTAAGGTATGCCCGTAACGGGAATTTCCTTTAGCTGCATGACCCTTCCTCCTCGTCTTTTGCCGGAGCACCATCAATGCCCCACTGGTATTTCCAAACCGGTGCATAAAGAGCCTGGTAGATATCCCGGGCGAAATTAACCATACCGGCAAAACCGGCATAAGGACCTTTTTCGTAGGAGTGGGAGTTTACCGTGGGAATGCCCATCTTGCGCGCGATATACTTTTCTTTCAGCCCGGTTAAAAACAGGTCCGGCTTTTCGATTTTGAGCATCTCTTCGATCTCAAACTCGTTGGGGTTATCAATAACCAGCATTCCCTCCGGCGCCCGGGCGTTGATCTTTTCATAGTCGTCTTCGTGGGCAAAGGTACAGGCGACGGCCACCACGGTCATCCCCAGTTCCTCCATCAGCTTGATCCAGTGCCATACCCGGGGTCCGCCGACGTAAATGGCCACCCGCTTACCCTTTAACTTTTCCCGGTAGAAAGCCAGGCTCTTTTCTACCCGCTTCATTTCCCCGGCAATCACCTTCTCGGCCCGCTCCTCCAGGCCAAAGAAGGCGGCAGTTTTCCGCAGCGCTTCTGCAGTCTGATTAATCCCGAAGAGCGAGACGCGGATAAATGGAATGTTAAACCCGTCTTTGATCATGTGGGCGATATACTCGGCAGAACGCTGGCAGTGCACCACGTTTAATTTCACATCGGGCATCTTGACCAGGTTTTCGATGCGCTCGTTGCCGCTGAAAACGGCTGCAATGCGCACGCCGATTTTCTCAAAGAGCGGCCTGACTATCTTTAAATCCCAGTCCATGTTGTACTCGCCAATCAAGCAGATGTCATAGGGAGTTTTCTCTTCTTCAGACATTTTCAGCTCCGGCCGGCGTTCCCTTAACTGCCGTATCTGCCGGTAAAACTGGGTGTTAAAGTCGTGGTGCCCCCTGGACTGGCTCACCCCGGAACAACCCGGTGATTCGGAAGTGAAGATCAGCTTGCCGGTTTTCTTCTCGACCTGCCGGGCTATCGCCTGCACGTCGTCGCCGATCAGGCCTGTAGTGCAGGTGGTAAAAATGATCAATCCCTTTGCCTCGGGGAACAGCCGGATGGCTTCCAGGCAGGCCTGTTCCAGCTTTTTCATGCCCCCGAAGACAACGTCTTTTTCCTGCATGTCGGTACACATGCAGTAGCGGCGGTTGAAGGCGACATTGGTCAGGCGGGTGGGCGTAGCCCAGGGATAAAAGTCGGATAGATGCCGCCGCGTTCCCCACGTGTACCAGGCGCAACCTGCCGGCGCGTGAACCAATTGGATGACGTCGGAAATTGGTCCGCCCACGACCCCGCGGGCACCGGCAAAAGCTCACCCGCGCTCGGTCATATCTCCCGGGATGGTGGCAATATTACAGGCGGGAATTATGGATTTCTCCTTTTCCGTGCGGTAAATATGCTTATCCCGCTCGGGAATCGTTTCGTTGCACTTCATTCTTACCACAGGCATGATTTCATTCCTCCCCTCACATCTTTCGCGACAGCCGTCCCCCGGCAAGACGGACCATCGTCCACACTTCATTTAAGCGTGTAATTCCCGGACGCTTTATGACCCGTCCTGTTATCAGATAGCTGCCGGGCCCTTTTCCCCCGTGCGTACCCGTACCGCCTCTTCTACAGGGCAGACAAAGATGCGCCCGTCTCCTATCCGCCCAGTACGGTTGATTTTGATGATTGCAGCCACGATCAGTCCTGGTCGTCCACCACCAGAGAAATCATCCTTTTGGGCACGTATTTCATCCCGCCCTCCTGCTTTTCCAGTTCGGGGTTGACGGCAAAGGTCACTTCACCCGTGATTCCCTTCTGCTTGCCCCGCCCGACCACCTTGCAGGCGTTCACACCCGGAAAACCCAGCACGGCCAGGGCTTCTTTAGTGGCGTTAATCTTATTGGGCCTGATAATGGCAATTACTTCCTTCATGGCATATTCACCCCCGCGCAAAATCCACCGGAGAGTGCCGGTGCCAGCGGCGTTTTACCGGCCTCCGGCAAGAATCCGTTAACCTCCCGCGGGTTACAGCCCCGCAGCACCGGTGCGTACGGTGTAGGCCTCATCCACCGGGGTGATGAAGATTTTCCCGTCACCGAAGTTTCCGGTATAAGCAGATTTCGTAACGATTTCCACCACTTCCGCCGCCTTGCCGTCCTCTACCACCAGCATGATCATCACCTTGGGCAGTTCGTCGTAGTATATGCTGCCCACATGAATGCCCTTTTGCTTGCCCCGCCCAACCACATCCATTTTGGTCAGGGCTACGTATCCAGCTTCAGCCAGGGCGTCCACCACTTCCTCACTTTTTTCGGGACGGATGATGGCCCTGATCATTTTCATACTATAACCTCCCCGGTGTAACAATTTTTTTCCTCATTCCTCTGAGGCTTCAGTTACATATGCCGCCTTGACATTTCCACTCCGTTACTCCAGCAGGCCGTATTTGACCACCAGGCTCTCCATCTCGTCCATGGTCATGGGTTGCGGAATGACGAACATATCGTTATCAATAATTTTTCTGGCCAGCTCCCTGTACTCCCGGGCCTGGTTGCAATTCGGATCGAACTGGGTCACCGTCTGGCGGTTAAATTCCGCTTTTTGGACGATATTGTCCCGCGGGATAAAGTGAATCATCTGGGTACCGATTCTGGAGCAAAACTCTTCCATCAATTCCCTCTCCCCATCAACGTTACGGCTGTTGCAGATAATACCCCCCAGTCTGACGCCGCTCTGTTCGGCATACTTGACCATACCGCGGCAGATGTTATTGGCGGCATAAAGAGCCATCATTTCCCCCGAAGCCACAATGTAGATCTCTTGGGCCTTCCCTTCACGCACCGGCATGGCAAAACCACCGCAGACAACGTCACCAAGTACGTCGAAAAAGATGAAATCCAGGTCCGGCGTGTAAGCACCCAGCTCTTCCATCAAACTGATGGCCGTGATCACACCCCTACCGGCACAACCAACACCCGGTTCCGGCCCCCCGGACTCGACACACTTGATCCCGCAGAACCCGGTCTTTACCACCCGGTCGATGGTCACTGCGTCCTCTCCGAATTCCCGCAGGGTATCCATCACCGTCTCCTGCGGCTTGCCGCCAAGAATCAGCCGCGTGCAGTCCGCCTTGGGATCGCAACCATGGATCAAAACTTTTTTCCCATAGAAATGGGCAAGGGCGGCAGCGGTATTTTGCTGGGTAGTGGATTTGCCAATACCACCCTTTCCGTAAATGGCAATTTTTCTGGTCATGATCAGCCCTCCATATTTTTATATTTAATGTAAAAAAGTGCCGTTTCCCCGGGGGGATACCGGCACCTTTGCCCACAATAACTTCACTGTTCACTAAATTAAAGAGGCGCCACGGGATTAGAGGGAGGAGGGTAGATCCTTTAAACCCGAGGCGCCAATGCCAGTTCTCAAACATCTTTGTTTTAACGCCAGGAAAGCCTCACCTGCGAGTAGCAATTGCCTTTTCCAGGGAATCATCAGATGGCGCTTTCACCGGTTTCACCGGTACGAATGCGAATGGCGTTTTCCACCGGATAGGTAAAGATCTTGCCGTCGCCGATTTCACCGGTACGTGCGGCTTCGGTAACCAGCTTTACCACCTCATCTACAAATTTATCGGCAATGACAATCTCCACTTTGATTTTGGGCAGCAGGTTAATGCTGTATTCCGTACCCCGGTAGACCTCGGTGCGACCCTTTTGCAGGCCACAACCGATTACCTGCGATACGGTCATACCATGTATGCCAAATCTTCCTAAAGCATCTTTAACGTCTTCCAACTTACCGGGGCGGATGATACATTCAATTTTGGTCATTGAGGTTCCCCCCTTTACTTCAAGTAGTCCATGTCCCGGGAAAAAGCAGTTTTAATTTATCCTTATACACCAGCTTCCCTGGTAGTGACCATGGTAGAAGGAGAAGCCGATAAGCTCTGAATACGGCTCACCGGTGCGCCCAGCACCATGTCTGAGTAGGCATCCTCACCATGCTGGGTAATATCCAGACCCTGTACTTCTTCATCTTCGCTGGCCCGCAACTTGAAGAACAATCCCACCACTTTAAGGATGACGAAAGTCATAACGGCGGCAAACAGCCAACTGGCCAGTACGCTGATAAACTGGATCCACAACTGATGGGGGTTGCCAAAGAGCAGACCGTCAACACCGGCAGGGTTAACAGCCCTGGAAGCAAACAGGCCGGTGGCCAGCGCGCCCCATGTACCGCCGATACCATGAACTCCAAAGGCATCCAGGGAATCGTCATAACCCAGTGTGGACTTTAGTACACTCACTGCCAGGTAGCAAACCACGCCGGCCACCAGGCCGATGATTACCGCAGGCATCGGCCCGACAAACCCCGAGGCGGGGGTGATGGCCACCAGACCGGCCACCAGGCCGCTGGCGCCGCCCAGAACGGTGGGTTTGCCGTGGTGGATCCATTCGGCAAAGACCCAGGAGAGGGCTGCCGCTGCAGCGGCCGTATTGGTCACCACAAAAGCGCTGGCTGCCAGGCCGTTGGCCGAAAGGGCGCTGCCGGCGTTAAAGCCGAACCACCCAAACCACAGCAGCGCCGCTCCCAGGACTGTAAGGGGCAGGTTATGGGGCACCATCGGCTCCGAGCCGTAACCCCTGCGCCGGCCCAGCATCAGGGCCGCGATCAGGCCGGATACGCCGGAGGAAATGTGCACCACCGTGCCGCCGGCAAAGTCCAGGGCACCCAGGTTACGCAACCACCCGTTCACGCCCCATACCCAGTGAGCCAGGGGGTCGTAAACAAAGGTGGCCCAAAGCAGGGTGAAGGCTACAAAAGCCGGGAAACGCATCCGTTCGGCAAAGGCGCCGGTAATCAATGCCGGGGTGATTACCGCGAACATCATCTGGAAAGCCATAAATGCCAGGTGAGGAATGGTAGCCGAATAATCAGGGTTTGGCGCTTGACCCACGCCATTTAACCCCAGCCAGGCCAGACTGCCGAACAGGTGCGCCTTATCCGGACCGAAAGCGATGCTGTAACCCCAGAGCACCCATTGTACTGAAATCAAGGCCATGATAAACAGGCTCTGCATGATCGTGCTGAGGGTATTCTTGCGCCTGACCATACCACCGTAGAACAGGGCCACCCCGGGCAGGGTCATGATCATCACCAGTGCTGCAGAGATAAGAACGAATGCGGTATCTCCCGTATCAATTTGAGCTTCATCGGCCCAGGCCAGACCGGGTGCGGCCAGCAATACCAGGGGCAAAAGGTAAAGGCCATTCATGATTCGCCTGTACACTTACACCAACCTCCTATCCAAACCAACCCTGGTTTCTGCACCTCCAGCCGCTGCAGCCTCCGGATCCTGCTGTAACGGCCGAAGATGGCCTGTATCTTATCGCCCGTGGTGAACGGCGCCAATTCACCGGCCGGACGTTTCCTGCAAAACGTAAAAAGGGTGCTTTAATGGAGCAACATTGCTCCCTTTAAAGCACCCTTGCTTTGAGCTCACGCTGGTAAGATAAAAAGGCGCCCTTCAGAAGACACACCTTCTGAAAAAGCGCCTTTGCTTGATCTCCACCATTGGATAACCCGTTTGTATGGGATAAACCGCCTCCTAACGGAACCTTCCGTTAGAAAGTGCCACTGCCTCCTTAGATACTCCCCTGTATCTGCCTCTGTTCCAGATTATAAGTCAGGGAGAATTTGTTTGTCAACACCTTTTTTAAAGTTTAAAGAAAACGGCTGGAAGGCACTCTCTTATCCAGGCTTTCTCATAACCCAGGATCAGCCAGTATATGCCGGGGCTAGTTACATACTAAAGCAAATGGCCTGTTCGCCCTTCTCATTTATGCTCGCCACCGGTCGCAAAACCATGTCCGCCAGTTCCTCCTCACACCGGCAGTGGGTTACCAGCACAAAGGGGATCCCCCACTGCCTGTGCAGTTGTTTTAATTCCCCGCGGAGTCTCTCCCGCAGGTTTCTATCCAGCGCTGACAGGGGCTCGTCCAGTAGCAAAAGAGCTGGTTCGCTCACCAGCGCCCTGGCCAGGGCCACCCGCTGTTTTTCCCCGCCTGATAGCTGGGCGGGATAACGGTCCTGAAGGTGGCTTATACCCAGCAGTTCCAAAACTTCCCGTAAGATCTGTTCCCGCTTCTTTCTTCCATTAACCCTTGCTGCCCCGTACAAAATATTGTCCTTCACCGTCATGTGCTCAAAGAGAGCATACGCCTGAAAAATAAAACCGATACCCCTCTTGTGCGGTGGCAGGTTAATTCTTTTTGTCTTATTAAAAAGCATTTTCCCCCGCAGGTTGATGTATCCACGATCGGGCTTTTGCAACCCGGCCAGGCACTCCAGGATGGTCGTCTTGCCGGAACCCGAAGGACCGGACAGGACCAGGATTTCTCCCTCACGGACAGCAAACCTGGCCGTCAAGATAAAATCCGGTAGTTTTTTCTGAAAGTCAACTTCGAGCATGCTCATCCCCTCCTCCGCAGCGCATGGCGCGCAACCCTGTTCCTCGACCACCAGTTCAGCCAGAAAATGACGGCAAATGAAAAGAGCAAAACGATGACCACCAGGGGCACGGCCGTCCCATAATCACCTGCCTCGACGGCAAAGTAAATGGCCATGGGAGCAGTTTGGGTTTTGCCGGGGATATTCCCGGCCACCATCAGGGTGGCGCCGAATTCCCCCAGCGCCCGGGCAAAGGCCAGCACCAGACCTGCCATGATCCCCGGCCAGGCCAGGGGCAGGCTCACCGTGAAAAAAACCCGTACCTCTCCGGCCCCAAGGGTACGGGCGGCGCGTTCCTGGTTGATATCCACACTTTCAAAGGCCGCCTTGGCATTCTGGTACATCAAGGGGAAAGCTACCACCGCCGAAGCGATCACCGCTGACCACCAGGTAAAAAGTATCTGGCCCGGAAAAACCCAGGCCAGCGGGCCGTTCCGGCCAAGGAACAAAAGCAGGCCAAACCCCACCACCGTAGGAGGAAGTACCAGGGGGAGAAGCAAAACAGCTTCCAACGTATCTTTTCCCGGAAAATGAGCGCGGGTAAGCAGGCGGGCACATGCTACCCCGCTTACAGACGCCACCGCCGTGGCCAGAAGAGCCACGCGCAAGGATAGAAGTAAAGCGGTCAGCGCTTCGTCCGACATAACCCGTCCTCCTTCCCACGAACTCCCGTATCGAGTAGGAGGGGGCGGCTAGCCCCCGTCCTCTCACACCACCGGACATGCGGGTCCGCATCCGGCGGTTCACCAAGCTTGACGAAGACTTTGATAGCGTTCGGTTAAGCTCATCAGGCCCTGGGACTGCCAGTAGGCGTTGCCCAGGGCTCTGTTCATTGGCCCGTGGGCCATCCGCCATGGCCCTCTGCGAGCGTTGGCGAATTCATGTACTACCCATTCAGGCAGTCCCAGTGCACGCAGCTCGCGGTATCTTGTCCGCACTCGCTTCCACTGCTTCCAGAGGCACATGCGCAGCCTCCTCCGCATCCAGCCTTCCAGGTTCTTGAAAATGCTGGGCGTTTCGGCCAGGGCAA
>NZ_FQZM01000033.1 GCF_900142025.1 Desulfofundulus thermosubterraneus DSM 16057 | reverse complement strand
TGACATCTTTTCAACCCATTTATCTGTGTAAACCTTACCACATGAGGGACAAAATCTGCTTTTGCAAGTAAATGGAACGATCTTTTTTTCTTTGCCCCCGCAATCTAAACACCAGTATTCAGCAAACCCGTTTTGGGGGTCCCCACATCCAAGGACCTTAGTGACAGCTTCCTTTTCGCATTCACGGATAGCCGCTGAATACTTCGCTTCAAACTCAGGCCATTTTAACTTCAGTATTTCTTTAATTTTCGACGAGTACCTCATGTCTAAATATTACCATAATATGGGCTCATTGGGTACCCCTATAAGAGCCCCCCAAAAAGTATACTTTCCTTAACAACAAGAAAACGCCAAGCGGGTTAAGCATGCTATAGTCTTGGTCCCGACGATGATCGTCTTAGCCTTACTTGCCGGGGTGGGGGTTAGTTTATATATGTCCCGCTCAATCGCCACCCCCCTGGTCAGAATTGAAAAAAGGGCTGCCCGCATTGCAGCCGGCGACCTGACCGGCGAAGAAGTAAGCGTCAAAACCCGGGATGAGGTGGGCCGGATGGCCCAAGCATTCAACCAAATGACCGGCAGTTTAAAACAAATGGTGCAGGAGTTGAGGGACAAGGCCCAAACCCTGTCCTCCGCTTCCGAACAACTGACTGCCACCGCTGAAGAGACTGCCGCCATGGCCAACGAAACGGCAGCCACTATCAGCCAGGTAGCTACCTCGACCCGGCAGGTATCCGACAACGCCCAGGAGATATCCCGGACCGCAGCTATGGCATCCCAGCATGCTAACGAAGGTACCCGAGCCATCATGCAGATCACCACCCAGATGGAAAACATAGCCCGGGTTTCTGAAGCCGCCTCCCGGGCCATGGAAAGCTTAAAGTCCAAATCACAAAACATCAGCGCCATGGTGGAACTGATTACCCAGATTGCCGATCAAACCAACCTGCTGGCTTTAAATGCAGCCATTGAGGCTGCCAGGGCCGGTGAGCACGGCCGTGGTTTTGCGGTAGTTGCCGAAGAAGTACGTAATCTGGCGGAACAATCGGCCCGGGCGGCACAGGAAATACAGCAGACCATTGAATCAATCCAGCAGGAAACGAAAGAAGCAGTGGACGCTACAGAAACCAGTGTCCGGGAGGTCGAGGCCGGAAACCAGGTAGTAACAGAAGTAAGACGTTCCCTGCAGGAAATTATCCGCTCGGTGCAGGAACTTTCCTCCCGGGTCCAGGAGATGGCTGCGGCCGCCCAGGAGATTTCCTCCGGGGTGCAAAACGTCACGGCCGCAGCCGAGGAACAGTCTTCCGCCATGGAAGAATTATCGACTACTGCCGAATCCTTATCCAGCATCGCCAGTGAACTACAGCATTTGTCCTCCCGGTTTAAAGTATAAAAGGCTACCCTGGGGAGCATGCCGGTTTTTGCCTGCGAACTTGTAAATCACCAGGCAGGGGTTGCTCAAAAAGCTAACCGGCTTACTGGCATAATCTCCGAAAGGCGGGTATGTCATTAACCATGCTCGCCTTTATTTTTATGCCTTGAGTGCCACTACGTCCTTTTAGTCAAAACACCTGGTGGTTAACTGGCGCATACTTTGTGGGTGAGGGATTTTACTGAGGGGGCGAAGGACAATGGTTAAAGGAAAGGATCCGCAGTGGGAAGCCCGGATTAACCGGGGACCGGTGCTGGTGGGGAGCGGGAGAATCATCAGCAACCAGGGGGACGTGGTGGCGGCCACCGGGCGCCGCATAGCCGTTTTCGTACCCGAAAATAATACTTATCGCCTGCTGAGTACCATCGATGTACCGGCGGAGGTATTAAGCCTGGCAGTGGGAATGGGTAACTTCACGCCGGATCAGATCATTGCGGGCACTCTGGACCAGATCCTGACCTGGTCGGCCCGCAGGGAAAGTATTGTCCCCTTCTGGAGTACTCCCCCGGAACCCGAGGCCCGCTTCGTCAATTTGGCCCTGGGAGACGTGAATGGGGACGGTCGGTTGGAAATCGTAGCCGCCGCCGAGGGCGCAGGTGCTTTTTATGTTTATGAACAGCCGGGAAGGCCAGAGGTGGAAATGAATCTCCAGTTACTGGCCATCCGGCTGGTGCCCGGGGCACCGCAGAAAGTAACCGTAATCGAGCGAGCCGGGATGTTACCCTTAATTGCAGTTGCTTTCCTGGAAGCGGGTAATTGGGGCATTGTTACTTTTTCCTATACGGAGAGGGGCTTTGTGGCCGGACCCTTGCTGGAACGACTGCCCGCCGGCTTGACGGCCATGGCATCCGGGAGATTAACAGGTGCCCCTGGGGAGGATATGGCCTGGGGCGGCGATGACGGGCGGGTCCGGATAGTGGCAGTGGGAGAAACCCTTTCTACCGTACTCACCACCGATGACCTGGGAAGCGCCATATCAACCCTGGGCGTGGGGAGGTTGGCCGACCGGGAGGTGCTGGTAGCGGGAACCCCCGAAGGGCATATCTTTATCTACCCCGTGCCGGTGGTCTCCCCGTCACCCGAGCGGGCTATAACGGTAGAAGTTCCGGTTAATGATCTTACCTTAACCGCTAACGGCCGCCTGGTGGTGGGCAACCGGGAGGGACGGGTTCTGGTAATCTGGATGAGCGGCGGTTCTTCTTTTTTCCTGCACCGTGTACGCCCCGGCGAAACCCTTTGGGAGCTGGCCCGCCGTTATAATACATCGGTAGAGGAAATCATCCGGCTCAACGGCTTGACCAACCCCGATCGCATTTATCCGGGGGACCTTTTGCAAATTCCTTTGCCGTAACACTTAAGCCTTCAGAAAAAGCATAATTTTGCTATACCGAGACAAAGAATAATAGTGCTTCGGCAAAAACCAATAATGGAGGGCGATGGTCATGCGCGTTGAAGTAGACCAGGATCTTTGTATCAGCTGCGGCACCTGCGTGGACACCTGTCCTGAAGTATTTGACTGGAACGATGAAGATAAAGCCCATGCCATTGTAGACGAAGTACCCCCGGAGTTGGAGGATCAGGCCCACGAGGCCGTAGAAAGTTGCCCCACCAATGCCATTTCAGAATATTAGGCCGTACCTCTACAAACCTGTTTGCTGACCGGCAGGTCAAGTTCAGTCAACCCGCTTTAGGCAGGCACAGCGTTTCCCCGCTCACTCATGTTCTTGACGCAAGAGGCGCACTACGGCTTGCCTCGGTATTAAAACCCTAAAGGTCCTGTTGCGAGCACGGTTCAAAAAACCGTGCTTTTAATTTGCAGGAGGTAAATTCCTTTGCCATAGCGAATACAAAAGAACGGCGAATAACAATGGTGAATGCTGGTAAAATACATAGTAAAAGTCTGGGAGAGAACAAGTGTGTCCAAATTCAAGGTACTGCATGTTATCCGTCCAGCCAGGGGTGGTATGAAAAATCACCTGCTCTCCCTTTTATCCCTAGGAGATAAGAATTTTTTTGAGCCTGTGGTAGCCTGTCCGCCTGGAAATATGGCTCAGGAAATTGCGGATCTGGGGGTAAAGGTGATTTCCATACCTCTTGCGGGTGAACTTTCTCCCCGTTCAGACTGGCATGTCATGCGCATCCTGGTGGATACTCTGACAGCTGAGAAAATCACCATTTTGCATGCCCACAGCTCCAAAGCAGGGCTGGTGGCACGGGTGGCCGCAAAGGTGGCCCGCACTCCAGTTGTCTTTATGACGGCTCACAACTCCATTTTCTATGAATTCTGGCCGTCCTGGAAAAAAAACGCCTTTGCCTTAGGGGAGCGACTCCTAGCCCGCTTCACCCACCGCATTTTAACTGTGTCGGAAGCCCTGAGGCAGGAACTTTTAATAAAAGAAGGACTGCCCCCGGACCGGGTGGTCACCGTACATAACGGTATAAATCCGGCTCCTTTCCGCTGCGAAGTTGACCGGCTGGCGGTACTGCGTTCCCTGGGTGTGCCCCCCCTCGGCCAGTTGGTGGGTACCATCGCCCGCCTGGCCCCACAAAAGGGGGTGTCTTACTTCCTGCAAGCCGCGGCCATCCTTTGCCGGGACTACCAGGTGAATTTTGTGGTCGTTGGGGATGGCCCCTTACGCGAGACCCTGGATCAGCAAGGGAGGGCCCTGGGGCTCAGCGGGCGGCTTTTCTTCACCGGGGAGCGAAGGGATATTCCCCGGATTTTAGCCGCGATGGATATCTTTGTCCTGCCTTCCATCACTGAAGGTTTACCCCTGACCATCCTTGAGGCCATGGCTGCGGGAAAACCGGTGGTAGCTACCCGGGTGGGCGGCTTGCCCGAAGCGGTGATAGACGGGGAAACCGGGTTTCTCGTACCGCCCCGGAACCCCCACGCCCTTGCCCGGGCCATGGCCCGATTGCTTTCGGAACGGAGAAAGGCGGAAGAAATGGGCCAAAAGGGGAGGCAGAGGGTTATGGAACACTTTACTGTTGAAGCCATGGTGCGTAAAATTGAGGAGGAGTATAAAAGTGTGCTTTCAAAAAAGGGTTTTTTACCTACCTGCTCCCTAAAGACAACGGATGATGAAATGCCTTCGGAAATAAACCATTGCTGAAAATAGATACACAAATAATTCGAAATAAAGGTGTCGAAACTATGAAAACCAGGTGGGCAATCATTATTACCGCCCTCATCTTTTTCATGGCCTTTTTCCAGACCCCCCTGCAGGCCGGTATTGAACCGGCACTGCAGGCCGCCCTGCCGTCTAAAGATAAACAAGGTAAACCTTTTATGCCTGCACCCCGGGGGGGGAGGGTAGTCATGGTTGTTGTGGATCGGTTGGGCCTGTCCGATTTAAAACATTTGCCCCACCTGCAAAAGTTGGAGCAACAGGGTGCCCTGGGACTGATGAACGGCAATACCGCAGGAGCCTTAACTGAGGAAAATACCTATGCTACCATTGGAGCCGGGGTACATGTTACCGCTAACGGTACGGCGGCTCTAGGCTTTAACGCCTGGGGTAGGCTGGAAAGAGGTACCGCCGCCGAGGAGTTTTACCGGCGCACGGGGATGGCTGTGGAACCCGGATCGTTGGTCCAACTGGGTATTGTGCGCATCCACAGGCAAAACCAGCAACTGCCCTATCCAGCTATACCGGGCGCTCTGGGCTCTGCCCTGCATAAAGCGGGCTTAAAAACCGCCGTTTTAGGAAACGCCGACGTTCCCCAGGGATTGAGGCGGCAGGCATTGAACATCGCCATGGATGAAAAAGGTGTGGTTGATTGCGGTAATGTGGGTACGGCGATGTTGGCCAGTGATCCTTCCTTCCCCGGAGGGCTGCGTACCGATTACGAAAAGCTGTTGTATGCCTTTGACCGGCTCCCACCGGAGGTATCCCTGGTCGTTCTTGAACTGGGGGATCTCTCGCGGCTGGAGGAAATGCGCGGCGATGTTTTGGATAAAGTAATGGAAAAACAGCGCCGGTCAACTCTGGAAAGGGTGGATCGATTTATTGGTGAGCTGGCTTACCGGCTTGATCCGCACCGGGACCTCTTGCTCATCCTTTCCCCCACACCCGGGAAAGGTGTTTCCGGTTCAAATTACCTGACTCCCATCATGGCCGTTGGAGCGGGGGTAACTCCCGGTATCCTATCTTCCCCCACCACCAAAAGGGCGGGTGTGGTGATGAACACCGACATCGCCCCGACGGTTTTGCACTTTCTAAGAATAGGGGTACCCGGGGAAATGACCGGCCAGCCCATGCGGGTAACGACCCCGGAGAAGGGTCAAATGGGGCTTTTAGAGCGTATGCTAAACCAGCTCAGTCTGACGTACAACATCCGCCCGAACATACAAAAGGGGTATATCTTTTATCAGCTCATCCTGCTTTTGGTATCCCTTTACTGCATTTTCTGGCGGCGCACCAGGTTGGGCCAGGTGCTGGAGCCCTTTCTGCTCTCGGTTATGGTAGTACCCCTGGCCTATTTGCTCCTGCCTTTACTGCCCCAGCCTACGGCCGGGGTGATTGTTCTGGAAATATTAACGCTGACCGTTCTGGTTACCATGTTAACGGTTTTTATGCACCGCAGGTGGCGGCTGGATCCCTTTATCTTTCTTTGCTTTGCCAATGGCGGGTTGATTTTGGTGGATGCCGTACTGGGAGGACCACTGCAAAAAACAGCCATCATGGGATATGACCCCATTGTCGGCGCTCGTTTTTATGGTATTGGCAATGAATACATGGGTATTCTCATCGGTTCAATGATTATTGGCTCTACAGCCTTGCTAACCAGGTTACCCCACTGGCGGAAACCCCTGTTGTCCTTTACCGGGGTAATTTACCTGGTCACCATTTATGTTTTGGCCGCCCCGCAACTGGGTACCAATGTGGGGGGAACCATAGCCGCAGCCGGTGCGTTCTTTACTACCTTTTTATTGCTCACAGGGCGGTCCCTGACCATTCACAACGTTATCCGGATTGGCCTGGGTTTGGTAGCCGTGCTGGTGGCCTTTATGATTTACGATCTCCACCGTCCACCATGGCTGCAGTCCCACATCGGGCGCAATACGGCCCTTGTATTACAGGGCGGTTGGCCGGTAGTGCTGGATATTATCCAGCGCAAGTCGGAGTTGAACATCAAGCTGGTCCGTTATACCATCTGGAGCCGCATTTTCCTGGCCAGCCTGGGCAGCCTGGTGCTGCTCTTTCACCGGCCAGTAGGCGTGATGGCGGCCATCAGGAGCAAGTATCCCGACCTGTTTCGCGGCTTTGTTGGCGTCACGACGGCCAGCATCCTGGCCCTGATTTTTAATGATTCTGGGATAGTGGCCGCAGCTACCACCATGGTTTTTGGCGCCCCGCCCATGGTTTATCTGGTACTTAAAGAGATTGGCGAAGAAACACCAAAAATGTAAAAGAAACCCTATCAGGACCTTTAAAATTTTATTTGACAACCGCAAATCTTATGCTACAATTGAACTTGATTGGAATTGGCCAATCCTGACAAATGTCGAGTTTGTCAGATGGCTTGATTCCAATAATATTTTGGGTCAAAGGGGGAAGATAACTAAGATGAAACACTTGGGCCGCCATGTCTTGGCTGAAATTTATGGCTGCGAATTCGACATCCTCAACGACATCGAAAAAGTGGAAGAAATCATGGTCAATGCAGCCCTCGAAGCAGGAGCGGAAGTACGAGAATGCGTGTTCCATAAATTCAGCCCGCAGGGAGTCAGCGGCGTGGTGGTTATCTCCGAGTCCCATCTGGCCATCCATACCTGGCCGGAATTGGGTTATGCAGCGGTTGATGTGTTTACCTGTGGCGATAAGGTTAATCCCTGGGATGCCTGCAACTACCTGACCAGCCAATTTCGTGCCAAGCACATGTCGGCCAGAGAAACCAAACGCGGTATCTTTCCTGTGGCTGAACAACTGGCTGAGCAACAGGTAGCTGTCAATCTTTAGGAGGGGGATTTTTATTAGTACCCGGCTAACCAAGGGCTAGTGAGCCTTGCGATCTGAAAAAAGATTGCAGGGCTCACTGCATTTTTTGAGCATTTTTCACACCAGGAAGGAAATTTTTTAGCCGTAACGAATCAATACTAAGTTAGGATAAAAGGAGGTTTAAAATGTTAGACCGGGTGCTCGCCTCCATTAAAGCAGAACTTCAGGAAGTGCAAAACATACTGGCCAAAACCTACCAGATCCGGGCCGGGCACCTTGGCAGGTTTGCCCGTCTGATACCCGGCAGTTTTCATGACTTCATCCGCCCCGCCCTGGTACTGTTGTCAGCCAGGATTTTTGCCCCTCCAAATTCCCAGGCCGTTGCCCTGGCAGCAGTCATACAGTTCATCTACCTGGCTGCCCGCATACACCGTAATGTCCGGGAGTGCCCCGTACCGGGGGACCCGAAAGACGGCTACCAGTTTCCAGTGCTTGTGGGTGATTACTTTTATAGCCGTTTTTTTACATGCCTGTGCGACCACGGTATGGTGAAGTACTTAAATCCCCTTTCGAGAATAATCTGTGAAATAAGTGAAGGCAGCATTTTGCGCGTTCAAAATGGGGATGGGCTCCAAAATGCAGATTTGCTCAAACAAATAGTCTTTAAGGAAACGGCCACCCTTTTTGGCGGCGGCTGCCGTCTAGCCGGCGACCTGGCTGGTGCATCGGAACGTGAACAAAAAGCGCTGGACAGGCTGGGAACAAGTTTTGGTATGGCCGTGGGACTAAGCGAATATGCCCAGGAAACCAACGGCTACCTTAAGGAAGCCCTTGTGGCTCTGACCGGCCTTCCCCCCGGGGAAAGCCGCGATACTTTAGAACAATTAATCCGGCTATTCCAGAAACAAAACGCTGGACTGGCCGTCCAGGTAGGATGAACAAAAAGGAGCAAGATTGATGGTCCACATTCCATCACCCTATCGCAGCAAAGAAGAATACGTACATGCCATCTTTTCTTCCATTGCCCACCGCTACGACCTTTTAAACACGGCCTTAAGCTTTAACCGGGACAAGTACTGGCGCCGTTTCGCCGCTGCCCAGACCGGCCTGCAACCGGGAGGCTATGGTCTGGATGTTTGTTGCGGCACCGGGATGCTCACCATCGAGCAAGCACGCCTGGTTGGTCCCCGGGGCCGGGTGGTAGGGCTGGACTTTTGTGAAAACATGCTGGCCAAGGCCAGAGAAAACGTGAAAAAAACTCCCTTTTCCGAACAAATCCAGTTTGTACAGGGAAATGCCGTTAATTTACCCTTCCCGGATAATACCTTTGACTGTGCTACCATTGGCTTCGCCCTGCGCAATGTACCCGATATCCGCAAAACCATCAGTGAAATGGCACGGGTGGTTCGGCCGGGGGGCAAAGTAGTATCCCTGGAATTGTCCAAACCCAACACCCCCCTATTCAGACAACTCTATTACTTTTATTTCAATCACCTGGTTCCCCTTTTAGGGCGTCTGGGAATAGGCTTCGATGGCCCTTACAGCTACCTGCCCAACTCTTTAAAGGACTTCCCCCATCAACGGGAAATTAAAGAGCTCTTTAGTGATGTGGGCCTGGCAGATGCCCGCTACTATGAGCTTACTGGGGGAATTGTTACCGTACACGTGGGTAACGTGGTTTAAGGCGGAGGTAGTGTCATGGCTTATAAAGATTTGCGGGCCTTCCTTTCTGTACTGGAAAGGAGGGGGATGTTAAAAAGAATCACCACGGAAGTGGATGTGAAGCTGGAAATAACCGAGATTACAGACCGGGTTTGCAAAGCCGGCGGGCCGGCTTTGCTTTTTGAGAATGTGCGGGGTTACCATATGCCCGTGTTGACCAATACCTTTGGTTCCCTGGAACGGATGTGTCTGGCCCTGGAGGTAGAAAGCCTGGATCAGATTGGAGAAGAATTGATTGGTATTTTACAACCTGCCGAATTGCCCGTAACTTTTATAGATAAGCTAAAAGCCATACCGAAGCTGGCTCAGTTGTCATCGTTTATACCAAAAATAGTAAAGAACGGGCCCTGCAAGGAAGTGATTATCCGGGAGAACCCTTCCCTGAAAGAACTGCCCGTGCTCAAATGCTGGCCCCAGGATGGGGGGCCATTTATCACCCTCCCCCTGGTCTTTACCCGGGACCCCCTTACGGGACGGCGCAATGTGGGTATGTACCGCATGCAGGTTTTTGACGAGCGCACCACCGGTATGCACTGGCACATCCACAAGGGAGGGGCAGAACATGTACGAAACTATGACGGGCCCATGCCCGTAGCAGTGGCCATCGGCGCTGACCCGGCGGTTATTTACGCCGCAACGGCTCCTTTGCCTCCCGGAATCGACGAAATGCTCTTTGCCGGTTTTTTACGTAAGGAACCGGTGGAACTGGTGCGCTGTGAAACGGTGGACCTGGAAGTCCCGGCCAATGCCGAAATTATCCTGGAAGGTTATGTGGACCCGCGGGAAACCCGCCTGGAGGGGCCATTTGGTGACCACACGGGCTATTATTCCCTGCCGGATCACTACCCGGTTTTTCATTTAACCTGTATTACCCGGCGTAAAAACCCCATTTACACCGCGACCATTGTGGGCAAACCACCAATGGAAGACGCCTATCTCGGTAAGGCCACCGAGCGTATCTTTTTACCCCTCATGCGGCTGCAGCTACCGGAAATTGTGGATATAAACATGCCCTTTGAGGGAGTATTTCATAACTGTGTAATTGTATCAATTAAAAAGCGTTACCCTGGCCAGGCCAAAAAGGTGATGTGCGCTCTGTGGGGAATGGGGTTGATGATGCTGGCCAAGCTGATCATTGTGGTGGATGAAAATGTCGACGTACAAAACCTTTCCGAAGTAATGTGGAGGGTATTCAATAATGTCGACCCGCGCCGGGATGTCCTGATGGTAGACGGCCCCCTGGATGCCCTGGATCATTCGTCGCCCTTACCCCATTACGGCAGTAAAATGGGCATTGACGCCACCCGGAAAGGTCCCGGCGAAGGACATATGAGGGAATGGCCCCCGGATATAGAGATGAGCGCAGACATCAAGGAACTTGTGGACAGGAAGTGGGAGAGCTATGGTTTATAGGGTAGTGCACAAGACACGCATTATCCTGGAAATGATTAAATTTGAACATACCGTTTTTGCCCTGCCCTTTGCTTATGTGGGTGCGCTCCTGGTACAAAAACAAATACCCAGCTTGCACAACCTAATCTGGATAACCCTGGCCATGGTGGGAGCCCGCACTGCCGCAATGTCTCTCAACCGGTTAATTGACCGGCATATTGATGCGCTAAATCCCCGTACGGCCAACCGGGCACTGCCCCTGGGATTGGTTAACGTAAAGGAAGTGTGGCTTTTAGTCTTCCTTTCCTTTGCCCTGTTGTCTCTGTCGGCCTACCAGTTGAGCCCTCTGGCCTTTAAGCTGTTTCCGGTTGCAGTGGCAGTCCTCTCCTTTTACTCTTATACCAAACGTTTTTCCTGGACCTGCCACCTTTTTTTGGGTCTGGCCCTGGGGCTGGCCCCGGTGGGCGCCTGGATTGCCATTGCCAATCGTTTTGATCTGGCCCCTGTACTCATCGGGTTGGGGGTTCTTTTCTGGGTGGCAGGTTTTGATATTATTTACGCCTGCGATGACTATGACTTTGACCGTAAATATGGTATTTACTCTATTCCGGCCCGTTTTGGCCTGGAACGGGCATTACTAATTTCGACCTTTTTCCACATTGTCGCACCGATATTTTTCATCTCCGTGGCCTTTATCTTAAACCTGGGAATATTTTACCTGGCGGGTGTGCTGATTGCCGTGGTCCTTTTATTCAAACAGCATACCCTGGTTTCACCCAATGACCTTTCCCGTGCCGGAGTGGCTTTCTTCAATCTTAACGGGACTTTAAGCGTAATAATGTTTATCTTTACCCTTTTAGACGTGCTCTTTCCCCTGCACCTTTTTTAGTTAGGGAAGGCACTTAAAAATTTAAGGGAGGAAAAGGAGATTATGGATAAATTTTTTGTTTCTGAAGAATTAAAGGACATCGCCGAAAAAGTGCAGGCGGGAGAACGCTTAAGTTTTGAAGACGGGGTACGTTTATTTAAATCCGGGGATCTTTTAACCATTGGTTACCTGGCCGACCTGATCCGCCAGCGGAAAAACGGCAACCGCGCGTACTTCATTGTCAACCGGCATATCAACCATACGAATATTTGTATCAATCGCTGTCCCCTGTGCGCCTTCGGGCGGGATCCCGGCGACCGGGGAGCCTATACCATGACCCTTGATGAAATTGAAGCCCGGGCGCTGGAATGCCGGGGGCAGGGTGTATCGGAAATTCACATTGTAGGCGGATTAAATGATACGCTGGACCTGGAATACTATCTGGAAATGCTGCGCCGGGTGCGCCGGGCCCTGCCGGGAACGATAATTCAGGGCTTTACGGCCGTAGAGGTAGATTACCTGGCCCGGACCAACGGACTCTCCATTGAAAAAACCCTGGAACTGCTAAAAGCCGCCGGACTGGACTCCTTACCCGGCGGAGGGGCGGAAATATTTGCCCCACGCGTGCGGGAGCGGATCTGCCCGCGCAAAATCAGCGGCGACCGCTGGCTGGAAGTACACGAAACGGCCCATCGCCTGGGCATGCGGACCAACGCTACTATGCTTTACGGCCATATTGAAACCATTGAAGAACGGGTGGAACATTTAATCAGGCTGCGGGAGTTACAGGATCGCACTGGCGGTTTTCTGGCCTTTATCCCCCTGGCATTCCATCCCAAAAACACCGGGCTGGAATCCCTGAGATTGGCCGGCACTACCGGTTACGAGGATTTAAAAGTGCTGGCTGTTGCCCGCCTGATGCTGGATAACTTCGATCACATCAAAGCCTTTTGGATTATGATTGGCCCGAAACTGGCCCAGGTAGCCCTTTCCTTCGGAGTGGACGATCTGGACGGTACGGTGGTGGAGGAAAAAATTGCCCACGACGCGGGTGCTGAAACGGACCAGTACATGCCCAAGCAAAAACTAATCAAAATGATCCGGGCGGCAGGGCGAATACCGGTAGAACGGGATACCCTATATAATGTACGCTGGGAGGGGTTGCAGTGACCAGGTTGCGCCTGGGGCAGATAGAATACCTGAACTGTCTGCCGGTCTACTATGCCCTTGAGGAAGGGTTACTTCCATTGGACGGGGAACTGGTAAAGGGACCCCCTACCAGGTTAAACCGCATGTTTTTCGAGGGAGATCTCCACTGCACCCCTCTTTCGTCCATTGAATACGCCCGCCACGCCGGGGATTGTTTCATTTTACCCCGCCTATCCATAACAAGCGACGGCAGGGTGGCCAGCGTCCTTTTCTTCAGCCACCTCCCAGTTACCGAACTGGAGGGAAAAAGGGTTTGCGTAACCACGGCCTCGGCTACCTCCGTGGTTTTACTGCGTATCCTCTTTGAACATTACTACCACGTGGAAGTAGAACTCTACCCGGTGAAAGCGGATTTAAAGGCCATGCTGGAAATAGGGGACGGGGCACTGCTCATTGGTGACGACGCCATGCTGGCCCACCAGCAGGTAATCGGGGAGGGCATGCCGGTGTTCATCACCGACCTGGGCCAGGTCTGGAAAGACTTCACCGGGGAAAAGATGGTTTATGCCCTGTGGGTAATCAGGCGGGAATTTGCCGAAGCCCACCCCGGGGAAACCACCGCCCTGGCCGAACTACTCTATCACTCCCGGGAAATAGGCATGGGGAATTTGCCCGCGCTTATTAAAAAAGCACACCGGCGCACCGGACTTCCCTTGCCGGTACTGGAAGATTATTTTCACATCATCCGTTACGACTTTGACGGGGACTACCGCCGGGCATTGCTCACTTTTTATGACTATGCCTACAAGAGCGGCATCATTGAAGAAAGGGTCAGACTTTCAGTCTGGGGTGAAGACAAGTGCCAGAGGTAATGTCTCTGCTGGAGAAAGCCGTAGCGGGTGAAAGGCTCTCCCTGGAAGAAGGAGTGGAAATCCTCAAAAAGGCCGACCTTTTGGCCCTGGCCAGGGCGGCCGACCAGGTACGGCGTAGATTGCACCCGGAAAACCGGGTGACTTTTATCATTGACCGCAACATTAATTATACCAACGTATGCCAGTGTCGCTGCCGTTTTTGCGCCTTTTATCGCCACCCCCAAGATCCCGATGCCTATTTAATTACTAAGGAAGAACTTTTTCAAAAGATCGAAGAAACCATCCAGGCAGGAGGCACGGAAGTGCTTATCCAGGGGGGGCTACACCCGGATCTGGGCCTGGACTACTACCTGGACATGCTGCGCTCCATCAAGGAACGTTTCCAGATCCATATTCACTCTTTTTCGCCACCGGAGATAGTGCACATAGCCAGGAAGTCCGGCCTGCCGGTGAAGGAGGTACTGACCCGGTTGAAAGAAGCCGGACTGGACTCCCTGCCCGGGGGAGGGGCGGAGATACTGGTGGACCGCGTCCGCCGGGTAATCAGCCCCCACAAGGTTTCCTGGGCCGAATGGATGGAGGTAATGCGCTCCGCCCATAGCCTGGGGATGAAAAGCACCGCCACCATGATGTTTGGACATATAGAAACTCTGGAAGAGCGGGTGCTGCACATGGTGCGGGTGCGCGAGCTTCAGGACGAAACCCGGGGGTTTACTGCTTTCATCCCCTGGAGCTTCCAGCCCCTAAATACCGAGTTGGGGGGAGAAACGGCAACCGGGGTTGATTACCTGCGCACCCTGGCCGTAGCCAGGCTGATGCTGGATAACGTACCCAACCTCCAGGCTTCCTGGGTCACCCAGGGAGCCAAAATAGCCCAGATAGCCCTCTTCTTTGGAGCCAATGATTTCGGTAGCACCATGCTGGAGGAAAATGTGGTCCGGGCAGCGGGGGTAAACTACCGGGTGCCGTTGCCGGAAATAATCCGCTGCATCAGCGAGGCGGGTTTCACCCCGGCCCAGCGCACCACTTTTTATCAGATCATCCGGGAATATTGATAGGTGAAGCTGGGCAGAGCAAACCGGGCATACCCCGCGCACTTGCTTTGAACGGCGTGCTTGCCCTATAATGTTGGGGACAATGGTAGCGGAGGCAAACAGAATCATGGACAATAAAGAAGCTTTACGCAAATTGCCGGCAGTGGACGAAGTATTGCGCTCGCCGGAAGTGGCAGGCCTGCTGGCGGAAAAGCCCCGCAACCTGGTGGTAGAAATGGTTCGAAAAGTTCTGGATCGCTGGCGCCAGGCCCTCTTAACGGAGGGGGCAAAGGAGGAGATGGGGCGCGCAGAAATTACCGCCCGGGTAGTGGGGGAAGTTATCCGGGAAACCGCCCGCCGCTCCCGGGCAAATTTGCGCCGGGTGATCAATGCCACAGGGGTAGTGCTGCATACCAACCTGGGCCGGGCCGTGCTGGCCCATGCCGCCCGGGCTGCAGTGGAGATGGTGGCTTCCGGCTACTGCAACCTGGAGCTGGATCTTCAGAGCGGTCGCCGGGGCTCCCGTTATGCTCCCCTGGAAGGGCTGCTCACCAGTCTGACCGGGGCAGAGGCAGCCATGGTGGTGAACAACAATGCCGCCGCCGTTTTGCTCGCCCTGAGCACCCTGGCCCGGGGCCGGGAAGTTATTGTCTCCAGGGGCCAATTGGTAGAAATTGGAGGTTCCTTTCGCATTCCCGAGGTCATGGCTCAAAGCGGAGCCACCCTGGTGGAAGTGGGAGCAACCAACAAGACCTATCCCGATGATTACCGCCGGGCCATTACCGACCGGACCGCTCTTCTCCTGCATGTTCATACCAGCAACTACCGCCTGGTAGGTTTCGTACGGGAAATTACCGTTAACGAACTGGTCATGCTGGGCAAAGAATATGGTTTACCGGTGATGAGCGACCTGGGCAGCGGTTTTTTGGTGGACCTAAGCCACTTTGGACTCCCTGCAGAACCAACGGTACAGGAGGTCGTAGCCTCTGGCGCCGATGTGGTCACCTTTTCCGGCGACAAGCTTTTAGGTGGCCCCCAAGCGGGCATTATCGTGGGCCGGCGTGAGTACATCGAAAAAATGAAGAAGAACCCCCTGACCCGGGCCATACGTATTGACAAGTTTACCGCCGCCGCCCTAGAAGCCACCCTGCGGCTATACCTCGAGCCCGACAAGGCCTTAGTCCATATCCCCACTCTACGCATGCTCACCGCAAGCGTAACCAAGCTGGAAGAACGGGCCCGGAAACTGGCGGAGCAAATGCACCAGATGGTCGGAGAAAAGGCCCTCATTGAGATAGAACCTGTCATTTCCCGGGTAGGGGGAGGGGCCATGCCTACAGCTGACCTGCCCTCCATGGCCGTCACATTGCGACCCCGGCAAACGGAAAGCGAGAATCTTGCCAGGATCTTACGGACCGGGGAGCCGGCGGTCATGGGACGGGTGCAGGATGACCGGTTGATCCTGGATATCCGCACCGTGTTACCTGGAGAAGAGGAGATTCTGGTTCAAGCCATCACAGCAGCACTTCAATCCGGGGAGGAGGTCGAAAGGTGACCTATTTGATCATCGGGACCGCCGGTCATGTGGATCACGGCAAAACCATGCTGGTCAAGGCCCTTACCGGAGTAGATACGGATCGCTTAAAAGAAGAGAAGGAACGGGGTATCTCCATTGAACTGGGCTTTGCTTCCTTAACCCTGCCCAGCGGCCGGCAGGCCGGCATCGTAGATGTCCCGGGCCATGAGCGTTTTATCAAAAACATGCTGGCCGGTGTCGGTGGTATTGACCTGGTGCTCCTGGTCATTGCCGCCGATGAAGGAATTATGCCCCAAACAAAAGAGCATATGGATATCATTCACCTCCTGCAAATACCGCGGGGAGTAGTAGTACTGAGCAAAGTGGACCTGGTGGACCGGGAATGGCTGGACCTGGTGCGGGAAGAGGTGGTGGATTTTCTCAAGGGTACCACCCTGGAAGGTGCACCGGTGGTGGAGGTTTCCAGTGTTACCGGCCAGGGACTGGACGAACTTTTACGCACCATCGATCTGGTAGCGCAGGAGGTCAAGGAAAAACCGGCCACCGGTTACGTACGCCTCCCTGTGGACAGGGTTTTTTCCATAACCGGTTTTGGCACCGTAGCCACCGGTACTTTGTGGAGCGGCATACTGCGCACCGGGGATGCGCTGGAAATTATGCCCCGCAAAATAGCCTCCCGGGTACGCACACTACAGGTGCACGGACGGAAAGTGGAAGAAGCCCGGGCCGGACAGCGGGTAGCGGTAAACCTGACCGGAGTGGAAATCGAGGAAGTGCCCCGGGGCAGTGTCCTGGCCACTCCCGGCAGCCTGACCCCCTCCTACCGCCTAGATGTCCGCTTTGTGCTGCTGGAAACGGCCAGGCCCTTGAAAAACAGGAGCCGGGTGCGCCTGCACTTGGGAACGGCGGAAATTATGTGCCGGGTAATCCTCCTGGACCGGGATGAGCTAGCCCCGCAGGAAACGGCCCTGGCCCAGCTGGAACTGGAGGAACCCGCGGTGGCCGTGCGGGGGGACCGGTTTGTCGTACGTTCCTATTCCCCGGTTCGCACCATTGGTGGCGGCAAGATCATTGACCCTGTAGCACCAAAACATCGGCGCCTGCGCGCAGAAGTAATTGAAAGCCTCTTAACCCGGGAAAAGGGTACACCTGAAGAACTCCTGCTTCAGCAACTCAATAGCCAACGGACTATCCTCACGGCAGAAGAACTGGTTAAGGCCAGCGGGCTGGATGAGAAGACAGTAAAGGATACCCTGTTCTCCCTGGTGGAGAAAAAGCAGGTTCGCTCCATACCTTTAGAAAACCAGGTTTATTATCTTCTTCAGGAAGTCTACCTGCAGTGGGCGGAAAATATGCGTTTGATGCTGCAAGAATACCATCGGGACTTCCCGCTGCGGGAAGGTTTCCCCAAAGAAGAAATGCGTTCCCGCCTGCTTGCAGGGTTGAACAGCAAACAGTTTCAGTCTCTTCTCCAGGTTATGGAAGAAGATGGCCTGGTGAAGCTTTACACCCAGGATATAGCCCTGCCTGAATTTACCCCGAGGCCCAACCATAAACAGGAACAACAAATAAAGCAGTTGATCGAGATGTACAGGGAGGCAAATTACCAGCCACCTGCCTGGGGTGAGGCAGCCCGCCGGGCAGGGCTGGAAGGCTCAGCGGCCCAGGAGATTTTGCAATACCTGCTTAAGAAAGGCCTGCTGGTGCGGGTAGCCGACGATCTGTACTTTCACCCGGACTGTGTAGACAGGGCCCGGCAGGCACTGGTTGACTATTTACGGGAAAAGGGAGAAATCACGGTGGGAGAAACCCGGGATTTGCTGCAAACGTCCCGGAAGTACGCGCTGCCCCTCTTAGAGTATTTTGACCGGGAAAAAACTACCCGGCGGGTGGAGGATAAGCGGGTCCTCACCTGGGCGGAGAAACAAAAAAACCGGTCATAACCGTCAATACGGTTACAGCCGGCCATCCACCCTGGCCCTTTTTGGGGGATAACTAGTCCCCGGCCATGGGCCAGAGGTACAGCCCCGTGGCTTCATCAAAGACCCGTTCAAAGTCGCGTTCATGCTCATGGAGGAGTTCGGTGATCACATATTCGCAGGCGAAAACCTCTGTCCCTTCCGCCAAGTGGCCGCCGACCATACGTCCATCTGCAGCCATCAGGGCAATATGAGCGTGAACGAAGGGCTGCCCGTCCTTAAGGGAGATATTCCCCTCGAGGCCGATGATTTCATGGGGATGGTTAAACTCCAGGTAAGTATAAGTCCGCCGGTCCTGGTGATAAAAGCCCACCCGGGCACGGGTGACCGCCCCAATGGCCCGCACTACGCCCAGCTGGATGTTTTCATTCACGCAAAGCTGGGTCAGGGAAGCTAGTAAGTCGGTTCCCTTTTTTAGTCGTCCCATAATCATGCGCCCACGGTTTACCGGTTGTACGAGCATATAAATTCTGACCATCCTCCTGTTAAAATTTTTCCTGACTTTGGATAAAAAGACAGGGAGGACCCGGGGGAAACCCCGCGTCCTCCGGCTATGCTGCGTCCAGAGATTAGCGCTATTGCTGCTTTTGCTGTGGTTGCATTACTTTGTACTGGGGTTCCTGCTGTTCAATGTAATTAACCCGTCCCCGCAGACCCTTGCAAATGTCCTCCAGTTGCTGCGAATAACTGGCAAACATTTGTTTGGCCGTCTGATCCTGGGTATCCAGGGAGAAGGTCTTTAAATTGGCAGCCGCACTTTCCAAAGAGGCCAGGGTTTGATGCATTTTTTCGCCAATGGTCATAAATTTACCTCCTTGTTTTTAAGAAAAAATTTTTTTCAATTACAGTTCTAGTGTGGACGTTCTTACGAGAAGATATCACCGGATTATTATGGACAAATATATAAAATTAACATTAAAAATCGGGGTGCAATAAGGTGAGTAATTTGAACCCCCTTTTGGAAAAACTGATCACTATAATTAAAACCCGGGGGCCCATTACTTTTAAAGATTTTATGCAAATAGCCCTTTATTACCCCGGACTGGGGTATTACACCGGCCCCGGGGAGAAAATTGGACCCCGGGGTGATTTCTACACCAGCGCCGACGTACATCCTCTTTTCGGAGCCATGCTGGCCAAACAGTTTTCCCAGATGTGGGAATATCTCGGGCGGCCGCAAAACTGGGTGCTCGTAGAATATGGAGCGGGTAAAGGCCTTTTAGCCCGGGACATCCTGAACGCACTGGCTACATCTTTTCCCCCGGCATGGGAAGGGGTGCGCTATTATATCATCGAGGCCAGCCTGGAAATGGTCCGGCGGCAAAAAGAGCTTCTGACCCCCTTTCCAAAGGAAAAATTATCCTGGGTCAATGCCCTGTCTGAGGTAGGAGATACCGGCCATATTAATGGAATCATTTTTGGCAACGAGCTGGTGGACGCTTTTCCGGTCCACCGGGTACGCCAAACTGCGTCAGGGCTCAAGGAAATTTACGTTAACTGGCGTGACGGCAGGCTGGTAGAGGAGGAGGGGGAACTTTCCACCCCCTTCCTGGAGGAATACTTTACCACCCTGGGCATAAAACTTGCACCTGGCCAGGCAGCCGAAGTTAATCTGGCTGCCCGGGAATGGCTGCGGGAAGTGGCGGCCGGGCTGGGGCGGGGTTTTGTACTCCTCATTGACTACGGCATGGAATCCCCGGAGCTTTACCATCCTTCCCGCTTTGAAGGCACCCTGCGCTGTTACCGGCAACACCGTTTGGGCAGCGATCCCCTGAATAATGTGGGACAACAGGATATCACCGCCCATGTTAATTTTTCCGCACTCATGCAATGGGGCCGGGAGGCTGGTCTGCACCCGGCCGGGTATACCACCCAAATGGATTTCTTGCTGAACCTGGGCATTGTGGAGGCCATTCCCCGGTCCGCCCCCGAATACGTTTTTGACGAAAGGACCACGCGTACAGTCATGGCCGTAAAAAAATTGCTTTTACCGGAAGGGATGGGAGGAATTTTTAAGGTCCTGGCACTATGCAAAGGGGTTGGGCAACCTGACCTGCTCGGTTTTGCGAAGGGACCAAAAGGCAGGGGGCAGCCATGATCAAAAACCTTTTTTTTGCTGCCGGGGAAGGAAAACACCGGGTACAGCTGCAGGCAACCCTCACCGGCGAGGGCATTATAATCTCCCTTTTCGGCGGTGAAAAGCCCCATGTTGGAGCGGTGGTTTTGAGCATTCCCCGCCCCAGCCTGGCCGATCCCGGCCGCTTAAGCTGTACCTCCACGGTGGTACCCAGGCTAGGGCACAAGGACGACGAAATAGCCAAACCCCTGGCCGAAGAACTGGCCAAAGCCAGCGGCCAGCCGGTGGTCGTGGTAGCCGGGCTCCATGTGGAAAGGGCGCAAGCGGAAGATATAAACCTCCTGGTTGAGAATTCCCGGCAGGCCATGCAACAATTGTTAAATAATTTAAAATCCTATTTAAAAATTAATGCCAATTTTCGTTAGCTTTTTTTTGTGCCTCCGGGGACAAAATATGTTCCAGGAGGTGATAAAATCATGTCCCGTGAGGACAAAACCAATCGCGCAGCAGAACGCAGGAACGATACTGCCTGCCCAGCTCTGGAGAGCACGGGTGGCTGCCCGGCAGAAAACGATCTTTCCGCTGATTCTTGCGCCGAATGCGCGAAAGCGGATGACGACCTGTAAAAACCAGCCTAAACGGGGTTTCACACCCCGTTATTTTTTTCAAATATAGGCTTGACAGGGGCAAGCCGGAGGGTTAAACTGTATCTAGATTGAGATTCATTCTCACAAACACGTAAAACCTGCTTTTCGCCTCAATAGCATCACCACTGAGCGATAATGATTCTCATCTCCATGCATTTATCTACATCATTACATACATAGGGAGGGACTTGCCGTGACCCTAGATCGCATGAAAAGAGGTCAGCGTTGCCGCATTTTATCCATACCCTCGGAACTGGTTCGCGCACAGGCCCTGCGTTTTGGTATCGCTGAAGGGGAAGTTGTAACTTGCTGTGAAGTAGTACCTGCGGGACCGGTAGTGATCAGCAAAAACCGTCAGGAAATCGCTATCGGCCGCGGGTTGGCCCGGCAGATCGAAGTGGAAGGGAGTTTTTAACCATGGCCCACTGCCATTGTCCCGGACTTAAAATAGAAATACCCGCCGGGGCCCGTCGTATCGTGCTGGCCGGTAATCCCAATACGGGAAAGTCGGTATTTTTCAACCACTTTACCGGCATGTATGTGGATGTTTCCAACTACCCGGGAACAACCCTGGATATTTCCTACGGTCGTTACGGCTCTGACGTGGTAATTGATACACCGGGGGTTTATGGTATATCCTCCTTTAACGACGAAGAGCGTATTGCCCGGGACATCATCCTTTCCGCCGATCTGGTGCTCAATGTGGTCTCGGCCGCCCATCTGGAAAGGGATCTTTTCCTCACCCAGCAAATCATCGATACCGGAGTACCGGTGATCGTTGCCCTGAACATGATGGACGATGCTAAGAGGATGGGCATTGAAGTAGATGTTGACCGGTTAAGCCAGTTGCTGGGAGTGCCCGTCATCCCTACGGTGGCCGTAAAAAAGGAGGGGTTTGACCGCCTGAAGACGGAACTCTTCACCGCCCGGCCGGGACACGCCACACCGGGACTGGAAGAGGAGCTCAACCAACTGCTCAACCGGGTGGGTAGCCGGGGAGAAGCACTGCTGGTCCTGGAAGAAGACCCGGTGATTGCCGCTCGCCACGGCTTGGAGCCGGACACCCGGCGAGAGGAAATTTATCGCCGCCGGAGGGAGAGAGTTAACGCAATTTGCCAGGAGGTGGTGCGGGAAACCTCCCAGGGCGCCAGTGTGGCCACCACTTTGGGACGCTGGATGATCAAGCCGCTTACGGGGGTTCCCATCCTGTTGCTGGCCCTCTGGGCCATGTACAAAGCCATTGGTGTTTTTATTGCGGGCACCGTTGTGGGTATTACCGAGGAAACCATTATGCAGGGCATATATGAGCCTGCGGTGCGTCAATTCGTAGAACAATTTATACCCCAGTCTTCCATACCGGGTACCATTTTGATTGGCGAGTTCGGTTTGCTCACCATGACGGTGACCTACCTGTTGGGATTATTGATGCCTCTGGTGGTAGGGTTCTATTTCTTCCTGTCTTTATTTGAAGACTCGGGTTATTTACCCCGGATTGCCACCCTGGTGGATCGCCTGTTAACCTCCATTGGGTTAAATGGCCGGGGGGTAATTCCCATTATTCTTGGTTTTGGTTGCGTAACCATGGCCACCATCACCACCCGGCTCCTATCTTCGGACCGGGAGAGGAAGATCGCCATTTTTCTGCTGGGGTTAACCATTCCCTGCTCCGCCCAACTGGGGGTCATTGCCGGCATGCTGGCTACACTGGGACCGCAGTACATAGCTCTGTATGCCCTGGTGATCTTCAGCGTGCTGGTGATGGCCGGTACGTTGCTGTCCACCCTGTTGCCGGGTAAGTCGGCTGATCTGTTCATCGATCTGCCTCCTTTGAGGCTGCCCCGGCTGGACAACGTGCTAAAGAAGACTGGCACCAAGTCCTACCATTTCCTGAAGGAAGCCGCGCCACTCTTCGCCCTGGGGGCATTGATCATCAGTACCTTTCAGGTAACGGGCATCCTGGAGTTCTTACAAAACCTCCTGGCGCCCCTCACCGTGGGCTGGCTGAATCTCCCCCGCAAGGCGGCCACGGCCTTCATTATGGGGATTGTACGGCGGGATTTTGGGGCCGCAGGGTTAACGGATCTGGCCTTAACCCCGCTTCAAACCATTGTGGCCCTGATCACCATCACCCTATTCGTACCCTGCATTGCCTCTGTACTGGTAATTTTTAAGGAACGGACCAAAAAGGAAGCGCTTTTCATCTGGGGGAGCAGCTGGGTAGTGGCATTTCTCGTTGGCGGCCTGGTGGCCCAGCTGGCCCGGCTCTTCAGCCCAGCCGGCGATAAAGTACAGGTTCTGCCCGTAATACTGGTCTTTGCAGCCCTTACCCTGGCCATTGTGGGAATGTGCATGTTCCTTCGCCGGGCCAGACCGACCACCAACATTCCGAGGTAGGCAGCCTAAAGTTGCTCCCGGGAGCTGCCACTTAGTGCACATAGGGAGGGAGGAGACAGGGCATGCCATGGTCGAAAGACATTTGCCCTTGTTGCGGTTATAAAGTAACTGGTGTTAATGCTACCCGTTGCCCCCGTTGCAACCACTTTCTATGGACATGGCAGTGCTGTCAGGGCAACTGCAAAAAATGCACCGGGGGGTGCATACCCCTGACGGCGGGACACGCTGATAAGGGGCTACGGAAAGGAATTTAAAATGGCTCAAGGGGCTGGTTTCCAAACCGGCCCCTTTTTTAACAGGGGAAGCATCATAGGTTGTCGAACGTTGCATATAAATATAAATCTAAAAACAGGGGAGGTAAACTGAAATGTCCCTCCTGGGTTTGCTCATGGCGTGCCTGTTCTTTGCTGCCGGCCTGGCCGGGACGGTGGTGCCGGCCCTACCCGGCGCACCGCTCATCTGGCTGGGAATGCTGGTTTATGGCCTGGCCACCGGTTTCTCTACCCTGGGATGGGGCTTTTACCTGGGCCAGGCACTGGCAATGGCTCTAGTACTGGCCCTGGATTACCTGGCTGGAGCCTGGGCGGTACGCCGCTACGGTGGTTCCGGTTATGCCATCTGGGGTAGTGCGGCTGGCATGATTCTAGGGCTAATTGTATTTGGAGCCGCGGGTATAGTTTTTGGCCCCCTGGTAGGGGCGGTAATTGGGGAGTTGCTTGCCCGCAAACCCTTAACCCAGGCCATTCTGGCCGGCTGGGGTTCCCTGGTCGGCCTTGCAGGAGGGATGGCCGTCAAACTGGTATTGGAGATAGGGATGATCGTCTGGTTTTTTACAGCCATCTGGTGATAGCCTAACCTGTGTTTAATCGCGGCGGGGGCCTTTCTCCCGGAATTCTTCATCCAAGGGCCCACCTGCAGTGTTCAGCTGAAAGCTCGCAACTTCCTGGTTAGGACCGGGCTGACTTAACCTGGTTTCTTCCCCCGGATTTTCTCCCGTAAGCAGAACGTGCACCCGGCTCACCTGCCCCTTGCGTTTGACACGATGCAATAGCAAAAGCACCTCCATCACGCTTATTTTCGCTTATTTTTGTTATTAATAGCATCATACCTAACAAAAGCCCCTTAACCTGGCTCTCATCATGCTTGAAAACCCGGGTCCACGGGCAAGGAGGCCCGGCGACTGGCCTCCACCGCCAGCTGGTCGCAACGGTTATTGTAGATATTATCGGCGTGGCCCTTTACCCAGACCCAGGTGATGCGGTGCTTGCCGGCCAGGGAAAGAATTTGCTGCCAGAGATCGGCATTTTTGGCCGGCTCGCCGTTCTCCCGACGCCAGCTATTGGCCTGCCAGCGTCTGACCCATCCCCGGGTCATGGCATCCACAATATACCGGCTGTCGGTATAGATGGTGACCCGGCAGGGGCGCTTTAGTGCTCTCAGCCCCTCAATTACGGCCATTAATTCCATGCGGTTGTTGGTGGTCTGCGCGTATCCCCCGGATATCTCTTTAAGGTGGTTACCGTAGCGCAACACCACTCCATAGCCACCGGGTCCGGGATTACCGCTGCAGGCACCATCGGTATATATCTCCACTTCCGGCAGATCAGCCATCAATATTTTCCCCCGTCAATGCTAAATTACTCCTAACTATTGTAACACCACCTTATCCGAGGGACTAGCAAAAATTTATTTTGCCGCCACCCGCCCGGCCAGGCTCTTCACGGGGGCATAATAAACCTGCCTGGCCGGCACCTGCACGATCTCCCGTTCCGGATAACGAAGAGCGGTTAATTTTCCCCCCATAACGCAACCTTGGTCGATATCAATGGTGTTGTTACGAAAAACAGGCAGGGGTACCGGTGTATGTCCATAAACCACCAGTGCCTGCCCCCGGTATTCTTTGGCCCAGTCCCGCCGCACGGGTAAACCCTCCGGAGTTACTTCCCCGGTGGCATCGCCATAAAGGCAGAAATCCCTGATCCGGGGAGAAAGGCGGCCAATCATTTTCTCTTTAATTCCACCATGAACCGCCACCAGCCGCCCCTCATCCAAAATAAGATAGGGTACAGCCCGGTGGAAGAATTGCAAAAAACGCCGGGCAAAAGCGCCCCGTTCCGCCGGGCTTAATCGCTCCAGTTCCCGGACAGTTTTCTCCAGACCGTGGCGCACCTGTACCCGGCGCCCGGAAAGAAACCCGGCCAGTTTTTTGCAGTGATTTCCCGGCACATACAGGGCGTGCCCCGCCTCCACCATATCCATGGCCAGGTTAATGGCGGCCAGATTAAAGGGTCCCCGGTCCCCCAGATCACCCAGAAAAACCACCTTCCGGTTTTCCGGGTGAAACCAGATTTTCCCCCGGTGCCGGTAACCCAACCGTGTAAGGAGATCCTCCAATTCCACCAGGCAGCCATGAACATCACCGATGAGATCAAAGGGACCCCTGGCCGGTGATTCCACGGGCAAAGGGACGATTTCGACCCGGGCGCGGCGTGCCTCCTCAGGGTCGAGGATGTAGACCTGATCAAAGCCCTCCCGGTGCACGGTGGATAAGCTCTCTCGGAGGAGGCGCTGGTGTTCGGCAATCACCCGGGATTCCACCACCCGCCGTCGCCCGGCATTAAGCCTTTGACAGAGCTTTTCCGGAAAATTAAACACGATCAGGACGGCCTGGAAATCATGCCGGCGGGCCTGTTTCAACAAATCCCGGCGGGCGCGGGCAGTTAAAGCGGTAGAATCGGCTACCGTCAACCGCCCCAGGGCCAGACGTTGCTCAATGAGACAATGAAACACTTTAAAAGCCTGCGGTGAGGCAGCCATGTTTTCTTCCTCATCGCTAACAAACGCCCGGCAGCGGTCGGAAGAGACTATCTGGGTATCCCTAAACCAGCGGGCAGCAAAAGTGGACTTACCGCATCCGGCGGAACCACACAAAACCACCAGGGAGGTTTTGGGTATGGACAAGGTGATGGACATACACTCTTCCTCCTTGAATTCTCTAAGCGGTACCATAACAGTCAACATTTCTATCTTCCCACCAATCCAATTTCAATAAACTTCATGATATCGACCTTCTTCCTAATCAAATGCTTTTTAAGATTGCATTTTTTCTATCCATGAATTAATATAAAAAAGGGATTTGTGAATGTGAAATCATTCTTTAAAAAAAGGGGGGGTTATTATGTATCGTAAAATACTAGTACCAGTGGACGGTTCCCACCGGGCAGCCCTGGCTGCCGAACACGGGGCGCAATTAGCCAAGCATTTCAAAGCCCATCTAACTATCTTTCATGTCATTCCGCCCCTGCCGCCTTATGTGAACAAGTATGAGGACAGGCTGGGCGAAGTCTACCACAATATTGAAAAGCAAATCGTCCGCTAAGAGAAGACTCTTGTTTTTCCGGCACAAGTATACTAAAATTTCTTTGGGAGTTATGCTCCCGGCGGCACGCCGCCGGGAAATTTCTTTTTCCTGAAGTCTTCATCCAGGAGGTGGCAATACAAGTGACTATTGTTGAAATCAGGGTTACGAACCGTCCTCATCTGCCTGATCCGGTAGGGGAGGAGGTTCTCCATGAGATAAAGTATGCCCTGGGCATAAATGCGGTCCAAAGGGTGCGTACGGCCAAGGTATACCGTTTTGAAGGTATCGATGAGTCAAAGGCCCAATTGCTGGCCGAAAAACTGCTGACCGAAGCAGTTTTTCAGGACTACACCATCAACGGCCCCATCATCAAAGATGCTCCGGTAGTAGTGGAAGTGGCCTATAAACCGGGGGTCATGAACCCCGAGGCAGCCTCATTGATGAAAGCAGCCCGGGACCTGGGAGTTGAGGAGCTTGTAGCCGCGGATTCCAGCCGGGAATATGCTTTCTACGGTTCGGACATCAATTCACGGGATATCGAAATCATCCTTAACCGGCTGCTGGTCAATGCCACTGTGGAACGGGTGGTCACCGAAAAACCCGCCACCCTCCTCATCTCTGGCCAGCCGGGCCGAACCGAAATCATCCCCCTGCGCGGCATGAGCGATGCGGAACTGATGGAGTTGAGCCGCGACAGACTCTTCCTCAACCTGGAAGAAATGCATGCCATCCAGGATTATTTTAAAGCCATCGGCAGGGATCCTACGGACTGTGAAATAGAAACCCTGGCCCAAACCTGGTCCGAGCACTGCGGCCACAAAACCTTTAAGGCGCGCCTTCTGGTTGACGGGAGGGAAAAGGAATCCCTATTAAAGCGTTTGCAGGATGCAACCGCTGCGGCCAACCATCCCCTGGTGCTTTCAGCTTTTGTGGATAACTCCGGGGTGATGGAGTTTTACGACGGTTGGGCCGTTTGCGGCAAAGTGGAAACCCATAATTCCCCTTCCGCCATTGAGCCCTACGGGGGGGCCATGACGGGCAGCGGGGGGGTATTCAGGGATATCATGGGCACGGGCCAGGGGGCCCGGGTAATCGCTTCTACAGATATGTTCTGTTTTGCACCACCCGATACCCCCCGGGAAGATATTCCCCCGGGTTGCCTCTCCCCCCATTATTTGCTGCGCCGGGTGGTGGCCGGGGTGCGGGATTACGGCAACCGCATGGGCATCCCCACCAATAACGGCTCGGTGCACTTCCACCGTGACTTCCGGGCCAAGCCCTCGGTGATCGTGGGGGCATACGGACTGCTACCTGTGGAGCGCTGCCGGAAAGGCCAACCCCGGCCGGGAGATTTGGCCGTGGTCATCGGCGGGAGGACGGGCCGGGACGGCATTCACGGGGCCACCTTTTCCAGCGGGGAAATGACCCACCGGACTACCGAGGTAAATGCTAGCGCCGTCCAGATCGGCCATCCCATCGAAGAAAAGCGCGTGGCCGATGCCGTGCTGGCGGCCAGCGAAGCCGGACTCATTAGGGCCATCACTGATTGTGGAGCCGGGGGATTTTCCTCAGCTCTGGGCGAAATGGGAGAAAAAACCGGAGTCAGAGTTTGGCTGGAGAAAGTGCCTTTGAAGTACCAGGGTCTTAAGCCCTGGGAAATATGGCTTTCCGAAAGCCAGGAGCGCATGGTCATCGCCGTATCTCCGGAAAACCTGGAGCACCTACTGGAGATTTGCCGGGGGCTAAACGTGGAGGCTACCGTGCTGGCGGAATTTACTTCCGACCGGCGGCTGGTGGTAACCTATGAGAACGAAACCATTTGCGATCTGGATATGGAATTTCTCCACCACGGCCTGCCTAAACGGGTCCTCACTGCCCGCTGGCAACAGCCGGCGCTAACCGACCCCCAAGTTTCAACTCCGGAAAACTGGGAGGAGCTTTACTGTCAGGTGATGGGCCACCTGAATGTGTGTTCCAAAGAACCCATTGTACGCATGTACGACCACGGAGTGCAGGGCTCCTGTAACCTGGCGCCCTTTGGTGGGGTGGAGCAGGATGGCCCCAACGACGCGGTGGTTCTTACCCCTCTGCTTGGTTCCCCTGCCGCGGTGGTGATCAGCCACGGCCTAAATCCGGTTTTAAATCAAATAGATCCTTATTATGGTAGCCTCTGGGCGGCGACGGAGGCAGTTTCCAACGCTGTGGCGGTAGGAGCCAACCCCAAAGAGCTGGTATTGATTGACAACTTCATCTGGCCTTTCCCCGATGAGGAGGCGCTAGGTGCCCTGGACCGGGCCGTGGATGCCTGCGTGGATTTTGTACGAGCCACCGGAATGCCCTTTATCTCCGGAAAGGACAGCCTGTCCAGCACCTACCGCGGGGACGGCGGAGAGGTGGTCAAAATTCCACCGGTACTCTGTGTTTCGGTTTTTGGCCGTCTTCTCGATGTAAGGCGAACCGTTTCAGCAGATTTCAAGGGATCCGGCAATTTAATTGTCCTGGTGGGCCAGCGTAATCTTTCCGAAATGGCCGGATCGGTTTATTTTGATTTGGCTGGTTGCCTGGGTAAAACTCCCCCCCGGATCAACCTGGAGATTGTCACTCGAGTGTGGGACGGCATTCATAAGGTTATACAGGGAGGAAAGATTCTGGCCTGTCACGATATCAGCGAGGGGGGGTTGGCCGCTGCACTGGCCGAGATGTGCTTTGGTGGCGGCGTGGGAGCCCAGATCACCATCCCTGCCGGTGAACGTCCGGATTATTTTCTATTTAATGAAACCAGCGGGTGCTTCCTGGTGGAAATGGCCCCCACAGAGGAACCCGAGAGAACCCTTGTCGGCCTACCATACATGGTGCTGGGGCAAACCACGGATGATCCGGCAGTTGTGGTGGAACAGGAGGGGCGCCGGCTTTGCAGTGTTCCCCTGGCCAACCTGAAAAGGGCCTGGCAGGAACCCATGACCCGGATCTTCGGCACCCCTGGCGCCGGTCATCCCCGGGAGGTGGGAATATGAAAAAACCGCAGGTGTGTATTTTGCGTACCGACGGTACCAACTGCGACAGGGAGACCGCTTATGCCTTTGAACGGGCGGGGGGGGACCCCCATCTGGTACACGTCAACCAACTCCGGGCAGGAAAGAAAAAGCTTACTGAATACCAGATTCTGGTTATCCCCGGCGGCTTTTCTTACGGGGATGACGTGCACTCGGGCAAAATACTGGCCGTGGAACTAACCTCCTTCCTAAAGGAGCAGTTGCAGGAATTTGTGGACGCAGGCAAGCCTGTGCTGGGAATTTGCAATGGTTTTCAGGTGCTCGTCCGTACCGGACTTCTGCCTGCGGCTAAAATGGGGGATATCAGAACCACCCTCATGCACAACGACAGCGGCCGCTTTGAATGCCGCTGGGTTTACCTGCGGGTGGAAGACACGCCCTGTATCTTCACGCGGGGACTGGCCGGCCGGGTATTACATTTTCAGGCCGCCCACGGGGAAGGCAAATTTTATACCGATGCCCGGACCCTGGCCAGTATCGAAGCAGGCAAGCAGGTGGTTTTCCGTTACGCTACTAGTGACGGCAGCCCCACCGGCGTTTATCCCTACAACCCCAATGGCTCTCTGGCCGCCATTGCCGGTATTTGCGATCCCAGCGGACGGGTACTGGGGCTAATGCCCCATCCGGAACGTTTCGTGGATTTCACCCAGCACCCCAACTGGCGGCGCCAGCAATTCCACGAACCCCACGGCTTGCCCATTTTCCGCAACGCCGTGGCTTATGCTCAAGAGATGTGAGAAGAGGAGAACCGGAAAGGATGAACATTCGCAAGGCCAGAATTACCGATATGGAATCGGTACACAGGTTAATCAATTATTACGCGGACCAGGGACTGATGCTGGCCCGCCCCCGCTCCGCTCTGTATGAGGCCGTAAGGGAATTTACGGTAGCCGAGGAAAAAGGGCAAATTATAGGTGCCGGCTCCCTGCACATTATCTGGGAAGACCTGGCGGAAATCCGGGCCCTGGCGGTAGACCCTCGTTACACCCGCCGGGGCATTGGACGCCGCCTAGTCCAATCTTTTCTCGATGAAGCCCGGGAACTGGGACTTCCCCGGGTTTTTGCCCTCACTTACCAGTCGGGCTTTTTTATCAAGTGCGGTTTTCAGCCTATCCCCAAGGAAAAGCTGCCCCAAAAGGTGTGGAAGGAGTGTATCAACTGCCCGAAGTTCCCCAACTGTGAAGAGGAGGCGGTGATCGTCGATCTGGTTAAAACTCTGCAGTAACACGATATAGTAATTTATGTTATAGATGCTTGGCTCATTTTTCCTGCCATACCAAAAATTACATCGTTGAAACGGATGATAATATACTTGTTGCCTAACAGGCGAGGCCCCTTTCATCCCATCCCACAAGGTAGTGAGTTTTCAGGGTCAGGTTTCTATAAAAGGTATTACCGGTGTACACACTATATCTGGAAAGGAAAGTAAAGCTGGCCTGTCATAAGCTGGGCGTTATTCTCCAGCACTGAACTGGGACCCTGCCTTGGCCTAAGAAATTTAACCCAACGTTTAAACTTTCCCTTTGGAGGTAGTTGACCCATGAGTGTACAACCGGTAATGCCAAAATGCTGGCGGGTGGATACCAAACCTCACAAATTCTGCCCCGGTTGCGGCCACGGTCTGATCCTGAAAGCTCTGGGAGATGCCATTGATGAGCTGGGCATTCAGGACCGGGCCGTTTTTGGCTATGACATCGGGTGCTCCCTGCTGTCCTGGGACTTTTTTAACCTCGATACCGTGCAAACCCACCACGGGCGTACCACCCCGGTCATGACGGGCATCAAAAGGGCGCGACCGGAGCTAATCTGTATCGCCTACATGGGGGACGGGGGCGGTTATGCCATCGGCTCCCAGCACCTGGTCAACGCTGCAGCACGCAATGAGAAAATCACCCTGATTCTAGCCAACAACACCGTTTATGCCATGACCGGCGGCCAGATGGCTCCCACCACCATGCCGGACCAGAAAACGGAAACCAGCCCCTACGGCCGGGACCCCCTGAAAACGGGCTACCCCATGTTAGGACCGGAGATGGTTGCCGCCATCACCCGGGAAGGAGCCTACGTGGCACGGGGTACCATAGCCAACCTGCGCCAGTTGAAGAGCTACTTAAAAAAGGCCTTGGAAAGCCAAATGGCCGGAAATGGCTTTTCCTTTGTGGAAGCTTTATCTTCCTGCCCCACCAATTGGCGAACCAATGCGGAAAAAACATGGAAATATATCGAAGAAGTTATGCCCCAATTTTTTAAGGTAGGGGAAATAAAGGTTCCGGGAACCGGTAGGGAAATAGGGGTAAAAGACAAAAATATAATGGCTGGGGGGGTGTAAGGAGAAAAATGAAAGACCTGCGCATTGCTCTGGTCCAAATGCAAGTAAACATTGGCGACGTGAAAAAGAACCGGGAGAAAATAGCTGGCTTTGTGGAGGAAGCGGCAAGCAGGAAGGTGGAGATGATCCTCTTCCCCGAACTATGCGTGCAGGGGTATAACCGGGAAAGGGCTCGGGAATTTGCCGAACCCATTCCCGGGGAAAGCACGAACCACATCAGCCGGCTGGCCCGCTCCTTCAACATGGTCATACTGGCCGGGCTGGCTGAAACCTCCGGCAGTGAGAAACCGTATATCACCCAGGTGGTAGCGTACCCCAACGGCCAGGTGGATAAATACCGTAAAACCCATTTGGGCAGGAGCGAGAAACCACATTTTACCCCCGGTGACCAACTGCCGGTTTTTGAAACAGAAAAAGCCCGGTTCGGTGTGGAAATTTGCTGGGACTTGCATTTCCCTGAAGTTACCACCGTGCTCTCTTTGCAGGGAGCAGAAATTATTTTTGCCCCTCACGCCTCGCCTACTATTGTGGGGGACCGGAGGGATATCTGGCTCAAGTATCTCTCTGCCCGGGCTTACGATAACAGCGTGTTTGTAGCCGCCTGCAACCTGGTGGGGCCGACGGGGGAAAATCAGGAATTTTGTGGCGGGGCGCTGGTTATTGATCCTAAGGGCAATGTGGTAGCTGAAGATTTCCGCGGGAAGGAAGGGTTGCTGGTGGTCGACCTGGACTCCCGGCTCATCAATACCATCCGCCATAATGAGGCTACCAGTATGCGCCACAGCTTTTACCTGCAGTCCAGAAGGCCGGAGTTATACCAGTTATTAGTTAATACTCGGTTAATAAATTAACCCCGGAAATCTTTCCGGGGTTAATTTATGCGCATAATCCTTTAGCTCTCACGGGCAGCTTGTTTCCTTTTAGCTTCCTGGAGAGCCTCCTCCTTGATTTTCAGGGCGTCTCCCATCACCATGCCAAATTGCAGCCATTTAAACCCAAACTGCAACAATTCCAGGTCGTCGGTTTTGATCCGTTCCACGACCTCCGGATCCACTTCAAAAACATCAAGGAACCTGCTTTCAAAGATAAACTGCCTGAACTTGTCCAGATCATAGCAGGCCATATAATACATTTGGACAATGCGCGGGTTGGCCACCTTTTCGTTCAGCACCCGGGGGCTGTTGGAAAGCAGCTTGAAGATGGCCTCTACATCCTCATAGATTAACAGCCCTTGCTCCCTGAGATAATCTTCAACGTACAGCTCTTGAGGTTCTTCCAGGCCCCGGCAACGGGACGGGTCAGTTAAGATAGTGAACTGATCATATTCAGAACGCCTGTCTAAAGGAAACATGCGACACGCCCAAGGGCGATCCTCATAGATCCTGCATCCCTGGGGAGTAACAAAGGGGCATTTTCTATCCTGTTCTTCATCCATTTTCAAGAGTACCACGGGTAAGCCGGTTCCTTCTCCAATTAAGGAGACGGTATAACGATCCAAAAATTCCCCTGAGGAAAGTCCCAGCCTTTTGCGCATGCGCAGGACGTCAAAAGGTGACAGATAAATGTTTACATCACGGCAACAGTGGGTGAAACAGGAAAGTCCCGGATGGCAGGAAAAGTGAAACTTGCTGTCACTGCTCAGAAACGGTTTTTCATTGGCCATAATTTTTGTATCCCCTCTTCCCAATAGTTAATTAAACAAGGTATCTAAATAAATTTTGCCGATCGCTGCCTCTCACCGCGGCTAGCCTGCCCTTTCTTTAGACTAACTCATTATAACCCCTTTTTGTCCGAAATAGCAAGCCAATCTTTCCTGCCAAAAACGCAAGAGACAGGTACATTGAAAATGCACCCGTCCCCTGCTCAAACGGTATAAATAGCTTCTTTAGGGCAGCGGGCTAAGCAAGCCCCGCATTTCAAACACTTCTGCCGGTCAATAAAATAGGGCTGGCCTTTCTTTTCCCCCACAATGGCTTTAGCGACACATTCCCGGGCACACAGGCCGCAGGCAACGCATTTTTCTTCATCTATAACGTAGTCCAACAATGCCCGGCAAACTCCGGCGGGACAGCGCTTATCCCTGATGTGGGCCTCATATTCGTCCCGGAAGTATTTTAAGGTAGAAAGAACAGGATTGGGCGCAGTCTGGCCCAAACCGCACAGGGATGCGTCCATAACCTCCCGGGAAAGCTCTTCTAGCTCATCAAGATCTTCCATTTCACCCTTTCCCTGGGTGATCCGTTCCAAAATTTCTAGCATGCGCTTGGTTCCCACCCTACAGGGAGTGCACTGGCCGCAGGATTCATCCTGGCTAAATTGCAAGTAAAACTTGGCAATATCGACAATGCAATCGGTTTCATCCAGAACAATCATGCCTCCGGAACCCATCATGGAGCCCAGTTGCTTTAAGGATTCGTAGTCAATGGGCGTATCCAGGTGACGTTCCGGAATACATCCCCCGGAGGGGCCTCCGGTTTGTACCGCCTTGAATTGCCGACCTTCGGGAATCCCCCCACCAATGTCAAAAACTACAGTACGTAATGTAGTTCCCATGGGCACCTCTATTAAACCGGTATTCAGGACCTTGCCGGCCAAGGAAAAGACCTTGGTTCCCCGGCTGTTTTCCGTACCGAGGGAGGCAAACCAGGCGGGCCCTTCGCGAATGATCACCGGCACATTGGCGTAGGTTTCCACATTATTCAGCAGGGTGGGCTTTCCCCACAGACCGCACTGGGCAGGGTAGGGAGGCCGGGGGCGGGGTTCACCCCGCTCGCCAACGGCCGAACGCAAAAGGGCGGTCTCCTCGCCGCAAACAAAGGCGCCGGCACCCAGGCGCAGGTCGATGTCAAAGTCAAAATTAGTATTAAATATGCGCCGCCCCAGTAATCCATACTGCCGGGCCTGGGCAATAACCCGTTCCAACCGGTCTACGGCAATGGGATACTCTGCCCGCACGTAAATATAACCTTCCCGGGCCCCAATGGCATAGCCGGCAATGGCCATGGCTTCCAGCACGCTGTGGGGATCCCCCTCGAGAATACTCCGGTCCATAAACGCCCCGGGATCCCCCTCATCCGCATTACAAACCACGTATTTTACCGGTCCCTCCGCGGCCGCCGCCAGCTCCCATTTGCGGCCGGTGGGAAAACCCGCACCGCCCCGTCCCCGCAAGCCGGATTGCTTAATAGCATCCACCACCTGAGCCGGCGTCCAATTTAACAAGACATCGGCCAGGGCAAAATAGCCGTCACACGCTATATATTCCGTGATATCCTCGGGGTTGATTAGACCGCAATTGCGCAGGGCTACCCGGTGTTGGGCGTGGAAAAACTGGATATCTGAAAGACGTCGCTTTCTTTCCCCGGAAGCCGGCTCTTCATAGAGGAGGCGTTCCACTACCTGACCTTCCATCAAATGTTTTTCTACGATTTCGGCAACATCTTCTTTTTTCACTAAACAATAAAAGGTTTGCCCGGGGTAAATAACCACCAGAGGTCCCATTTTACAAAAACCAAAACAACCCGTCTTGATTACCCGGGCCTGGACCTTCTTTAACTGAACCTGTTTGGCCAGCTCCTCCCTTACCTGGTGGCTGGCCGAAGATGTGCAACCCGTACCGGTACAGACCAGCACCTGCCAGCCAGCGGCAGCCCCCGGTTTTTCCCTGCGGGCGTTAATGTCCGGGAGCCGTTTCTTCTGGATATCGATCAGGTCGTTCAGTCCATTGATCACCGGCAGTCACCTCCCTGCGCCGGTACTTCCGCAACAGCTTGGCCACATCCTGGCGTCGAAATTTTCCGTACACTTCATCCTCAACCGTTAAAACTGGCGCCAACCCGCAGGCACCCATACAGCGGGTGCTCTTCACCGTAAATAAACCATCAGCGGAGGTATCGCCCTCGTCCAGGTCCAGCTGGCGCCTGAATTCGTCGAGAATACCCTGGGCACCTTGAACGTAGCAGGCCGTTCCCAGGCAAACATTGATGCCGTATTTTCCTTGGGGCTCTGTGTGAAAGAGGGCATAGAATGTGACCACCCCGTTAACCTCACTTACTGGCAGGTCCAGCTTGCCGGCAATATAGGTTTGCACTTCCTCCGGCAGGTAGCCGAAAATATCCTGAGCCTCCTTCAAGATACGGATTAGCTGTCCTTCCTGCTGGCCGTAGCGTTGAATTATCTCGTCCAGCTGCCGGAACTTTTCGTCCAACTCCTTTTCCCCGCCGGCCACGGCTTTCACCTCCTGGAGATAGTTTGTCGTGGGAAGAATTAATAAATTCACCTCCATAAGGAATCAGAAACGCAAAAAATGGTAATCCTATGGTAAAAAATAAATCATAAAACTACTTCAAAGGAGAATTAGGTATGAAGGTATTTAAATTTCCCCGCCGGGCCTTGTATCTGGCTTACCAGTCCTGGCAAAAACGCCGCCAACGGGGTGAACTTTTGCGTTATTACGTTAAACCAAAAGAAGACAGCCGCAACCGGATTGCCCGCTGGCTGGATTTCTACGGTACCCTTTTAATATTGTGGCTATTGAGTTTCGTGTTTTTAACCACGTTCTGGCCTGGAAAGATCGCCCTGGCCTTTTCCATGACCCTTGTAAGTTCCACCGGCCTTTTGGCGGCAAAAATCCAAAAGAAAAGGTTCCAGAGGGAAACCTTCTACCGCAAACTACGCTCTTTAGCTGAACAGTACCGGGAGAAATTAAAGCAGTTCAGAACTGCTGAAGAACTAGCTTCTTTTTTATGGCCGATCCTGGAAAGCCTGCCCCAGTTTGAGCAGGCGCGGCCAAAGAGTAGAAAAAGGGACAAGACGGCAAAAGTACCGGCCGGAGTTATCCAGGCAACTTACCGTAATGTACCCGTGCTCGTCGAGTTTATACCGGCCGACCAGAGTCCGGTGGAGGTCGCCGCGGTACATAACCTGGTCAGGACGATGAAAAAGCAGGGTTATCACCACGCCCTCCTGGTTACCCCCGGGGAATTTGCCCCCGATGCCAGACGGCTGGTGGCTTCCCTGCGCAGCCAATACCGCATTGCCCTGGTGCCGGAAAAGGAACTGTTGTACCTTGTGGCCCAGGCAGAAAAGATAAAGGAGTCTACAGACCAGATAACGGCGGAAAAAACCGTGTCCCTCCCGTCCCTGTCTGCCCTCAAGCGGGTGACCCTCGATTATAAAAAGGGGCGCGCTTACCTGACCGCCGGAGCGTTTTTAATTGGTTTCCATTTCCTGTTAGGGATAAACAATCCGGTCGGCAAGGTTTACCTCCTCCTGGCCGCAGCCAACCTCGTGCTGGCCGTGCTCTGTCTGGTTTTCGGAGAAAGGGAAACGGCGCCGCCGGATCTCCATGACCTCCAGCCCGAAACATGACGCCTCCTGGAAAAACGTGGGGCCACTGTCAAAGGTGGTCCCTTTAGTTATTCTTGATGGTACATAGAATTAATGTAAGTTACCAACAATATCGATATGTAATTTGCTGAGGTGCCACAATGCACGATCCGGGGAAGATTTCAGGTCTGCAAATGATATATTTGCTCATCAATGTTGTCGGTGCTACGGCCCTGGTCTTTTTACCCGGGCTTACTGCATCCATAGCGGGGAGAGATGCCTGGGTAGCCCCAGTTTTGGCCACCTTGCCTGGTTTTTACGTCATCCTGGTAATCACAGCCCTGGGCCGGCGCTTTCCCGACCGGACCATTGTGCAGTACATCGAAAAACTGCTGGGACCCTGGCTGGGGAAAATTATCGCCTTTTGTTACGTGCTGTTTTTTTTGCATGTGAACGGAGTAATCGTACGGGAATTTGGTGAACTGGTTGCTGCTGCCATTATGCCCCAAACCCCGCAGGTAGTGTTTTCGGCTTTAATGGTTGCTGTCTGCAGTTATGGTGTGTACCATGGCCTGGAAGTGGTAGCCCGGGTCATGGAATTAACCTACCCGTTGATGCTAATGCTCTTTGGCTTAATTCTCATTCTGGTATCCGGGCACATGCAACTGGCCAACCTGTTCCCGATGTTCCAAAGCGATTTTAAAACCATCATTCGGTCCAGCCTTAATCCCATTTCCTGGCGAGGGGAGGTGTTTCTCCTGGGCATGTTCTTTACCTACCTGGCCAGGCCTGATTTGGCCCGGCGCAACGGGATCATCGCCGTCCTGGTTATCGGATTGCTCCTTACTATAAACGCCATCGCCTGTACCGCCGTCTTTGGTGTTTCCACCGGAAGGTTCAATTTTGCCACCTTCGAGCTGGTGAGGCTGGCCGGTTTTGGCACCTTTCTAAACCGCCTGGACGCCATCTGGATTATAATCTGGATCGTGGGTATCTTTGGAAAGGTAGCCTTATTCCATTATTCCACAATAATGGGTACTGTCCAGTTGCTCAGGCTTAAAGACCATCGAAGTATCATCGTCCCCTTGAGTATTCTTCTCATTGCCCTGTCTCTGAGCCAGTTTAAAAATTTGACGGATATGTTGGCCTGGATTAACGGTCCCTGGATTCCTTACGCCTATCTCTTTGAAATGGGCATTCCCACCGTTTTGCTCCTTCTGGCGTTTCTAAGGGAAAAATCCGCCTCCACAGGCAATCCGTTCAAGCCAAAATCAACCGGGATTTCCGGCAAAAAATAATCCAGCGGGGTATGAACCAGCTGGATCTGATTCTAGGATAATTATGGCGGGAGTGTGTGAGAATCGAACTCACCCGGGACGGGATTGCCGCCCCACAGCTGGTTTTGAAGACCAGGAGGGCCACCAGGCCCCATCCACTCCCGAAAGACCGGGTTTAGATTATTGTTTCCCCGGTATTTTTACAAGGAGGTAAAACATATTATATCATGTTGCCCGAGATTTATCAATAACTACACCTCTCCATTGTCAAGGGACAGTGAAAATGTCACCCCAAAAACGCCTTAACGGGACAGAGAAAATGTCACCCCTCTTGATTGGTGGGTAAGATATTATTGTGAGGTAGAGGTATTGCTTTTTTAGCCGGGTTAATAGGCATACGACGCCAGGGATGGTCTGGCGCTGGCTTATGAGCCTTACTTGCCGGGGCTTTCTTAGGCTTTTCAGCCATCACCTTTGGTGGCTGTGTAAGCTCCCGCAATAAGTAGCGGTTACCTCCATATAGTGCGCTTAAAGAACCATCCAGGTGGGTAAGCACTTCCACTTTAGCTCCCGGGCGCAAGGGGAGTACAGAACCTTTATTATCTACCAGTTGGTAGATATGGCCCAGATAAGATATGGAGGAACCGCGGGAAGCCTTGCGTTCTTGCCGCAGAGATAGAATTTGCTCCAACTTGGCTGGAGGAGGGCAAGGCTCGTAAGCCGGTTCCGGGCAGGCTGGTGTAACGGCAAAACGCCGG
>NZ_FQZM01000062.1 GCF_900142025.1 Desulfofundulus thermosubterraneus DSM 16057 | reverse complement strand
CATCTCTTTTGACATCTTTTCAACCCATTTATCTGTGTAAACCTTACCACATGAGGGACAAAATCTGCTTTTGCAAGTAAATGGAACGATCTTTTTTTCTTTGCCCCCGCAATCTAAACACCAGTATTCAGCAAACCCGTTTTGGGGGTCCCCACATCCAAGGACCTTAGTGACAGCTTCCTTTTCGCATTCACGGATAGCCGCTGAATACTTCGCTTCAAACTCAGGCCATTTTAACTTCAGTATTTCTTTAATTTTCGACGAGTACCTCATGTCTAAATATTACCATAATATGGGCTCATTGGGTACCCCTATAAGAGCCCCCCAAAAAGTATACTTTCCTTAACAATTAAAAAACCGCTTCACCGTATACCCGGCTTCCATCACCGCATTAATCAGCTCATCCTGGGGAGTGTGATCGGGATCGAATACAACCACCGCGGTGCCGGCTGTACCGTCCACGCAAACCCAGCTGACACCGTTTATACTTTCCAGAATCTTTTTTACTTCCAACCGGTCATCCTCGGAACGGATTCCCTCGATGCGCAGGATCAAATTTTCACTGCCCATCACCACTGTCCCCCTTTAAGGATAAAGCCGGAGTGTATTTTCAAGCGGGTCTATCCATTCTGAGCTCATGGTAACATGACGGCTTCTACTTTTCAATGAAAAATGGGCGACATTTTCTAAATGAAATACTGCAGTATGTAACTCACCGCCAGGAAGGTGACCAGAGAGCCCAGGATTCCCCGGATCAGCCGGTCGGGCAAATACTTTTGGAGATAGGCTCCAAAATAGGTACCCAGCAGGCCACCTACGCCAAAAAGCGCTCCCAGCAACCAGTCGGGAGAGACGCTGGCCTGGGCCCCTACTGCAGTAAGGGACAGGAGGTGGTAAACGATAACCCCGGCAATGGAGGTGAGAAAAGTGCCGGCCAGTGCGGCCCCTGCAACGGTATATACGGGCAGGCCCAGAATGGAGACCACAAAAGGGGCAATGATGGCTCCCCCGCCGATGCCGTAGATACCGCCGATCAGACCGACCACCAGGGCCAGGGTAAAAACAACCGGGGTGCTGAAGGAGAAGGTTTCCCCCCAGAAATCATATTCGATTTTGCGCAGGGATACCGAGCGGGTTTTGACCACCGCATCCGGGGGCAGGCCCGCAGCAATGCGGCCTGCCGATTCGCCTTTGATTAGCTGCACCCGCTCCCGGAACTTCTTTTCCAGGTTTTTGGTCTGCTCTTTGCTCTTCAGGTAACGGCCGGTGGTTTCGTATAACAACCGCACGCCCAGGTAGAGCAAAACCAGACCCACAAAGAGTTTAAAGGCCTTCGGGTCGGGCAGGTACCGGATGCGGATCCAGGCACCCACGAAAACTCCCGGCAATGTAGCGATAATCACCACCCAGGTCAGGGGCCAGGCCATGCGCCCCTCCCTTATGTAACGGGCCAGCCCCCCGGGGATGGCCACAATGTTGTAGATCAGGTTGGTGGGACTAACGGCAGGAGTGGTAAACCCGAGGGCGCTGACCATAAAAGGCAGGAGCAAAAAGGCTCCGGACACCCCGGCCGAGGCCGTAATCGAAGAAACCAGAAAAGCTACCAGCGGGGGTACAAGGGGGAAAACATCGACTCCAGACACGGGGAAATGCATAAGAAGACCTCCTTCTATAATTTAAGCAATAGTTAACATCGGCCCGGCGGTAGAAAAATGTCAATCAACTGAATACCATGATTAATTTAAACCTCCCCAGCTAACAGGGAATAAGCCCGCAGCCCTCCAGGATCTGCTGGCCCTCCACCCCGGTAATGAACTCTACAAACCATTGAGCCTCCACGGGATAGCGGGCATTGCGGGGTACCGCCACGGCAAACTCGATGGGCGCACCGGTAAGCAGAACCCTTTCCCCCGGCCTCCTGCCCTCCAGAATGACGCTGGCCGTGGCATAGTAACCGGCCAGGGCGGGGTTGGAAAGATTGATCCGGGAGGGCAGGTTGACCTGGTACAAGCCCAGCTGGCGGACTACGGAGGAGTACAAAAATGCGTAGTCCACCCTTCCTTCCACCAGCGCCCCGGCCAAATCGATGGATTTGGGATATATCCTGGAACAGCTGTCCTGCAAGGCTTCATAAAGTCCCGGCCGGCCGTAAAACTTCTCCGCCAGTTGCCAGACCATCAGTGTCCGGTAGCCGCAGGGATCCAGGTTGTGGTTGGAACGGCCGTAGATCACCCCCGGGGAAAGGAGCACATCTATCCAGTTGTCCCGGGTGATTTCCTCACTGCCCCGGGAAAAGCGATCAAAAGCCACCACAATTTGGTCGGTGGCAAAGACAAAATAGCAGTCCACGTAATCGGGCACCAGCCAGCGGGCAAATACGGCCGTATCGGCCAGGGCAACCACATCATATATGCCACCGTCATAGATGCGGGTGGCACATTCCCGGGATCCCGCCGACTCCAGCTCCACAGGAAGGTCCGGGTAGTGTTCCTTGAAAACCTGCGCACACTCCCCCATAGGCCTCCGCAAGGCCCCGGCATGGAGGATACGAAAGGGAGCTCGTGACACTGTTCACACACACCTCCACAGCAACCCGGCAGTCAAAACTCCAGGGAAGGCAATCATCCCTCTGATATACAGTTTTCACCCCCCTGCGTATTCCCCATATATTGGTTTTTTTCATAAAGCTGGATAAACTTCTCCAGCTTCTCCTTCTGCCTGCGTACGGCCACCATCCAGGCATCCAGCAACTCGTCCCCTTTAGGCGTGACCGCGTACCTGCGGCGGGCCGGTCCGGTTCCCGTAGCCTCCCAGCTGGAAATAACCAGCCCTTCCTGCTCCATGCGGCGCAAATTGCGGTACACTGTGGCCGGATCCGCTTCCCCCTCCAGCAAATCCAGCTGCGCCAGCCTCTGGATGAGTTCGTAACCATGGGAAGGCTTTAAACGCAGCAGAAATAGCAGTACCGGCTGCAATAACCGGTCCGCCGTTAAGTTCCAGGAACAATCGTTCTTGCACATAATAGCGCACCTCAGCTATTAGCATTCTGCACTTATAGTTAAAAATATAATAGCATAACCGGTTCCTGCCGGCAAGAACCAGTTATGCTTTGGCAGCATGTGGAAGGTGGGCGATTATCGAATGCACGAAAATCAGTGACGTCAACAAGAGAACATCTGTGCTTATCATACTTGACCGGCGGGGTCTTTTAACCATGGGATTTTATTATCAAGCTGAATGCCTGGGCACCTCCCGGGCTGCCGGTACAGCCACCAGCAGGCCGGCCACCCCCAGCCCGGCGGCGAAAAGCATCACTCCCTGGTACCCCCAAATCTCGGCGATCAGACCGCCCAGGAAGGGGCCCACGGCGCCACAGAGGTTTAAAGTGGACTGGAAGATACCACTGGCGGTACCCCTCTCTTCCCCGCTCCGCAGGACAATAAGCAGGGCGCCCACATAAAGACACGACCAGGCCACCCCCAGGAGGGCCTGCACCGCAAACAAGACCGGCCGCGCGGTGATAAAGGCATAGGCGGCAAATACCCCGATGGAGAGCAGCTGGCCGAAGGCAAAGACTTTATTTTCGTCAAACCTTTCCAAAAAGCGCATAACCACAAACTGCACGACAAAATTAGTCCCCCAGAGCAAACCGATCCAGAACCGGTCTATGCCCAGCAATGAAAAGTACAGGGGCAGGATAATCCAGACGGCCGTGGCTCCCAGGTGGCGCAGGAACACGGCCAGGTAGATTTGGAAATTGCGCCTGATCACCAGCCACATCTTTGGTCCGGTTTTGCACCTTTTCTCAGCTCTTTCCTTGAAGGCCAGCGATAGAACCAGGGCCACCAGGCAGCAGACGGAACTGGTGATAAAGAGCAGGTGGAATTCCTTCAACAGCGCCGCCCCCAAAGCGCCGAAGATCCAGCCCAGGGAGCCGTAGGAGCTATATTTGCCCATATCGGCACCAGACTCAAAGGCATAGGCAATCAAGGCCGCGGTGGCAATTCCCAGGGCCAGACCCACGGCAGAGCGCACCAGGATCAACACCGTAAGGCTGTGCGCCAGTACCTGGGCGGCAAAGGCCAGGCCGCTGGCGGCCAGCCCCAGGCGCACAAATAAAAGCCTTCCCAAAGAATCGGACTTCCAGCCGCAAAACAGGGAAGAAAATAGAAAGGCCGCCCCGTAAGATGCCCCCACCAGGCCGATTTGCCAGTCCCTGGCCCCCAACTGGGCTCCCAGCAGGGGGATGAAGATAAGGGAACCCTGCACGGCAAAGTTGAGCAAAAAATTGACCAGGCTGATGAACAGGATATGGGGCTTCCTTTGAACGGCGGCATTTATTTCAGGTTCCGGGTATGTACCCAAAAAGCATGCCTTCTTTCTGAGATGAAAAACCATGGGCAAATTTAATGTATAATAAATTAATTTAACTCTTATTCTTTAATTAGTCCATAGATAATATGACCCTGCCGGTGCCGCCACCGGCTGTAACCGGAGAAAAAGCTGCCTTCCGGCAGCCCTGCTAAGAGTTTCTCACGATCTCCTCTATTTCCGTTTGCCCCGCCGCGACAAAGCCGGCAACCGTACCCAGGTTCAGTTCCCCCCTGCCGGCGGCATCCAGAAGCCGGGAAAGGAAGTCCTGCAGGAAAAGATTTAACCGCCGGTACATCATCTGCCGGTCGACGAAGGGTGATGTGGCACTTCCACGGCCCCAATTATCGCCGGAGCCTCCATTGCCCGTCCCGCCGCAGCAGCTCACCTTAGGCCCCCTGGCAGTGTACAGGTCCTCGCCTCCGGTTATCTCCAACACCCGCCGGCACACCCGGCCCATCACCCGGGCCACCGCCTCCGCCCGGGGGTCTACGATGGTGTACTCCCCCTCGTGGGCGGTGAAACCAACCGGCCTTAACTGCCCCCGGGCCAGCATCTGGTTGTAGGCCGGGGTTCCCCGCAGGACGACCTGGCGGTGAAAAAACAGGTGGGCGGTGGTGGAGGGGCAATCCAGCAGCTCCATGCGCTGCAGAAAGTTCAGGTTCTCCCTTATCTCTTCCAGGGTGGTACCCGGATCGAAGTTGATAAACCCCAGTGCAATGTTTATGCCCAGCCGGCGCAGGACGGTAATGGCCCTTTCATTTTGGGCCACGGTGGTGCCCTTTTGAAAACGGTCCAGGGCGCTTTGGGCGCCGCTTTCCACCCCCAGGAACACATCCCGCAACCCGGCCTCCACCAGTCCGGCAAACACCTCCTCATCCACATCGGAGGACCGGCATTCCAGGCCAAAGACCAGGGGGAAGTCCCGCTGCTTCAAAAGCCGGGCCAGTTCCAGGGCGCGGTGCCGCCCCCTTTCACCGGGGCCGAAAAAGTTGGCATCGGCAAAGTAAAAGGAGGGGTTGCCGGTGGCCTTGTATACCTCATCAATTTCAGCCACGATATTTTCCGGGTTGCGCCCCCGCCAGACCGTGCCGGGACCGTAAAAGGCATTAAGGTAGCAAAAGGTACAGCGGCCAAAACAGCCGCGGCTGCCCAGGATGTAGTTGTGCATGTTGCGCCGGGCGGCCAGCTCCGGAGAAGGCCGCAGGGGGAAGGGCAGGGCATCCAGGTCGGTGATGGCACAGCGCGGGGGATTTTGCACCGGCCCCCCTTCGCCGTTCACGGCCAGCCCTGCAATGTCTTGCCAGAGCCCTTCGTCCCTGCCTGCCAGCCGGCGGACCAGATCCGTGAGGGTGAACTCCGGTTCGCCCAAAACCACTGAATCCACAAAGGGAAACTGCCGCAACAGCGGTTCCCAGGCAAAGGTGGGGTAGTGGCCGTAGAGGTTGAGGTGGATGCGGGGTTTTTCCCGCTTGACCTCCTGCAGCAGGGCCATTATCTCCGCCGTCCGTCCCCACAGGAATTTTAAGTGCACACCCAGCAAATCAAAGTCCCGGGCCAGCAGCTGCTCCCTGGTTTGAGCCACGTCCAGCCCGGCCAGGTCCGCATCCAGAACGGTTACGTCCCACCCGGCCTGCTTTAAACAGGCCCCGGCGTAACCGGTGAGCAGGCAGGCCGACAGGGGAGCGTTGACCACCAGGTCATCGGTATAAGGATCGGTCAGCAGGGGTGGGTTGAGGAGTAAAACCCGCATGACAAGTCACCTCGCCGGGAAATAATGATAAGGGTAATGTTCAGCAGCCATTTTCACTCACAGTTTTTTCGTACGGGTAACGGCTGTGCCTCGTCGCTGTCTTTGCAGTTAACAAGGCGATTTTTACTCCAAGAGCACCAGCCCCACCCGGGAGCAGGGTTCGTCCGGTTCCCGGGCCAGGGTTAAATTCAGACCGTTGTTACGTAACGTCTGGAAGACGTCGATGCCGCAGGCCTCCAGGGAAGGGCGGGCCTCGCCGGGGCGGTGGCACGACCCCCCGGTATTGCACTCTTCACACAAGCCGCACGGCCCCGCCCCCAGCCCAAAGGCCTTGTAATAACCGGCCCGGAAGGCCAGATGTTCAAGATGTGAGGCCAGGTAACGCACCAGCCAGGATGCCGGGGCCAGAAAGAGGAGGCCCGTACGGTAACACCCCAGCACTTTTTCCGTCTCCTCGGGCCGGGGGCTGAAGGGAGGGCAGGTAAGGCTCCTGCCGTAGCCGGGGCAGCCGTACCGGCATTTCCAGCGCACCCAGGGAGCTACGGCCACCGTTTTGACATCTATCACCCTGGCTTCCGTTGCGCCGGCTTCCCGGGCCACCCGGCAAAGATGCTCCACGGCTTCAGCCGGCCCGGTAACGGGCCCGCCCCTGTTGTTAAAAGATCCCGTCAAGGGCTCCTCCTCCCTTCTATTTGTCAGTCCATTTTCTCCCCTTTAACAACCCGCTGCCCGCGGTCAGGGGGTGGTAAGTCACATCCTCAAAACCGGCATCCCCCAGCCAGCTGCCCATTTCCTGAACGCTGTACACCCTGCCGGTAAGGGTGCCCACCAGCATGTTCAGGTCAAAGAGGGCGGCTTCCAGGGAGGGCTCTTCAGCCAGGACGTAATCATGAATTACCACCTGTCCGCCCGGGCGCAGGGCCCGGAAGACCCGGCGCATAAGCTGCCGGTTGGTGTCCGCATCATAAATATGCACCACATTGGAGGCCAGCACCAGGTCGTAAACCCCTTCGCCCAATTCATCCTTGGTGAAATCCCCGGCACGCAGTTCCACCCGATCCAGCATTCCCGCCGCTTCAATCAATTCCCGGGTGATCTTCAGGGTGGGGGCCAGGTCCAGGATGGTGGCCCGGGCCCGGGGATCTTTCTTTAACAGGGCCACGGAATACACCCCGGGCCCGCCCCCCAGATCCAGTATATGTTCGCAACCGCTTAAATCCAGGGCGGCGGCTAGTTGCTCCACCTTGAGCCGGGCCTGATCCCGCATGGCCAGGATGTAATCCCGCAGGCGCTCGTCGTAGTTCGCCCGTTCCACGGGCTCGAAACCCACCGGGCGGCCGGTGCGCACGGCCTCGCCCAGCCGGGACCACCCTTCAGCCAGGTTGGCAAAGTGGTGCACCGCATGGCCCAGGTAGGCATCCCTTCCCCGCACCAGGTAGCGGGCGGCCAGGGGAGCGTTGCGCCACAACTCGCCTTCCCTTTCCACCAGCCCCAGGCCCTCCAGGACAACCAGCAGGCGGGCGGTGGCTTCCGGGTGAGTGCCCAGGACCGCGGCCACCCGGGCGGGAGTTTGGGCGCCCTGAGCCAGGACATCGAAAAGGCCCAGGTCCACGGCGGTAAAGAGTGCATGGGCCGCCCAGTGGCCGCGGCAGATGTCCAGTATATACCAGCCATTTGAGGAAGAACGCGTGTCCCTTGTAAACATGCACCTGCCACCTTCAATAATGGTGGAGTGGAATCACTGCTGAAAATATTCCGCCACCAGCCGCAGGGCGCATGCATCGCCGCAGGCGCTGCACAGTTCCTCTTTTTCCTTCTCAAGGTAACAGCGCACCAGGGCCGGATCTATGGCCAGGCTGGCCACGGCCTCCCGGTCCAGGGAAGCCCGGGCCCGGGCCATTTTCAAATCCCACTCCCAGGCGCCCTTTACGCCTTTGGCAATGTCGGCGGCGTGGGCGGCAATGCGGGCGGCCATCACCCCTACCCGAACGTCCTCTTCCGTGGGTAATCCCAGGTGCTCCGCCGGCGTCACGTAGCAGATGAAGTCCGCCCCGGAAGCCCCGGCCAGGGCGCCGCCGATGGCCGCGGTGATATGGTCGTACCCCGGGGCCACGTCAATGGCCAGGGTGCCCAGGACAAAATAGGGAGCCTGGTGGCAAAGCTGCTTTTGCAAAAGCATGGTGGTTTCCACGTGGTGGATGGGTACGTGCCCCGGCCCTTCCACCATCACCTGCACTCCCCTTTCCCTGGCGCGGGCCACCAGTTCCCCGGCCACCAGCAAGCCCTGGATCTGGGAGCCGTCCAGGGAATCGGCAATGCACCCGGGGCGGATGGCATCGCCCAGGCTCAAGGTGACGTCGTATTTCCGCAGGATGTCCAACACCCGGTCAAAGTCCTCGTAGAGGGGATTTTCTTGCCTGTTGTGCAGCATCCAGCCGGTGAGGAAGGCGCCGCCCCGGCTGACGATATCCGTTACCCGTCCGGTTTTCTGCAGGCGCTCGACCACTTCAAAATTCAGGGCACAGTGAATGGCCATAAAATCAATGCCTGCAGCCGCCTGCTTCTCTATGGCTTCAAACATATCCTCCGGAGTCATGGCCACAATGCCGCCCCTCTTCTCAATGGCCTCGATGCCCGCCTGGTAGATGGGCACGCTTCCCACGGGAACCGTGGACCTTTCCAGGCTGACGCGGCGCATGCCGTCGATGTCCCCCCCGGTGGAGAGGTCCATAATGGCATCTGCTCCGGCGGAAATGGCCACCTCGATTTTGCGGGCCTCCATCTCCGGGTCGTCCCGGTCGCTGGAGGTGCCAATGAGGGCATTCACCTTGGTCCGCAGGCCCCGCCCGATGGCGCAGGTCCGGACTCCTTTCCGCAACCTGTTTTTTGGGATGACGATGGTACCGGCAGCCACCCCGGCCCGGATAAATTCCGGGTCCACTCCCTCCTGCCGGGCCACCTCCACCATCTCCGGAGTGATGCGGCCCTCCCTGGCCGCCAACAACTGGGTCATAGTTAACACACCCCCTGCTCTTTGCCCAGGTATTCCCCTACCACTTGCATGGCGCAGTACTTGCCGCACATGGCGCATGCCCGGTGAGAACCGCGGCTGCGCTCCCGGCGAAGGGCACCGGCCCGGCCGGGGTCGAGGGCCAGTTCGATTTGCCTGTCCCAGTCCAGGGCCTTGCGTGCCCGGGACATTTCCAGGTCCCACTGTGCCGCCCGGGGCTCCCTGGCCACGTCGGCGGCGTGGGCGGCAATGCGAGCAGCAACGACCCCTTCCCGCACCTGCTCAACACCGGGCAACCCCAGGTGCTCCGCGGCAGTGACATAGCAGAGAAACTCCGCTCCCGCCCAGGCCGCCAGGGCCCCGCCGATGGCCGCCGTGATGTGGTCGTATCCCGGTGCGATGTCCGTAACCACCGGGCCGAAGACAAAATAGGGCGCCCCGTGGCAGAGCTGCTTTTCCAGTTGCACGGTAGCCTTCAGGTGCCCCAGGGGAACGTGCCCCGGCCCTTTGACCATCACCTGCACCTGCTGTTGCCGGGCCCGGGCCACCAGTTCCCCCAGCACCACCAGCTCCTGCACCTGGGCCGCGTCCAGGGAATCGGCCAGGCAACCGGGACGCCATCCGTCGGCCAGGCTTAAAACGACATCGTAGCGGCGGCAGATCTCCAGCAGCCGGTCGAAATGTTCGTAAAGGGGGTTTTCCTTCTGGTTATAAATCATCCAGCCCATTAAGTGGCTGCCCCCGTGACTGACCAGGTAATCGATGCGGCGGTGCTTTCCGGCCGCCCGCAGGGTCTGCCAGGTGGTGGCGCAGTGCAGGGCTAGAAAATCCACCCCGTCGGCGGCCTGCCGCTCGATGACCTCGAACATTTCGTCCACCTTCATTTTGACCGCCGCCCCGTACTTCTCCCGGGCTTCGGCCAGGGCCTGGTATACGGGCAGGGTGCCCACGGGTGTAGTGGTTGCGGCCAGCACGGCCCGCCGGGCGCCGTCAATATCCCCGCACACGCTCAAATCCATGATCGCGTCAGTCCCGGCCTCTACGGCGGCGCGCACCTTGGCCACCTCGCCCTCGATGGTGTCCCCTTCCCCCGCCAGGCCCACACTGGCGCTTACCTTCACAGCAAGGCCAGCTCCGATGCCCACGGGATCAATGTTCTTTCTTATGCGATTGCGGGGTATGACGATGGTGCCTTCCGCCACTCCCCGGCGGACGAACTCCGGATCCAACCCCTCCCGCCCGGCCACCCTTTTCATTTCCGGGGTAATCTCTCCGGCCAGGGCCCTGGCCATTTGCGTTGGCATTTTCGACCCACCTCCATGGAAGTAAAATAAAAAGTCCCCAGCCAAAACTTTACCTGGCTGAGGACTTTACCATCATCCTCCGCACACGACCGCCCTTTCGCGCGAGAGCAGCCATCCTCTCAAACAGGCAGGTCTCCTGGCTAACGGATCATCGCTTTTTATCCCGGCCTTCCCGGCTAGCACTCATCTGCTGAACAAGCGTGCCATTGGATGTAACCCAGTGAGTGCTGGGCCAGTGACCGGGACAAGCTCCCCGACTACAGTGGCGGGACCGCGCCGTTTCCGCCTCTGGCACCGGCAATCTCCACGCGGTGAAGCTGCGAAGATTTCCAGTCGCAACTCCAGCCCAATCCAGCCGATAACCTGAGTGCCGAAGCGTCCGGACTTCCCTATTCTCCCCCAGCAGGGGCACCTGTTTGACTATCCAGTTATTGTTGATGGAATTTTATCACACCGTCCCGAGAACGTCAAGCAAAAATTGGAACGGTTCCCCCCTGCAGGACCACCGGGTTGGCCAGCCGGCCGATGCCGGATACAACCACTTCCACATGATCGCCCGGCTGCACGGGCCCCACCCCGGCGGGAGTACCGGTAAGGATGACATCTCCAGGCAGAAGAGTCATGATGCGGGAGATAAAGCTGACCAGCCGGTATACTGGAAAGATCAGCTGGGCCGTGGAGGAATGCTGTTTTCGCTCCCCGTTGAGGTAGAGCGAAACTTCCCTGTCCCCCGGGTTCAGGCCGGTGACGATATAGGGGCCCAGGGGCAGAAAGGAATCAAATGATTTGGCCCGGGTCCACTGCCCGTCCTTTTTCTGGAGGTCCCGGGCGGTAACGTCATTGGCACAGGTGTAACCTAGAATGTGGTCTCCAGCCTCTTCTTCCCGCACCTGCCGCGCCCTTTTCTTGATCACTACCGCCAGTTCGGCCTCGTAGTCCACCTGCCGGCTCATAGCCGGGTAAACAATGGGTTCCCCGGGACCGATTACGGCGGTGGATGGCTTTAAAAAAAGAACCGGCTCCTCCGGCAGGGCCATGCCCAGCTCCAGGGCGTGGTCCCGGTAATTGAGCCCCACACACACCGCCTTGGTGGGCAGGCAGGGAGCCAGCAGGTCCAGCTCCGGCAGGGCAAACTGCCGCCCGGATACCGGTTCCAAAGATTGAAAGGGATCGGCCACCGGTAAAACCATCTCACCTTCAACTATGCCGTAGAAAATTTCTCCCCTGTAATGAAAACGACCAATACGCATAAAAAAAACACCCCTGCTACAGTTGATGAGATTTTGATGCTTTATTATTTTACCATACTTTTTGGGTGAGTACAGGGGCTTGTGCGCCCGGATGAAGGCGCTGACCAGGGCACTTTCATAGAGGGCCGGCTGCTGTTTCATTAATAAGTTAAGTGCCTGGCACCGTCCATTTCTTACTTGACAACAGTTGTGTAATGTATAAAATCAAGTGTGTAATAACTATAGCTTAAGGTGATGCTTGTATGAGGCGCATGCAGGTGGTAGTGGAAGAGTGGCAGTACCAGTTCCTGCGTGAACTGGCCTCCCGGCAGGGCCGCTCCATATCAGCCGTTTTACGGGAACTCATTGCCAGCAAGGCAAATAAAAGCGGACAAAACGCAAAGGAACCTCTTCTCGAAGTAGCAGGGATCGCCCGTGAGCCATTACTCAAAAACTTGATCAGCGAAAGTTTAGATGAAGCTCTTTACAGGACGTGATATGTTGCGGCAGATTTTTGTGGATACCAGCTTTTTTTACGCTCACGCCTACGCAGACGACCCCCATCATTGTGAAGCGGTCCAGTTCCTGGAGAACCCCCCGCTTTCTCTTGTGACGACGAATTTTATTTTTGATGAATTGATGACCATTCTGCGATATAATTTTGGTCACCGCGTGGCGGTTACATATGGGCAGAGCCTGCGAAAAAGTAAACTTGTAAATATTTTACGCATAACGCCGGAAGACGAAGAGTCGGC